>QCJE01000004.1 GCA_003216235.1 Pelagibacteraceae bacterium AG-404-P07
GTTTTATTTCTTGATTGATTAACAGGAGACATTAATGACAAGTTTAATCTTTTTGCCTGCAAACTGTCTAAAGCCAAACAAATTAAACCTCGTCCATACTTTGCCATAAAATTAATATTTTTCGCATTTGTATCTGATGTAGAAATTACTAAATCACCTTCATTTTCTCTTCTTTCGTCATCAACCAATATGAACATCCCACCTTTTTGGGCAGTTTTTATTATCAATTCAATTGAGGAATAATTACTTTTTTTCATTAAAAAAATTTTTTACATATTTAGAGAGTATATCTATCTCAACATTAACTAAACTACCTCGGTTAATTTTAGATAAATTTGTTAACTTAAATGTATGAGGAATAACCCAAATTTGGAATCCTTTTTTAGTAACTTTAGATATAGTTAATGAAATACCATTTATACATATTGAGGCTTTTTCAATTATATTTTTCCTCTCTTTTGAGGGAATTTCAAAGTCAAAAAGGTAAGATTTATCAATTTTTTTGATATCTTTAATTTTTCCTACTGTATCAACATGCCCTTGGCAAATATGACCAGATATTTTTTGACCATATTTAAGTGGTAGTTCTAAATTTATTTGTTCATTTATTTTGAGAAATTTAAATTTTGATCTTTCGATCGTTTCATTAGATAGATAAAATTCCATTATCTTACTCTTAGTTGTTACAAGAGTTAAACAAACACCATCACAAGCAACGGAAACACCAATATCCTTTTTAGATAATTTTATATTTGATTGAATAAATATATTTATACCCTTAGGTCTTTTAAAAATCTTTTTTACAATACCTTTGTTAAAAATAATTCCGTTAAACATATTATCTTTTATAGATGGTAATTTTGTCTTTGGCTAGTTTTGAACTTATCATTGATCTAATTATATAGTTTCTATTTAAAATATTACTGGATGTAAAAATTACATAATTTTTTGTTTTTGGTAGAGTTTTTAAGCTTTCGAACAAATAAAATTGATTTATTAATCTATTCTTAAGCATATTTTTTGTAAGCTTTTCTCCTCCTTCAACTAATAAGTTTCTAATACCTAAAGAAAATAATTTTTTAAGAATGGTTTTTAAATCAAATTTTTTTTTAGTGTTTAATTTTGATTTGATTAAATTTATCCCCCTTTTTTTTAAGACTTTAATTTTAGAATGATTTGATGAGTGGTGAAAAATTATAGTATTATCATTTTTTGCTGATTTGTAAATATAAGTATTCATGCCAATATTTAAATTTTTATCTAAAATAATTCTTTTTGGAGAGAATTTTTCATATCCATTCAAACGACAGTTTAATTTTGGATTATCTATATTTAGAGTGTTACTGGAAATCATTAAACCATCATTTTTAAATCTTAGATAATGAGATAGCTTATCTGAAGTTTGATTAGTTATTCTTTTTACTTTTTCACTATATATAAGTTTATTTTTTGATACTGCAATTTTTGCTGTAACAAAAGGAACTCTATATTTTCTATTAATTATATATGAGTCATAAAGATCAATAGCTTCTTTTTTTAAAAGACCTCTCCTAACTTTAACATTTTTTTTAGTTAAGATTTTAAAACTTTTACCTTTAACTTTATTATCTATATCATTAATTGAGTAAAAAACTTCTTTGATGCCACTTTTGATTATACTTTTAGTACATGGGGGTGTTTTTCCATAATGATTACAAGGTTCAAGCGTTACATACATTTTAGCACCTGTTAAATCTTGAAAAGAATTTTTAATAGCACTAGATTCAGCATGAGGGCGACCATTATAACCTGTTTGCCCTATTGAAATAATCTTATCGTCTTTTACTATTAAGCAACCAACTGATGGATTTTCACCCGTTAATCCTTTTCGGGCTTTTGCTAAATTAATAGCAAGTTTCATATAATTCTTATCTTTTATTGAAAATTTATCTTTTTTTGTAGACATCTAGTTTGTCCACAAATTGTACAAAATCTTTTTCTTCTCTAAAATTACGATAAACTGATGCAAATCTAACATACGCAACCGGATCAAGTTCTTTCAAACCTTCCATAACCATAGTCCCTATTGTATTACTTGAAATTTCATTTTGTCCTAGTTCCTCTAGAGATCTAGAAATACGACTAATAAATTTTTCAATAGTGTCTGAGTCTAATGGTCTTTTTTTTAAAGCAATATAAATTGATTTGGCCAATTTATCTCTATCAAAAGAGGATTTTCTTCCATTTTTTTTAACAACCATGATTTCACGATGTTGAATTCTTTCAAATGTAGTAAATCTTGTACCACAGCTACAAAGTCTCCTTCTACGGATTGCTGTGCCATCTTCAGTTGGACGCGAGTCTACAACTGACGTCTCACCTTTTTTTTCACATGGGCAGATCATTTATTTAGATTTTTATAAATTGGAAAATTAGAACATAAATCTACAACTTCATTTTTCACTTCATTTTCCACTTTACTATTATCCTCTGGATTATCAGACAATCCTTTAATAACTTTTGTTATCATTTTTCCAACTTTTTCAAATTCTTTTAATCCAAAACCTCTCGTAGTTGCAGCTTGAGAACCTAACCTAATACCTGATGTGATCATAGGTTTTTCTGTATCAAAGGGTATTCCATTTTTATTACAAGTAATATTAGCTCTACACAAACTTTCTGAAGCTAAATTTCCTTTTACATTAAATGGTCTTAAATCAACTAACATTAAATGTGTATCTGTTCCACCTGAGTAAATCTTAAAGCCATTATTTTTTAAAGTTTCAGCTAACATCTTTGCATTAGCTAAAACATTTTTTATATAAGTTTGGAATTCAGGTTTCAAAGCCTCAAAAAATCCTGCCGCTTTAGCTGCTATGATATGCATTAAAGGTCCACCTTGATAACCAGGAAATACTGCTGTATCAAATTTTTTTCCTAAATCTAAATCATTTGATAAAATAATACCACCTCTTGCACTTCTAAAAACTTTATGTGTCGTTGAAGTTACTACATGAGCATAGTCACATGGATTAGGATATCCTTTTCCTGCAACTAAGCCTGAGAAATGTGCCATGTCAACCATTAGATATGCTCCAACTTTGTCAGCAATTTCTCTAAATCTTTTAAAATCAATTACTCTTGAATACGCACTGCCACCAGCAATAATAAGTTTTGGTTTATGTTCTAGTGCAAGTTTTTCAACACTATCATAATCAATAAGTTCAGATTTTTTGTCTACATCGTAACTAATTGCATTAAACCATTTACCAGACATGGATATCTTTAATCCATGCGTAATGTGCCCACCTGAATTTAAACTCATTCCCATAAATGTATCATTTGGTTTTAATAGAGCTAAAAACACAGCACCATTAGCTTGAGCTCCTGAATGAGGTTGAACATTCGCATATTTACAGTTAAAAAGTTTTTTAATTCTTTCCAGAGCAAGTTGCTCAGCAACGTCAACGTGTTCACAACCATTATAGTATCTTTTTCCTGGATAGCCTTCAGCATATTTGTTTGTCAACACTGATCCTTGTGCCTCTAATACAGCTTGAGAAACTATATTCTCTGATGCAATTAATTCAATATGATTTTGTTGTCTTATAAGTTCGTCGTTAATGGCTTTAAACAAATCTGGATCACTTTTTGAAAGACTTTTTTCAAAAAAATCTTCATAATTCGAATTTATATATTTACTTTCACTTGACATTTTTTTTCAAATCTTTTTTACTCTTTTTTTGTGCCTACCACCTTCAAATTTAGTTTTTATAAAAACCTCTATACACTTAAAAGCAGTATTTTTTTTTATTAACCTAGATCCCAATGTAATAATATTTGCATTGTTATGCAATCTAGATAATTTTGTGTTTTTTACAGAATAACACACTGCAGCCCTTATTTTTTTGTGTCTGTTCGCCGCCATAGACATGCCCATTCCAGATCCACAAACCAAAATACCAAAATTTTTACTATTTTTTGATACTTTTTTACAAAGTTTATGAGCATAATCAGGATAGTTAACAGAAGTCTTTGGATTATCTGCGCCTAAATCTATAAAAAAATATTTTTTTTTAAACTTCTTCTTAATTTCTTCCTTGAGATTAAAACCTGCGTGATCTGATGAAATAAATAATTTTTTCAAACTAATTAAATTTATGATCAAGAACACATGCAACTAAATGTATCCTGTTTTCCTCTCCACCATTAAAAGCGTTATGGTATTTGGTATTATTTGTAATCCAAACTGAACCATCTGCAGGCATGTGTTTTGCAACATTATCTATTACCATGATTGAACCTGGATTAGTAATTATTGGAATATGTAGTCTTGGTTCTGGATCCCTGTGCCAACTTAAAGTAGATCTTGGTTGCTTTAATAGTATTCTAATTCTTCCAAGTTTATATTTAGAGGATAAGACATCAAAAACTTCTTTAAAGTAAGTATTTTTGTAATCCTCAATAAATTCTGAATAAGCAGCCTCATTAATTTTTTCATCACGAATAACTTCTTTGCCTGATCCATCTGGTTTTGTCCAAAATACACCCCTTGCTTTATGACCTTTAATAGATTCCGGATCACCTGGAATTTGCGTTAATGAAATTGCCCCAAAGTTTGAAACACCCTCAGGTCCACTAAAGTCTCTAATTTTAAGTATTTCTTTATAAGCTTTTTTAAGTTCGTTTATATCAAACTTGACATCTTGCTTTTGAAAGTCATCAAAATTTAAACTCATTTGTATCTAATTGTCTCCTAATATTGTTTATTATCTTTTTTAAGATATATTTGTATATAACATTTGTCGCATATAATAAATATTTTTAAATATGATTACAGGAAAATACCCTAGCTTGAGACTTAGACGCAGTCGCAAATATAATTGGTCTAGACGATTAATTGAAGAAAACAGCTTATCACCAAATGACTTTATTCTTCCCATATTTATTATAGAGGGTAAAAATAAAAGGCAAAAAATCAAATCTATGCCAGATGTATATAGGTATACGATAAATAACCTATCTAGAATTGTTGATAAGGCAATTAAAAACAGATTACCTATGATTGCATTATTTCCTTATACAGAAAAAAATAAAAAAAATAATCTAGGTACTGAAGCTTTAAATGAAGACAATTTGGTTTGTAGAGCCATACAATTTATAAAAAAAAGATATAAAAATGAAATAGGAATAATGTGTGATGTTGCCTTAGATCCTTATACATCACATGGACATGATGGTTTATTAAGATCTAATTATGTTCTAAACGATGAAACAATTGAAGTTTTAATAAATCAATCACTACTACAAGCGCAAATGGGATGTGATGTTCTTGCCCCTTCTGACATGATGGATGGAAGAATTGGAGAAATACGTAAAGCTTTGGATAAGAATGATTATCAAATGACACAAATTCTTTCGTATGCTGTAAAATACGCCTCAAGCTTTTATGGTCCTTTTAGAGATGCTGTAGGTTCAAAAAATTTATTAAAAGGGGATAAAAGAAGTTATCAAATGGATTTCAGGAATAATAATGAAGCATTAAGAGAGGTTGCTTTAGATATAAAAGAAGGTGCAGATATGGTTATGATTAAACCAGGTATGCCTTATTTAGATATAATAAAGCTTGTAAAAGAAAATTTTAAAATACCTGTAATAGCTTATCAAGTTTCAGGGGAATATAGTTTATTAAGCAATAGTATTAATAAAGGTTTAATTGATAAAAAAGCTATATTAGAAAGCTTGATATCATTTAAAAGAGCTGGAGCAAACTCAATAGTAAGCTACTATGCTGATAGGTTGTCTCAAATTTTATAGTGACTATTTTAAATTATTAATAAATTGTCGTCTACTCAATGGATAGTTAATGTTATTCGGTTTTAAAATAGTTTTTTCTAAGTAGTCTCCTACTAATTTCAAGCCTTTTAATAGATTATTTAAATCATTTTCTTCATTATTTTTATCAATCAAAAAATTGGGTACAGTTTTATACTCAGTAGAAGATTGTGCATAATATTGAACTCTATTATTGATTTTCTTTTTATTTACTAAATCTTTTAATTCTAAATCATAACCAAGAATTTTGAATAAATCTAATTCCCAAAAGATGTAATTATTTATCCAATTTTCAGATCTTAAAATATGATAAAATTTTTCAATGAGATCGTAAATTTTTTTATTTTTTTGTGACTCAGCTGTAAGAATTTTAATTAAATTCATTGCAGAAACGATGCATGATAATTTCTTAGAATTATCAAAATAAATTGGTGATAAAGCTTCGAAGATTTCAACTTTAAAGTAACCTATTTTATTATCTGATTTTGAATTGTAATTGACATGTAAATGATTTCCAATTTGAAGATAATTTTTAATCTTTTTAGAAGTGGCTCCAAAAATAATTCCAGAAAATTTACCATGTTTTTCAGTAAATATTTCTGCAATTAACGAATTCTCATTATATTTATTTTTTGATATTAAAAAACCTTTGTCGTCCCAAATCATTTTTTTTCTATGTCTTTTAAGCAATTCATAGCCGCATTTTGTTCTGCATCTTTTTTTGATTTTCCCTCAGCTTGATATGATTTTGTATTAATTAGCTTAACACTAATTTTAAAAATTGGTTTGTGCCTAGGACCAGTATTAGAAATCAGTTTGTATGTTGGTAGTTTCTTAAATTTTTTTAATGAATATTCTTGTAATTTAGTTTTTGCATCTACTTGAGTAATAACACTTTTTTCTATATGTGTTTTCCACAAATTCATTATAATTTTTTCGGTAAAACTAAAGCCTTTATCTAAATAAATAGCTCCGATCAAAGCTTCACAACTATCAGCTATAACTTTATCCTCGATTAATTTTTTTCTTTTTTGATCAAAAGTTAATATATATTTGTCTAATTCAATTTTTTTGGCAATTTCTAAACAAGTATTCCTATTTACCAATGATGCAAACTTTTTATCAAGAATCCCCTCTTTTTCTTTTGGATAAAGTTCTAAAAGTTTTTTTGCAATAACTAACCCCAAAACTCGGTCACCTAAAAATTCTATTTTTTCATTATTATCAATCTTATTATAGCTTTTATGTGTTAAAGATTGTTTTAATAAGGATTTATTTTTAAAATTTATTTTTAAATTTTTTTCTAAATTTTGAAAATTAATTTTCATCAATTAATCCTTTTGAAAAATCTATCTAATCTCATAGATTTATTCCATTTCCAAAAAACAAAAAAATTGCCAATTGATTTATCTGATGAAAAAAAAATAAATTGAGCTTTTCCTACTAGATTGTCTTTATGTACGTATCCAACGCTAGATAAAAACCTGCTGTCTTTAGAACAATCTCTATTATCTCCTAAGAAAAAATAATGATCTTCAGGAACTTCAAAAATATCTGTATTTTGAAAAGAAAAATCTTTTAAATAAACAGTTTTAAATTTTTTTTTATTTTCAAACTTTTCTTCAAATGTAAATACTTTTATTTTTCTTTCACCGCAGAAAATAACATCGTCTTTTGAAATTCTCGTTTTAAGAATTTCTGAATTATTCACATAAAGATTTGAATCTATAAATTGAATTCTATCGCCAGGTAAGCCAACCAATCTTTTAATATAATCTGTTCTATTATCAGCAGGAGTTTTAAAAACTATCACATCTCCTCTTTTAGGTTCGCTAAAAAAAAATCTTCCTTTAAAAATTGGAGGACTAAATGGAAAAGAATGTTTGCTATATCCATATGAATATTTTGTAACAAATAATCTATCACCAACCAGAAGATTAGGCTCCATTGATGAAGAGGGAATATAAAAAGGTTGAAGAAATAAAGATCTTATTATTATCGCTATTATTAAAGCATAAAATAAGGTTTTAATATTATCAATAATAAAATTTTTATCTCTCATTAAATAGTCTGCAAAACTGTAAATGCTATTGAATAATCTTTTTCATCAGAAATTGAAAGAAACAAATTATAATTTTTAACCTTAAATTTTTTATTTATTAACACATTAATTTTTTTTGTTTTTTTAAAGTATGGTTTTCCAAATTTATCATTTAAGATGATAATATCTTTAAAAAAAAGTTTTTTTCTTATGCCAGTACCTAATGCTTTAGAAAAAGATTCTTTTGCTGCAAATCTTTTTGCATAAAAATTGTTACCTTTTTTTTCTTTTTTAAAGGAAATTATTTCTTCTTTATTATATACTCTGTGAATAAATTTTTTATTTTGAATTGACTTTGTAATCCTTTGATTTTTTATTATATCAACACCTATTCCCAAAATTTTCATTTATTTTATAATTTTTCTAAAATTTTGAATTAATTTTTTTAGTCCAAAAAAAATAGACTCACCAATAATAAAATGACCAATATTAAATTCTTTAATTTGATCTATCTTTTTTAAAAGTTTTGTTGTTTTATAATCAAGGCCGTGACCCGCATGTACTTCTATACCTAAACTGTTAGCTAAAATCGAACATTTTTTTATATTATTTAAATCACGAAGATAGTTTTTTTTTGATTTTACTAAGTTTGCTAAACGACCAGTATGAATCTCTATGCAATCTACATCTAATTCTTTGGCAATTTTAATATCTTTAACTGATGCATTTATAAATAAACAGGTTCTAATTCTTTTTTTTTTAAACTTTAAAATAATTTTTTTAATAATTTTTTTATTTTTTTTTAAGTTTAATCCTCCCTCTGTAGTTATTTCTTTTCTGTTTTCAGGAACTAAACATACATAATTTGGTTTAATATTAAGTGCTTTTTTTACAATTTTGGCATTAGTTGAAATTTCTAAATTGACTATAAGACCTTTCATAGAACATATTTTTTTTGCATCGAAATCGTTAATATGTCTCCTGTCTTCACGTAAATGTATTGTGACTGAATCAGCGCCATTTTTTTTTACAAATTTTGCTGCTTCTAACGGATCTGGATGATATTCACCTCTAGCATTCCTTAAAGTAGCAACATGATCTATATTTACACCTAAACGTTTCACTTAATAAATCTGCTTCCTGGAGTTGTAATGGGTATATTTTTTAATTCATGAGGTAATTTATTTTTTTTGTAAGTGGGTACTTTGATTTTTAAATGTGATATTATCTTTTTCTTTATCTTTAAATTTTTTTTTGAGGATCTATCAATTATTGTGGCAAAGCCAATTAATTTTGCTTTAGATTTTTTTATCAACTGAACACATTCCAAACTAGATTTACCTGTTGTGATAACATCTTCAATGATTAATACTTTTGATTTTTTTTTAATTCCAAAACCTCTTCTTAAAGTAAACTTTCCTCTAATTCTCTCACAAAAAATAGTTTCTTTTTTGAGTAATTTACCAATTTCATATCCAATAATAATACCCCCCATAGCTGGAGCTAAAATTAAATCAATATTTTTAAATTCTTTTTTTATTTTATTTGCTAATGATCTGCAAATTTTATCAGCTAAATGAGGAAAACTTAAAAGTTTTGCACACTGAATATACTTAGATGAATGTAAGCCAGACGATAAGACGAAGTGTCCTTCTAGTAATGCATTAGTTTTTTTTAAAATATTTAAGGATTTTTTGGGTGAAAGCATTTCTTTTATCTTCGTGTCTAATTATTTTAAATTTTATACCCTTTTGTTTGAGCTCTGCAATAAAATTAGTAAAATTTTTTAGATCTCTAATTATTAATTGAAATTTAAAATTTATATAATTGGGGTTTTTACCGGCCATTTCTAGATTAGATATATTCAATTTATGTTGCCCTATTAATGAGCTTACATTGCCTAATTGACCTGGTTTATCAGGTAACGAAATCCATAATATTGTATTGTATTTTTTTATTTTTTCTTGTTTTTTCTCTCCTTTGTCATGCCAGTATTTTCTTATTGCAGATCTTGCTTTTCCAGTTTTTGTCGTTGGTATCCAGTGTAATGAAGGTGAATTATTTTTTGAGGTTATTATCTTAACAGTATCTCCATTTCTTAAGATAGTTTGAAGTTCATTTTTATTTCCATTAATTTCACAACCAATGGCAGTGTCACCAATTTTAGTATGTACAGCATAAGCAAAATCTATAGGTGTAGCATCTTTAGGTAATTTAATTACTGATCCTTTAGGAGTAAAACAAAAAACATTTTCTTGAAACATTTGAAGTTTTGTGTATTCATAAGAGTGTTCTGGATTTTCATTTTTTTCAATAATTTCAACTAAATCTTTTAACCAATCATATTCTTTCCACGTTAAAGAACTAAATTTTTCTGAAGATTTATATTGCCAATGAGAAGCTATACCTCTTTCAGCAAAATCATGCATTGTTTTAGTTCTAATTTGTATCTCAATTGGTTTTTTATATGATCCAATTACAGCTGTATGGATAGATTTATATCCATTAATTTTAGGTGATGATATATAGTCCTTAAATTTACCTGGTATACAGTTCCATTGTTTGTGCAGTAACCCTAAAGTTTTATAACAGTTATCTACATCATCTAAAATAATTCTAAAACCAATAATGTCGGTAATCTGTTCAAGTGAAACTCTTTTTTTTTGTAATTTTCTCCATATTGAAAAAGGTGTTTTTTCTCTTCCATAAATTATTGGATTAATATTATTTTCCTTTAATAAATTTTGAAATTCAATTGATAGATTGTCAAAAATATCCTTTTTATTTAATTTGATTTTATCTAATCTTTTTTGAATCAATGTTCTTGCATCATTATTAAGAATTTCAAAAGATAAATCTTCAAGTTCATCTCTAATTCTATGCATGCCCATTCTGTCAGCCAAGGGCGCATAAATTTCCATAGTTTCCTGTGATATTCTTTTTCTTTTGTCCGCTTTATCAATAGCTTTTATTGTTCTCATGTTATGCAAACGATCTGCTATTTTTACTAATAGTACTCTTATATCTTTTGATGTAGCTAAAATTAATTTTCTAAAATTTTCCGCTTTAGAGTTAGAGGAAGCTGTATTTTCAAATACTGAAATTTTAGTTACTCCATCAACTAAATCAGCAACTTCGGTTCCGAATTCACCTTTAATTGTTTCGTATGTTGCAAAAGTATCTTCTATAGTGTCATGAAGTAATCCTGTAGTTATGGTAGCACTATCTAATTTTAAATCAGTTAATATGTTGGCAACTTCAATTGGGTGTACAGAATAAGGATCTCCAGAGGCACGCTTTTGATTGCCATGGGCTTTAATAGCAAAATCATAAGCTTTGTTTAATTTTTCTGGGTTTAAAAACTTATTATAATTTTTTACTTTATTTATTAATTCATCTGAATTTAACATTCATTTATTATATCATTAAATCAAATTTTTTTAATAGAGGTAATATCTTTATTTGAAAGCTTTAAAATTAGAGTTTTTATGTGATCTTTAGATTTTGGATGTACCCATTTTTTACTAATTTCAAATAATGGTATTAAAACAAAATTTCTTTGATGCATTCTTGGGTGTGGCAAATTAATACCATTTTTCTCATTTTTTTTATCATAGTCTAAAATATCAATATCACAGATCCTTGGTGAATTTCTTGTAGACTTTTTTCTACCAAGCGATTTTTCTATTTTTTTGCATAAATTTAAAAGATTTAAGGGGTGAAGGCTCGTTTCTGCTTGTAAAACAATATTCAAAAATTTAGGATAACTTGTATTAGGCCATGATAATGTTTCATAAAAACTTGATGATTTCAAAATCTTAATATTATTGTATGAAAGTTTAATCTTTGCTAACTCAATATTTTGAAATCTATTACCCATATTGGATCCGATAGCTAAAAATACCTCTTTAACTTGATTTTCGAATATATCTTGCTTTATCACGATTCCAGTCTCTTGTTTTTTTTGTTGCTCTTTTATCAAATTTTTTTTTACCTTTGGCAATAGCTAGTTCAATCTTTGCTTTACCTTTTTTAAAATACATTTTTGTAGGAATAATTGTGAAACCTTCTCTTTGCATTTTTCCAATAAGTTTATTTATTTCCTTTTTATTTAATAAAAGTTTTCTCTCATCTAATGGCTTATGATTACTAAAGCTAGCTTGTTTATATGAAGCTATATGTGAATTGATTAAAATTATTTCACCATCTTTTTCAACAGCATAAGAGTCTGCAATGTTTACTTTTCCATTTCTTACAGATTTTATTTCAGAACCTTTTAAAACAATACCTGCTTCTAGTAGATCTTCAAAAAAATAATTAAAACTGGCTTTCCTATTTAAACAAATTATTTTTAAACCATTGTTGGTTTTTTTGATCATTAAATTAGTTTTGCAGATTGAAGTGCCTTTTTAACAATTGTTTTAGTTTCATCTGTTGTTTTTACTAATGGTAGCCTGACATCATCATCACAAAGATTCATTAATTTTGCTGCATATTTAACAGGACTAGGGTTGCTTTCAACAAACATTGCATGATGTAATGGTTGAAGAATCTTATTTAGTCTTTCAGCTTCTTTAATATCTTTATCTTGATCTGATTTTGAAAATTTTTGAAAATCTGAACATAATTTTGGAGCAATATTAGCTGTAACACTAATTGCGCCTACTCCTCCTCTTTTATTAAATTCAAGCGCATTATCATCATTTCCTGTTAATTGTATAAATTCCTTACCCATTTTTTTTAATGTTTGATCTACTCTAGTTAGATCACCAGTAGCATCCTTAACACCAATTATATTTTTTAATTCGAATAATCTTGCCATTGTATCTACTGACATATCAATAACTGATCTTCCTGGTATATTATAAATTATTATTGGAATTCCACATTTGTCATTTATAGATTTATAGTGTTGATAAAGACCTTCTTGAGTAGGCTTGTTATAATATGGTGTTACTATTAAAGCTCCATTGGCACCTATTTTTTCAGCATGCGTTGTTAAGGATATTGCTTCATCTGTTGAATTTGAACCAGTTCCTGCAAAAACTGGCAATTTACCTGAGCTTTCTTTTACACATAATTCAATTACCTTTTCATGCTCGTTATGACTTAAAGTCGGTGATTCTCCGGTCGTACCGGCCGGCACTAAGCCGTTTGTAGCATTTTCGATATGAAAATGAATTAACTTGATATAAGTTTCTTCATCAAGTTTATTATTTTTAAATGGAGTGACTAAAGCTACATTTGAACCTTTAAACATAAATACTTATAACATAGATTATCGATTCATAAAGATTATGTTCAAAAAATATTCATTATTTCTAATATTGTCCGTCTTTCTTATGAATATTGTTAATTTTGTATCAGCTGAAATAATACCAATTAAAAAACCTTCTCAAACAATAGAAGAAAAAGAACAGAAATTATTAATTGATGTGCTCAAACCTATACCAAAACCATTAGTCAAAAAAGAAACAGAACCTAAACAAGAAAAAATTGTTGAGAACAAAAAAGATAAGAAAGAAACCATATTACCAAAAAAAAAACCTTTAGTTGCAGGCAAAAGTATTCAGAAGAACGATGTCAAAAAATCTAAATTTTATAGTAAAAAAGATTTCTCTTATGCAAAAAAAGCTATTTCAGAAATGAAACAAGCTAAATGGTCAAGTGCATTAAAAACGGCAAAAAAAGCTAAAGATAAGTCTATATACAATTTCATTCAATGGAGGCATTTATTAACTAAAGGAAATAAAGCATCTTATTATGAATACAAAACGTTTATAGATAAGAATGAAAATTATCCGAGGATTGGTAGAATAAAATATTTGGCAGAACATAAACTTTCAACTGACACCATTTCAGCAAAAAAAATTATAGATTGGTTTGGTCCAAATGATCCTTTAAGTGGTTTTGGAAAAATGATACTTGGTGAAAGTTACATTTTAAATGGCAATACTCAAAAAGGCATTTCTCTTATCAAAAATGGATGGATTACAGCTGAATTAACTAAATCTGAATTAAGATTTTATCGAAAAAAATTTAAGAAATATCTAAATGCTGACGATTATATTAAAAGAGCTGATTATCTAGCGTGGAACAACAAATATTGGGACTTAAAAAGATTATTAAGATATTTACCTAAAGATTATGAATTATTATATACAGCAAGACAATTATTGATGAGTAAATCTTATGGTGTGGATAATGCTATATCCAAAGTACCTGCAAAATTTAAAAATGATGCTGGGTTAAATTATGATAGATTAAAATGGAGAAGAAAAAGAGGAAGAGTAGATAGTTCGGTTGAAATATTATCAAAAATTAAAAATACTAAAGATTATTTAATTCGACCAGATAAATGGTGGATCGAAAGAGAAATTATTTCAAGATCTCTTATTTATAAAAAAAAATATGAGTTAGCCTATAAGATTTCTAGCAACCATGCTTTAACAGATGGGCCTGAATATGCAGCAGCAGAATGGATGAGTGGATGGATTGCACTGAGTTTCTTAGATGATCCTTTGTTAGCTAAAGACCATTTTGAAAATTTTTATAACAATGTTGGATATCCAATAAGTACATCTAGGGGTGCATATTGGTTAGCTAAAACCTATCAGAAACTTGGTAAAAAAGATTTAACCAGGGAATGGTTTGAAAAAGCTGCAAATTTTTTAACAACTTATTATGGTCAATTATCATTTATGGAACTTTATCCTAATAAACCATTTGAACTTTCAAAAGATATTGAAGTATCAAAAGATTATAGAGATTATTTTTTTAATAAGGAATTAGTTAAAACTATTTATCTTCTTGATGAGTTGGATGAAGATAAATACTCAAAACATATCCTTAGACATTTGGCTAATGATAATATTGATAAAGGTAGCGAGGTATTGGCTGCTGAATTAGCTACAAACATAAATAGATTTGATTTTGCAATTCAAATAGCGAAAATTGCTTCTTATGAAAAAAGATTTCACAACAAATTTAACTATCCAATCATTAGCACACCAAATTATATTAATGGTAGGAAAATTCCTGAGACTGCATTCATTTTATCAATAATACGTCAAGAAAGTGAATTTGATCTAAGTGCAAATAGTCATGCAGGTGCTAAAGGTTTAATGCAACTGATGCCTTACACAGCTAAGGTTGTAGCAAAGCAAGCGAATCTTCCTTATTCAAAATCGAGATTAACAAAAGATGCAGAGTACAATATTAATTTAGGTTCTCATTATATTGCTGGTTTAATACTTGAGTACGATGGTGCTTATCCTTTTGCCATTGCAGCATATAATGCTGGACCAAAAAGAGTTAGATATTGGAAAAAGATAAATAAAAATCCTCAAAAAAAACAAATCAATTATGTTGATTGGATTGAGTTAATTAAATTCAAAGAAACTAGAAACTACGTTCAAAGAGTATTAGAAAATTATAATGTGTATCGTTATATATTAGAACAAAAACCTGTTTCCATGAAAAATTTCTTTAAAGATGCGCCTCTGTATTAAGTCTGGCGGAAGAGGAGGGATTCGAACCCTCGGTACAAGTTTCCTCGCACGGTCATTTAGCAAACGACTGGTTTAAGCCTCTCACCCACTCTTCCAGGAAATTTGTCACTTCTGATTGTATTGAATAATCAATATTTATAAAGTAATTATTCAATATAATGAAAAATAAGTACTCTTTATTTTCACTGGTTAAAAATGCTTTTTCATATCATGAAAATTGGGAAAAAGCTTGGAAAGATCCTGAACCAAAAAAGGAATATGATGCTGTAATAGTTGGAGGTGGTGGTCACGGATTAGCTACAGCCTATTATCTCGCAAAAAAGCATAATATCAAAAATATAGCTGTAGTGGAAAAAGGATGGATTGGTGGAGGAAACACCGGAAGAAATACTACAATTATTAGATCAAATTATTTATGGGATGCTAGTGCAGGTCTTTATGATCATGCATTAAAAATTTGGGAAGGTCTTTCACAAGAATTAAATTACAATGTAATGTTCAGTCAACGAGGGGTGATGAATCTTGCTCACAATCTTCAAGATGTCAGAGATCTAAAAAGAAGGACTCATGCAAATAGATTAAACGGAATTGATGCAGTTTATCTAAATACTGAACAGGTTAAAAAATTTTGTCCAATAATAAATACATCACCTAATATTCGTTATCCAGTTTTAGGTGGAACTCTTCAGCGAAGAGCTGGTACAGCGCGTCATGATGCTGTTGCATGGGGTTATGCTCGAGGTGCTGATAAAATGGGAGTAGATATTATTCAAAATTGTGAGGTTAAAGGAATAAAAAGAAATGGTGATACTGTTGAAGGAATTGAAACAACTAAGGGATTTATTAAAACTAAAAAAATAGGTGTAGTAACAGCTGGTCATTCCAGTGTAATTGCAAATATGGCTGGGTTAAGATTACCTTTAGAAAGTAAACCACTTCAAGCATTGGTATCTGAACCTGTAAAACCAATTATCGATACTGTTGTTATGTCAAATGCTGTTCACGCATACGTTAGTCAATCTGATAAAGGAGAATTAGTTATTGGCGCTGGTACCGATGATTATATATCTTATTCTCAAAAAGGAAGTCACGATATTGTGGAAGGTACTTTAAATGCTATTTTAGAATTATATCCGATTTTTAGTAGAATGAGAATGTTAAGACAATGGGGTGGAATTGTTGATATATGTCCTGATGCAAGTCCAATTATAAGTAAAACTTCTATTAAAGGATTATATTTTAATTGTGGTTGGGGCACTGGAGGATTTAAGGCAACACCTGGTTCTGGAGATTTATTTGCTCACACAATTGCAAATGATGAGCCACATAAATTAAATGCTGCTTTTAATATTAATAGATTTATAAGTGGAGATCTTGTTGATGAACATGGTGCAGCAGCGGTGGCACACTAATGTTTATAATTAATTGTCCTTATTGTGGAGAAAGAGAACAAAGTGAATTTAAGGCTGGTGGTGAAGCTCATATAGATAGACCTAAACAACCAACTGAATTAAGTGATGATCAATGGGCTGAATATTTATTTATGAGAAAAAACATTAAAGGTATCCAATTTGAAAGATGGGTACACACTCACGGATGTAGAAAATGGTTCAATGTTGTTCGAGATACATCTAATGATAATATTAAAGCAGTTTATAAAATGGGTGAAAAACCTCCGATAAATAATGACAAAGAATTTAAGAGTTAAAACAAGTAAGTTTATTGATGAAACATATAAAGTTTCATTCAAATTTAATGGAACAACTTATTATGGATACAAGGGAGATACTTTAGCTTCTGCTCTTTTAGCAAACGATATTCATTTAGTTGGTAGAAGTTTTAAATACCACAGACCACGTGGAATAATGACTGCGGGTTCAGAAGAACCAAATGCAATAGTTCAATTACACAATAATACGTCAAGAACAGAACCTAATGTAAGAGCTACAGAAATAGAGATTTATGAAGGACTTGAGGCCTCAAGTCAAAATTGTTGGCCAAGTGTAAATTTTGATATAGCTGGTATAAATAATTTTTTAAGCCCAGTGTTACCTGCAGGTTTTTATTATAAAACTTTTATGTGGCCAGCGAGTTTCTGGGAGAAATATGAATATTTTATTAGAAAATCAGCAGGTTTAGGTAAATCTCCTACTGAACCTGATCCTGATATTTATGAACATAAATATATCCATTCTGATGTATTAGTTGTTGGTGCTGGTATTTCAGGTGTTATAGCAGCAAAAACTGCTGCAAAAAATGGATTTAAAACACTTTTGGTAGATGAGAAATCTTATATAGGAGGTTCAACTATTTATCAAAATTCTGAAAATTTTAAAATTAATAATCAAATTTCAAGCTCATGGTTGGAAAAAGAAATTAATGAAATCAAAAAATTTGAAACCCTGGAAATTAAAACAAGAACAAGTGTAGCAGCTTTTCATGGATATAATTTCCTATTAGCTCGAGAGAATTTAACAGATCACCTACCGCTAGATCAAAGAAAAAATAAGACTCGTCACAGGTTACTTAAAATAAGAGCAAAAAAAGTTATAATGGCTACTGGATCTTTAGAAAGACCATTGATTTTTGATAATAATGACCGTCCTGGTATTATGCTTTCTTCTGCCATAGAAAAATATGCAAACCTATTTGGAGTAGCATGTGGTGAAAAAAATGTTCTTTTTACAAATAACGACAGTGCTTATGAAGCTGCTATAAGTCTATATAAAAAGGGCATCAATATAGAAGCTATTATTGATAATAGAGAACAAATTGACTCAAAACTAATTAAGGAAACTGAAAAAAATAATATCAAGATCTATAAAGGATATACAGTTGTTAACACAACTGGCTATAAAAGAATTAGTAAAATTTCAATAATGCAGCTTTCTAAGGATGGTCAAAAAGTAGTTGGTTCTAAAATATCAATTGCATGTGACTGTCTTGGAATTTCTGGAGGATGGACTCCAGCTGTACATCTTTTTACACAATCAGGTGGTAAATTAAAATTTAGAGATGAAGATCAAGTCTTTATTCCAGACATATATCCATCTGATCAAATTAGTATAGGTTCATGTAACGGTGATTTTACTCTAGATGAAATATTAACAGATATATCAAATAAACTTAAAAGTTTTTTAAATATAAAAAAAACAGATTATGAAAATCTTGAAGTTCAGTCATCGTTTAATAAATCAAAAAGAAATATATGGTTACTTCCATCAGATAAAGTAATTGGAAAAACAAAACCATTTGTTGATTATCAAAATGATGCTACAGCTAAAGATATAAAATTAGCATTAAGAGAAGGTTTTAGATCAATAGAACATGTTAAAAGATATACAACTACGGGTATGGGAACTGATCAAGGTAAGCTTGGCAATATGCATGCACTAGGAATTATTTCTGAAACAGCCGGCTCTAAAATGGGAGAACTTGGCACTACAACTTTTAGACCTCCTTATACCCCACTTGCATTTGGCACAATTGTTGGAAGAAATGTTGGTGAATATTTTGATATATTCAGAAGAACTCCAATTCATGATTGGCATGTTAAAAATAAAGCAGAATTTGAAAACGTGGGACAATGGAAGAGAGCTTGGTATTATCCAAAAGATGATGAAAACATGCATGAAGCAGTTCAAAGAGAGAGTAAAGCTGCAAGAGATAGCGCTGGTATATTAGATGCGTCCACTTTAGGTAAAATTGATATTCAAGGAACTGATGCTTCTGAATTTTTAAACAGAGTTTATACAAATGCTTGGTCAAAACTTGCTATTGGAAAATGCCGATATGGTTTGATGCTTAACGAAGACGGTATGGTTTATGATGACGGTGTTACAACAAGATTAGATGAAAATCATTATATAATGACCACTACGACAGGCGGAGCTGCAACAGTTTTGGGGAAATTAGAAGATTATTTACAAACTGAATGGCCTGAATTAGATGTTTATTTAACATCTGTAACTGATCACTATGCAACAGTTAGTGTTTGTGGGCCAAACAGTAAAAAAATTGTTTCTCAAGTAATTCCTGATCTTGATTTCTCGGATGAAAGTTTTCCCCATATGTCATTTAAAAATGCAAAAATAGGTAAAATTAATTGCAGAGTGATGAGGATAAGTTTTACAGGTGAACATAGTTACGAGATAAATATTCAAGCTAATTATGGTAAATCAGTATGGGAAAAATGTATGGAAATAGGAAAAGAATTTAATATTACTCCATATGGGACTGAAACTATGCATCTATTAAGAGCTGAAAAAGGATTTATTATTGTTGGTCAAGATACTGATGCAACAATGACACCTATCGATTTACAAATGGACTGGATAGTCAGTAAAAAAAAGTATGACTTTATAGGAAAAAGATCTTTATACAGATCTGATACAATAAGAGAAGATAGAAAACAATTAGTTGGTCTACTCACAGAAAATCCAAATGAAGTTTTAGAGGAAGGTGCACAAATTGTGACTGATATTGAAAAATCACCAATTGAGATGTTGGGTCATGTAACCTCAAGCTATTACAGTCCAAACTTAAAAAAATCTATTGCTCTTGGAGTTGTGAAAGGTGGAAAAAATATGATCGGTCGAAAATTAATCATTCCAATGGAAAATAAACAAATCAATGTAATTGTTTCAGATCCAGTTTTTTTAGACAAGGAGAATAAAAGATTAAATGCTTAATTACACAAATACAATAACTGAGGAAAAATCTTACTCAGGTTTACAAATGAAAGAAATTAAACCTGTGATGAAATTGATAATTAGAGGTAAAAAAAGAGAATTTTTATCTGCAATTGGTAAATCATTAAACTTATTGTTACCTACTGAAGCTAACACATCATCAAGAAGTGAAAAATTGAGTGCTCTTTGGCTAAGCACAGATGAGTGGATGATTTATTCTAATGAAATTATAAACTCTGAAAATAATGATTATGAAACTGAAAATTTACTGAACAAAAATATTTCTAAAACAAATTTAGGAGCTGTGACAGATGTGACCGATCAATTTGTTTTAATAAATATTAAAGGTGATAAAGTTTTTGATTTATTCGAAACTGGATCGCCTTTTAATTTCAACGATTTTAGAAACAAAAAAGGGTCAACAACTCAAACGATTCTCGCTAAAATTGATGTAATTATCCATAATCAAAATCAAAATGAAGTTAATCTTTTTGTTAGACGTTCATTTTCCCAACATCTATTCTCTTGGATGAATGATAGTGCGTCAAGATTATAGTCTCAATTAAATCTTAAATAAGTTATTAAGAGATATGAAAAAATTATTCTTTATAGCATTATTTGCCCTTTTACCCTTTTCTTTAAACGCAGATTCAAACTTAAATAAAATTTTATCCTCAGGTGTTTTAAAAGTTGGAACAACTGGTGATTGGGACCCCATGACAATGAAAGACCCAGCAACTAATAAATACAAGGGTTTTGATATCGATGTAATGAACGAACTTGCAAAGGACATGGGTGTTAAAGTCGAGTTTGTTCCTGCTGAATGGAAAACGATTGTTTCAGGTATTACTTCTGAAAGATATGATATATCTACAAGTGTAACAAAAACTCCTAAAAGAGCTGAAGTAGCTGGTTTTACAGATACTTATTATAAATATGGAACTGTACCATTAGTTCTTAAAAAGAATTTAAAAAAATTTTCAACTTGGGACTCACTTAATAATTCAAATGTTACAATTGCAACCACTCTTGGTACTTCGCAAGAAGAGAAAGCAAAAGAGTTTTTTCCTAAATCAAAATTGAATTCAGTAGAAGCACCAGCAAGAGACTTTCAAGAAGTTCTAGCTGGAAGAGCTGATGGGAATATTACGAGTTCGACAGAAGCAAATAAATTAGTAATTAAATATCCTCAACTTGCTATAGTTCCAGATGGTGAAAAAAATCCAGCATTCTTAGCGATGATGGTTCCTAAAGGTGATGACAAATGGAACAATTATGTTAATGACTGGATAAAAAAGAAAAAATCATCAGGCTTCTTTACTAAGTTATTAGATAAATATAATTTAAAAAGCTTATAATCAATTAGTAATTAATATTTAATTCTTTATAAATCAGAGAGTGAGAAATTTATTTTTTTTACTTCTGATACTACCATTAACCTCATGTGGTAAAAATGAACTCAATTGGTTGATTTTATCTCCAAATAATATTGAGGGATTAACTAATCTTAAATTTTTATTAAGTGGGATAACAACAACTATTTATATTTCAGTAATATCAATTGTTATTTCAATGATTATTGGTTTCATTGTTGCAGTTCCATCCTTAGCAAAAAATAAATTTTTAACTTATTTAAACATTGGATATGTTGAAATAATAAGAGCTATTCCTCTATTAGTTTTAATCCTATGGATTTATTATGGTTTGCCCATAATGACTGGAGTAAGCTTTAACCCATTTGTTTCAGGAATTATAGCTTTATCAATAAGCGAAAGTGCTTTTCAAGCTGAAATATTTAGAGCTGGAATTAACTCGATTAAAAAAGCTCAATGGGAAGCTGGAAGCTCTTTGGGCTTAAATTTCTTTAGAAAATTAAGACTTGTCATACTACCTCAAGCAATCAAAAATATTTTACCAGCTATTGGAAATCAATTTGTTTACGTATTAAAAATGTCCTCATTAGTATCAATAATTGGTATTGGGGATCTGACAAGAAAAGCTAATGAATTAGTAGTTACAACTTATAGACCACTTGAAATTTATACTTTTTTAATATTAGAATATTTGGTTTTAATACTTATAGTATCTTACTTTGTAAGAAAGTTAGAAAATAAACTTAAAAAAGATTAGTTTTAATCATTTATTTTTTTTTATTTTATCTTTCCATTTCCATGGATATTCAAACTTCATATTCCAAATACCTAATTTATTCATCTTGGCATATTCTTGATCTTTTGCAAATTTTCCTTTTGAGTAATAAGGCCAATCAAAAGCGTAGCCATTTCTCACCATAAATACTGATAAGCTTTCATCTTTTATAAAACACTCCCCTACTAATCTTTTGTATTTATCTTTCTTTTTTTCAATTTTACAATTTACTCGATTGTTACCTATTTTTTCGATCAGTTTATCTTTGGATAATTGTCCACAAAAAACCTCTTCATTATTTAAGATACAAGTCTGTTTTTTACCTTTATAATTACTTTCTGGAGCATCAATTCCTCCAAATCTAATTTTTTTTCCATTTAAATTTATTGTATCTCCGTCTATGACTTTGACTTCTACAGACTTAACATCGTTATATGTTAGAAAAAAAAAAATTAGACAAATACTAATAACTAAAAAGAGGTTTGTTTTGTTTAAATACATTATTTAGAAAATAACCAATAAATATTAAAACAGCAATTCCCATTGCCCAATTTGTAGCCATAATTGTATAAAATATATCCTCATAGTCACCACCTCTGATATTAATTACATACCACAAGCTTAAAAAAGGAAACGCAGTTAATCTCAATATACTTAAATAAAGACTATAAAGAGGTTTTTTAACTGCTTGAAATACAGCTGTAGTAATAAAGAACACAGGATAAATTGGTCCAATTAAAGCTGCAACTTTTAGATATATAGCTCCACTATTTACTGCTTCTTGATTATCGGTAAATAAAGAGACAAAAAATTCTGCACCAAAAAAAATTATTATTCCAGCGATTGCCATGAATGAGGAACCAAATAACAGAGCCTTAGTATAAAGCTCTCTTATCCTATCATAAGCTTTAGCTCCAAAGTTTTGACCACCAATAGAAAGAACTGCTGTATTCAATCCAATAACTGGAAGTAAAAATACTTGTTCTACTCTTAACGCTGCTCCATAACCGGCTGTTGCTAAATCACCAAACTGACCAATGAAATATAGAATATTAAATATACCTACTCCAATAAATAGCATGCTAAACATTACAGGCACTGCTTGTTCTGTTAGCGGTTTTAAGTATTCAAATTTAGGAATAAAACATTGAGCTTTAAGATATTTTCTAATTTTACAATTATTTACTTTATAAGCTAAATAGATTGTTCCAATTAATTGTGAAATTACAGTAGCTATTGCAAGTCCAGCAATACCAAAACCTGGAACAAAACCATATCCCCATATGAACAAAGGGTTTAAAAAAATATTTAAGAAAAAACTAAATATTAAAACATTTCTATAACTTTTTGTATCACCTTGAGCATTTAAAGTTCCATTTAAAGAAATCTGGATCAATACAATGAAAGTACCATAAAATATAATATCTAAATATTCTCTAGTTAGTGCTATACCATCTACATCTGATCCCATAATACCTAGAAGATAATTTGATACATTTAAACCAAATAGAGTAACAAATATTGAAACTGTTAATGCAAAAATTAAGGATTGTGCAACATACATCGATGCAACTCTCTCTTTTTTCTCACCTATTGAATTTCCAATTAAAGCATTAGTAGCTGCTCCTAACCCAACACCAACAGCAATAATAGTAAAATAGATTGGAAAAGATTTTGCAATTGCACTTATTGCTTCAGCTGAAATTCTTCCAGCAAACCAAGTATCAACTAAATTATAAAAGGTTTGAAACAATGATCCAACACTAGCTGGAATAGTAACTTTTCTGAGTAATGACCAAATTGGATCTTTAGTTAATTTTATTGATTTAGACAAAGTTATCCTTATTTAAATTCTTTTTGAAAAATATATTTTTTTCTAGATTGTTTTGCTTTGTATATCTGACTTTGTCTCATTCTAAAACGTAATTTTTGATTTTCGGTTAAGCTGTTATGACAATTTGGACAAGAAACACCCTCCTCGTACTTATTTGATCTTTTATCTTTAGAAGATATAGGCATTCTACATCCACTACACATAGAATAGGAGCCTAACTTTAATCCATGCTTTAGACTAATTCTATTATCAAAAACAAAACACTCACCTTTCCACAAACTTTCTTTTTTCTTAATCTTCTTTAGATAGTTTAAAATACCGCCATTTAATTGGTAAATATTCTTAAATCCTTTCTTCTTCAAATAAACTGAGGTTTTTTCACAACGTATACCACCAGTACAAAACATTGCGACTGGTTTGTTTTTCTTAAGCTTATTTAAGTACTTAGGAAAATCTCTGAAATTATTTACATTTGGATTTATTGATCTTTTAAAAGTTCCAACCTTATATTCAAAAGGTTTTCTAGTATCAATTATGTGCGTATCTTTATTCTTAATTAGTTTATTCCAATCTTTTGGTTTTAAATGAGTTTTCATATTTCTATCTTTAGAATTGATAGTTAAATTCATTGGAACAATTTCTTTTTTAATCTTAACTTTAGGTTTATGAAAAGGCTGAAATTTAGATTTAGATTCATTACTACTATCAAATTGTTTAAATGAAAAAAAAGATTTCAATTTTTTGGTTGTTTTATCTATATCTTTGACTCTACCAGAAATAGTCCCGTTTAATCCTTCTTTAGCAATGATTATAGTTCCTCTTATATTATTAGAAAAAAGAAACTTTTGTAAAAAAAATTTATCTTTCTTTAAAGATTTAATTTTTATGAATTTATAAAAACCAAAAACTTTAAACATTATAAGACCCTGCAAACAGTCATTCCATCACCTAATGGTATAATGATTTGCTCTACTCTTTTATCTTCAAATACAAATTTATTAAATTCTCTAATATTTACAGTAAATTTATCATTATTTTTCTCATCAGCCACTTCTCCATGCCACAAAACATTGTCAATGATGATTAATCCATTTTTATCTAAAAGTTCTAAAGATTTTTCATAATATTCTTTATAATTCATTTTATCAGCATCAATAAAAATCATGTCAAATTTATTATTTTTTAATTCTTTTAAACTTTCAATAGCAGGTTTGATTATTGTTTGAATTTTATGATCTTGATTTGCTTTTTTAAAAAAATTTAATGCTATTTTGTTTGTTTCTTCATTTTTATCAAGAGCAATTAGTTTTCCATCATCAGGTAACGCGAGTGAGATTGTGAGAGCGCTCAGTCCTGTAAAAGTTCCAATCTCAAGAACATTTTTAATATTTGAAACTTTTATAATTAAGTGAAGAAAATGACATTGAGTAGGATCTATCTGCATTCTTTTAATATCACCTAACATTTTATTATAATCAATTATCTCTTTTTGAACTGGATGCAGGCTTAATCCAAAATTATTTATATAATTTTGTAACTTTTCGGTAATATCAAGGTTTGCACCCATTCTACTGAAGTTTTTTCTTTAAAATCTCATTTATAAGTTGAGGATTGGCTTTGCCGCCAGAAGCTTTCATAGCTTGACCAACAAAGAAACCGAATAATTTTCCCTTACCTGATTTATACTCAATTGCTTTTTCTCTATTATCATTAATTATTTTATCAATTAAAGCCTCTATAGCTTTAGGATCACTTTGTTGTTTTAATCCTTTTTCCTCAACAATCTTTTGGGGATCTTTGTCACCATCTAACATCAATTCGAATACAGTTTTAGCTATTTTTCCTGAAATTGTTCCATTCTTTATTAAATTAACTAATATGGCTAAATTTTTTGCACTTACTGGACTTTGAGAAATCTCTATGTTTTTATTATTTAAAACAGCAAATAATTCACCTGTAATCCAGTTAACTGCTAATTTCATATCTTTGTTCTTACCCATCTTAGCCACAACTTCCTCAAAATACTTTGCTGTATCAATATCTGAAACTAAAATTGTTGCCTCGTATGGTGATAGCTTAAATTCATCAATAAATCTTTTCTTTTTATCATCAGGCAATTCTGGAATATTATTTTTTAGATCTTTAATAAATTCATCAGAAACTTCTAAAGGTAATAAATCAGGATCTGGAAAATATCTATAGTCATGTGCATCTTCTTTAGATCTCATTGATCTTGTTTCATTTTTTTTAGTATCAAATAATCTTGTCTCTTGATCAATTGATTTACCTTCTTCAATTAAATCTACTTGTCTATTTGCTTCATATTCAATGGCCATTTGCATAAATTTAATTGAATTTACATTCTTAATTTCACATCTTGTTCCAAATTCTTTTGAACCTTTTGCTCTTACAGAAACATTAACATCTGCTCTTAATGATCCCTCTTGCATATTTCCATCACATGTACCTAGATATCGCATAATTGATCTTAATTTCTTAATGTATGTACTGACTTCGTCTGGAGATCTAAGGTCTGGCTTACTTACAATTTCCATTAAAGCTACACCTGATCTATTAAGATCTACAAAAGTATTTTGAGGATCAAGATCATGAATACTTTTTCCTGCATCTTGTTCTAAATGTAATCTTTCAATACCAACTTCTTTTTGTCCATCAGGCATGTCTAAGATAACTTTACCCTCACCTACTATAGGATTTTTAAATTGAGAAATCTGATATCCTTGAGGTAAATCTGCATAAAAATAATTTTTTCTATCAAATACTGAACGTTTATTAATTTTTGCATTAAGACCAATACCAGTTTTAATAGCTTGTTTTACACAAAATTCATTTATTACAGGTAGCATCCCTGGGAATGCAGCATCCACTAAACTTACCTGAGTATTTGGTTCGGCTCCAAATTTAGTAGCTGAGGTAGAAAATAATTTTGACTCTGATAATACTTGAGCATGAACCTCTAAACCAATAATAACCTCATATTGATTATCTTTTCGATTGATCAAATATTCTGAATTTTTTTTACTCACTTAATCCACCAGTCAGTAATTTTGTTTTTAAAATTAATCTTTTCTTCCATTGCAAATGCAATATTCAATATATTTTGTTCATCAAAAGCCTTGCCAATTACTTGTAAGCCTAATGGGTACCCCTTTGAATCATGACCTGCTGGAATCGATATTCCCGGTAAACCTGCAAGATTAACTGGCACTGTAAATATATCATTAAGATACATCGAAACTGGATCGTCTGTTTTTTCGCCTATTTTAAATGCTGAACTAGGAGTAGATGGGGTTAAAATTGCGTCAACTTTTTTATATGCTTCGTCAAAATCATTTTTAATTAATTTTCTTACTTTTTGAGCTTTTAAATAATACGCATCATAATAACCAGAGGATAAAACATAAGTTCCAATCATAATTCTTCTTTGAACTTCAGTACCAAATCCTTCAGATCTAGTTTTTTCATACATATCAATTAAATTTTCACCTTTAGCTCTAAATCCATATTTCACACCATCATATCTCGCTAAGTTTGAGGATGCTTCAGCAGGAGCAACAATATAATAAGTTGGTAAAGCATAACTGGTATGAGGGAGTGATATATCTATAGTTTCAGCTCCACAATCTTTGATATATTGGATTCCTTTTTGCCAAAGATCTTCTATCTCTTTTGGCATCCCATCTACTCTATATTCTTTTGGTATGCCAATTTTTTTTCCTTTTATATTGTTGGTGAGTTCTTTGCTGTATTGATTTCTTTTAAAATCTATTGAGGTAGAGTCTTTTGAGTCATAAGTACTAATGATCTCATACAACAAAGCACAATCTTTAACATTTTGTGCCATTGGTCCCGCTTGGTCTAAAGATGATGCAAAAGCAACAATTCCATAACGTGAACAACTTCCATATGTAGGTTTTAAACCTACGGTTCCTGTGAATGAAGCTGGTTGTCTAATTGATCCTCCAGTATCAGTACCTATTGTAATTGGTGTTAATTGTCCAGCGACTGCGGATGCTGATCCACCAGATGAACCCCCTGGAACTAAATCTTTATCAATAGGATTTTGCACGTTACCAAAAAAACTAGTTTCATTTGAGGAGCCCATTGCAAATTCATCACAATTTAATTTACCTAAAAGTATTGCACCTTCTTTCCAAATATTTTCAGTTACTGTAGATTCATAAGTTGGTACAAAATTATTCAAAATTTTACTACCAGCAGTTGTTTTAACATCTTTTGTACAAAATAAATCTTTTACTGCCATTGGAATACCTGGCATTTTTAAATCTAAATTAGGTTTTTGATCAAATCTTTTTGCTTTATCTAAAGCTGATGTGAAATCCTCAGTAATATATGCATTCAATTCTTTAGACTTTTCAGATCTTTCAATAAATGCTTTAGTTACATCTGTTGAAGATAGCTTTTTATTTTTAATATTTTCAACTAATTCTGTTAAGGATTGTTTTGTTATATCTGACATTACTCTATCACCTTTGGTACAACAAAATAATCTTCATTATCTTGAGGAGAATTTTTAACTATTTGTTCTCTGATATTCTTACTTTTAACCTCGTCTGATCTTAGTTTTAATGTTGTTTCAGCAACAGAAGTTAATGGTTCAACATTATCTGTTTTCAATTCGTTAAGCTTTTCAATAAAATCAAAAATTGAATTTAGGTCACCTGCTAATTTTTTGGCTCTTTTTTCATCAACTGAAATCCTTGATAATTTAGATATATGCTTTATTGTTTTAAGATCTATACTCATATGCTATTTAAATATGACGCAAAGTATCACTTAAGTTTAAAATATACAATATGATCACTTTAGAAGATTTTAAAAAAAAACACTCGGATAAGTGTAGATTGATAGGTTTAGACCTTGGTTCTAAAAGAATCGGTGTATCTATATGTGATGAAAAACAATTAATTGCTACACCTCTAAAAACAATAAACAGAAATTCTCTAGAAATATTAATTAATGAGCTCAAAAAAATCATTACTGAAAATAACATTAAGGGAATCATCATTGGAAATCCTTTGAATATGGATGGTTCATCAGGTAGATCAGCACAATCTGTAAAGGACACGTCTTTAAAAATTGAAGAAAACATAAATATACCTATTTGTCTATGGGATGAAAGGTTATCAACAGTTGGTGCTTTTAACCTATCTAGTCAATTAGATGTCAATGTGAGTAAAAGAGAAAAGAAAATCGATGAAAATGCTGCTGCTTTTATATTACAGGGGGCAATAGATTTTTTAAATAATTAATACTTGCTATTGTAGACGTTTATAGTTATAGAGTTGGTTTTAATGGCAATTAAAACAAACAAAGCTATTAAAATTTCCCAAAAACATTTGTTAGGTATCCAAGATTTATCAATTAATGATGTTAATTTGATACTTGATGAGGCACACACATTTATAAAGGTGAATCAAAGTAAAAATAAAAAGATAGATGTTTTAAGAGGAAAAACTCAAATCAATCTATTCTTTGAACCCTCTACTAGAACTCAAAGTTCATTTGAATTGGCTGGCAAAAGGCTTGGAGCAGATGTTATGTCTATGAATATTAGTAACTCTGCAATCAAAAAAGGTGAAACGTTAATTGACACTGCGATGACTTTAAATGCAATGCATCCAGATATTATTGTAATTAGACATCAAGACTCTGGAGCATGTAATCTACTTTCCCAAAAGGTCAATTGTGCAGTTTTAAATGCTGGCGATGGAAGAAGAGAACACCCTACTCAAGCTTTATTAGATGCTTTGACTATTATCACTCGTAAAGAAAAAATTGAGGGTTTAAAAATTGCAATATGTGGAGATATACTTCATTCAAGAGTAGCTAGATCAAATATTTATTTACTTAATATGTTGGGAGCTGAAGTAAATATAGTTGCTCCAACTAATCTTATGCCTAAAGAAATTGAAAAATTTGGAGTGAATACTTTTACTGATATGAAAAAAGGCTTGAAAGATTGTGATATTGTAATGATGCTAAGATTACAGAATGAAAGAATGACAAGTTCATATCTTTCATCAAACAGAGAATATTATGAGTATTATGGATTAACTCCTGACAAATTGGAACATGCTAAATCTGATGCATTAATTATGCACCCTGGACCAATGAATAGAGGTATTGAAATAGATACAATGCTGGCAGATGACATAAATAAAAGTGTAATTAAAGAACAGGTTGAACTGGGAGTAGCTGTAAGAATGGCTTGTTTAAAGATATTTTGTACATAAATGAAAAAACAATATTTTATTAATGGAAACATAGTAGACCCGCATAACTCTATTAATGAAATTGGAGGATTAATAATAAGTGAAGACGGTAAAATTGAAGCCATAGGGAAAAAAGTAAACACCAATAACCTACCAAGCAGAGAAAAACCGATTGATCTTAAAGGGAAATATATTTTTCCAGGATTAGTTGATATGAGAGTTTTTGTTGGTGAACCTGGATATGAGTATAAAGAAAATTTTAGAACTTTAAGCAACGCAGCACTATCAGGGGGTGTGACTTCAGTTGTAACAATGCCTAATACAGATCCAATAATAGACAACGTATCGATAGTAGATTTTTTAAAAAGAAGAGGAAGAGATAAATCAAAAATTAATATTTTTCCTTGCGCATCTCTTACAAAAAATATTGAAGGTACAAACATGACAGAATTTGGCCTTTTACAAAATAAAGGAATCATTGCTTTTACTGATGGTGTTAAAACAATTCAAAATCCAAGATTAATGTCTAGAATTATGAACTCTGCAAAAGATTTGGGCTGTTTGATTATGCAACATGCAGAAGATCATGAGCTTGCAAAAAATGGAATGATTAATTCTGGTATCATTGCTTCTAAATTAGGCTTGTCAGGTATCCCTGAAATCGCAGAAAGGATTTTAATAGAGAGAGACTTAACTTTATTAGAAAAAGTTAGATGTCGATATCACATATCTCAATTATCATCTCAAAAATCTGTCGAAACAATTAAATATAGAAAAGAAATAGTTAAATTTACTTCTGGAGTTTCAATTAACAATCTATCATTAAATGAAAATGATATTGGAGATTTTAGAACTTTTTTAAAATTATCACCTCCATTAAGAACAGAGGAGGATAGATTGGCTTTAGTTCAAGGATTAAAAGATAGTTTAATTGATGTAATTGTTTCAGATCATAAACCCGAAGACGAAGAGTCTAAAAGATTGACTTTCGCTCAAGCTGCGACAGGTGCTTCAGGTATAGAAACGCTATTATCTTTAAGCTTAGAATTATATCATAACGGATCACTTAAGCTTGAAACAGTTATAAAAGCACTAACTTCAAATCCTGCAAAAATACTTAAAATAAATAAAGGAAATCTCTCAGTTGGTAATGATGCAGATCTCTGTATAGTTGATATTGATAAACCATGGATTGTAAAAAAAGAAAAAATGATCTCAAAATCAAAAAATACTTCTATAGAGGATAAAAAACTTCAAGGAAAAGTTACAAATACATTTGTAAAAGGAAAAGAATTATTTAAGTTATAGAATGGATATTTTTTTGATAGGTGTAGTTTCTTACCTTATGGGCTCCATTCCATTTGGATTCATACTAACAAAAATATTTTTAAAAAAAGATATTAGAGAAATTGGTTCAGGCAACATTGGAGCTACGAATGCTCTTAGAACAGGCAATAAAACTATTGGTTATTCAACATTAGTCTTAGATATTTTAAAAGCAGTAGCACCTGTCGTATATGTAAAATTTTTTTATGAAGATTTTTTATATATTGCTTCTTTGTGTGCTTTCTTAGGTCATGTTTTTCCAATTTGGCTTAAGTTTAAAGGTGGTAAGGGTGTTGCAACTTATCTTGGAATTTTGTTTGCTATTAATTTTTATTTTGGAATTGTATTTATAATATCTTGGTTTATAACTTTTTTTATTTCAAAATTTTCTTCTCTTTCATCTTTAGTTGCAGCTGCTTCTATACCGATATATTTGTTAATTTTAACTGAAATCGATCAAGTAATCTTTTTTACAATAATGTTTGTCTTAATATTTTTTACCCATAAAGAAAATATTAAAAGATTGAAAAATAAAGAGGAAACTAAGACAAAAATTTATTAAATTGACTATCTAAGTCTTTTGAGTAGTTTGTAGCTTATGAATTTGGTCATTGTAGAAAGTCCTGCTAAAGCTAAAACTATAAATAAATACTTGGGCGATGATTATAAAGTTTTAGCAAGTTATGGTCATATAAGAGACTTGCCCTCAAAAAATGGTTCTGTTGATCCAGATCAAAACTTTAAGATGGAATGGGAAGTTGATAATTTTTCAAAAAAATATCTTAAAGAAATAACTGATGCTGCAAAAGACTCATCTAAGATTATATTGGCTACTGACCCTGATCGTGAAGGTGAGGCTATTGCCTGGCATGTAAAAGAATATTTAAATGAAAAAAAACTTTTGAAAGATAAAGAAATTGAACGGGTGGTGTTTAATGAAATAACTAAAAAAGCTGTTATACAAGGAATTGAAAACCCCAGACAAATTGAACCATTGCTAGTTGATGCTTATATGGCAAGAAGAGCACTAGATTATTTAGTCGGTTTTAATATTTCACCAATACTTTGGACAAAATTACCAGGCTCAAAATCTGCAGGAAGAGTCCAATCTGTTGCTTTAAAATTAATTACTGAAAGAGAACATGAGATTGAATCATTTAAACCAGTAGAATTTTGGACTTTAAGTATTAAATTTGCTGACAATAAAAATCAAAATATCACTGCCAGTATAACTCAATTAGATAATAATAAGATCGAAAAATTCTCGTTTAAAAATAAAGATGAGATAAATAATGCCATATCAATCATTAATAAAAAAAAATTTAATGTAACTGATATTTCAAGTAAAGTAGTAAATCGTAATCCATCTGGTCCATTTACTACATCAACTCTTCAACAAACTGCCTCAAGTAGATTAGGTTTTGGTGCATCTAGAACAATGCAAATTGCTCAAAAACTATATCAAGGTATAGAGATAGAAGGTGAAACAATCGGTTTGATTACTTATATGAGAACTGATGGAACCAACTTATCGAAGGATGCAGTATCAACTTTTAGAAATTATATTCAAAAGGAAATCGGCTCTGAATATTTACCGAAAGATGCTTTAAACTATTCTGGTAAGAAAGCTAAAAATGCTCAAGAGGCTCACGAGGCAATTAGACCTACAGATATTGTCAGAACGCCTCAAAGTGTTAAAAAATATTTAAGCACAGATCAAAATAAACTATATGACCTTATTTGGAGTAGAGCTTTATCTTCTCAAATGGAGTCCGCTAAGTTTGATAGAAACACTATTACAATAACTTCGGACAATAATGATACAGTTTGCAAGGCTAGTGGATCAGTTCTTAAATTTGATGGATTTTTGAAAATTTATAATAGTCAAAGTAAAGATGATGATGAAAGTATTTTGCCTGCTATTCAAAAAGGACCAATTAATATTGAGGAATTATTAGATGAACAGCATTATACACAACCACCACCAAGGTATTCAGAAGCAAGCTTAGTTAAAAAACTAGAGGAACTGGGTATTGGAAGACCATCTACTTATGCGAGTATTATATCTACTATTGCTAATAGAGGGTATGCAGAAATATTAAATAAAAGATTTTTTCCTACTGATAGAGGTAAATTAATTTCAGCCTTTTTAGAAAAATTGTTTTCAAAATATGTAGATTATAATTTTACAGCAGGATTAGAGGATCAACTTGATGAAATTACTACTGGTAAAGAAAGTTGGATTAAAGTTTTAGAACTTTTTTGGAAAGATTTTAATAGTAATGTTTCAGAAGTAAAAGAAAAAAGAACTAGAGAAGTCTTGGATTTACTTAATGATAGTTTGGGTGAATTGATTTTTGATAAAGATAATGAAGGAAAAATTGTTAGAAAGTGTCAATTGTGCAATTCTGGAGTACTAAGTTTAAAGAATAGCTTTAGGGGTGGTGCTTTTATAGGATGCTCAAATTACCCTGAATGCAAGTTTACAAGACCATTATCTAAAGCAAAAGCTGCAGCTCAAGCACAATTAGCAGAACCAAAATTTATTGGAAAACATGAAAATGGCAATGATATATATTTAAAAAATGGAAGATTTGGACCTTATCTTCAATATGAAAAAATTCCTACAGAAGAAGAGATTAAAAAACCAACTAAAAAAAAGCAAAAAACTAAAAAGTTAAAATCAGATGTAAATAAATTATTAAAAAATATTTCAATACCCAAAGGATTATCATTAGAGAGTATTGATCTAGAAAAAGCTCAATTTTTATGTTCATTGCCAAAATCTTTAGGAATAAATCCAGATAATCAAAAAGAAATATCTTTAAATACTGGAAGATTTGGTCCATACCTTAAATGTGAAAATAAGTCTGCACGAATAGAAAATGTAGAGGAAATTTTTTCAATAGGTTTAAACAGGGCAATAACATTAATTGCTGAAGCAAAACCTGGAAGAATGTCATCATCAATAATTAAGGATTTAGGGGAACATCCTGAAGATAAAAAACCTGTAAAAGTTATGAAGGGTCAATATGGTCCTTATATTAAATATAAATCTTTAAATGCAACTATTCCTGAAGAAAAAGATCCAACTGAACTTACAATGGAAGAGGCTTTAATTTTAATTGAGAAAAGAAAAGAATACGATAAAAATAAAAAAAGAAAAAAAAAATGAAAATCAAATTAATCTTAATTATATATCTAATATCAAATATTAATAATATATCATTTTCAAATGAAAATAATTGTCAAAATCTAAAAAAATTTTCTGTTGAATATGTAAAATGTAAAGCTAATTTAGCTAAAAATAAGACAATATCTGCAGGTAAAAACTTTATAGACGAAACAAAAGATTATCAAAAAAAACAATGGTCTAATGAAAAGAAAAAGTTTATAAAAACAAAGGAAAAAATTAAAGATACAAAAGAAAAAATTTTAAATTAATGACAGTAGAAGATAATATAAAAAAACTTAATATAGTATTACCAGTAGCAAAACCTCCTGTAGGAAATTATGTTGCTACAACTTTTTCTGGTAAACTTCTTTTTATTTCTGGCCAAATATCAATAGATGAAAATGGACAATTAATAAAAGGAAAATTAGGTAATGATTTAAACACTGAAGCTGGTTATAATGCAGCTAAAAGATGTGCTTTAAGTATAATTGCACAAGTTAAAGAAGCTTGTAATGGCGATCTATCAAAAATAAAATCATGTATTAAACTTACAGGTTTTGTAAATTCAACAGATGATTTTATAGAACAACCAAAAGTAATTAATGGTGCATCTGACCTTATTGTTTCAGTTTTTGGTGATGCTGGTATGCATACAAGAGCTGCAGTAAGCACAAATAGTTTACCTTTGGGAGTTTCGGTTGAAGTTGATGCAATTTTTGAAATAAATTAAATATTTATTTGCCAACACTATAATATTTAAAGCCTTGATTTTTAATCTTATCTGAAGAATAGATATTTCTCATATCAAAAATCATAAATTTCTTTTTTTTAACTAAATTCTTGAAATTTATCGACTTAAAATCATTCCATTCTGTGTGAATAATAACAAGATCTGAGCCATCTATAGCTTCTTTGATTGTTTTTGAATAAAATACATTTTTAAATTTTTTAAATTCTTTTTTATACCCAGTAGGATCAAAATATTTTACGATTGCACCTTTATTTGATAATGATGGAATCATTATTTGGCTTGACGAGTCTCTCATATCATCTGTATTAGCTTTGAAAGTAACACCTAAAAATGTAATTCTTTTATTTCTAATCTTTTTATTTAAAATTTCATAAACTCTATTTAATAAAAGAGTCGATCTATTTTCATTTGATTTGATTACAGACTTTATAACTGAAAGATTTGTTTTAAACTTATCACCTGTAGTAATAATAGCTTTAGTATCTTTGGGAAAACAAGAGCCCCCGTAGGCTGGCCCTGCTCTTAAAAACCTTCCACCTATTCTTTTATCAAGTCCCATTCCAATTGATATATCTTCAATATTAATGCCAGTTTTTTCACATAAATTAGCTATCTCATTAATAAAAGTAATTTTTGTAGCTAAAAATGCGTTGGAAGCATATTTAATAAGTTCAGCTGCTCTTCGAGAAGTATTAACGTATTTAGCACCTTTAGAAATTAATGGTTGATAAAGATTTTTCAAAATTTTATTAGATTTTTTTTCATTTGTTCCAATTACAACTCTATCAGGATAGATAAAATCTCTTATAGCCTCTCCTTCTCTTAAAAATTCTGGATTAGAAACAACAGAAAATTTTTTCTTATTATTTTTTTTTGATATAATTTTTTCAATTTCATCACCAGTTGTAACTGGAACTGTTGATTTTGTAATTATTATCTTAAACTTATTTATTGAAGAGCTAATTTCTTTTGCAACATTAAAAATTTGACTCAAATCGGCAGCACTTCCTCCTTTTTTGGTTGGTGTTCCAACACAAATAAAAATAATATCCGATTTCATTATAGATTCTTTTAAGTTAGTAGAAAAAGATAAACGTTTATTTTTATAGTTCTTTAAAACTAACTCCTCTAAACCTGGTTCATATATTGGAATTTTTCCATTTTTGAGTTGAGTTATTTTGTTTATATCATTATCAACACAAACTACATCATTGCCTAAATCAGAAAAGCATACACCACTCACCAAACCAACATATCCAGTTCCTATCATGCATAATTTCATAATTTAGCAATCTCCAAAGATGATTTAATATATCCATTCATACTTCCACAATCTAAATATTTTCCGGAAAAAATATGCGCTACAAATTTATTGTTTTCGTATATTAATGATTGAATTGCATCAGTGATATGAATTTCACCACCTTTGCCTGGTTTTTGTTTAGATAATTTAGAAAATATCTTTTTAGGTAGAATATATCTTCCTATAACTGCTTTGTTTGAAGGTGCGTTATTAATAGATGGTTTTTCAACTACATCTTTTACCAAATAATTTATTTTATCTAACTTCTTACTCAATTTAAAAATACCCCATCTAGATACTGTATTTTTTTTTACATTCATGCTGGCCATAACTGAAGATTTGTATCGATTATGAATATTAATCATAGATTTAGAACAATTTTTTTTAATAATCAAATCATCTGGTAATAGCATTAAAAAAAATTTATCCTTAATAAATTTTTGTGTTTTTAAAACTGCATCTCCTGTACCAAGAGGTTTATTTTGATATACAAATCTTATCATTTTTTTATATTTTAAGATTTTTTTGTATTCTTTAATAATTCTTGGATCTTTTTTTTTCTTAATAATTTTTTTATAAAATTTATCATTATAAAAATAATTTTTTATCATTTGTTTTTTTTTAGAAATAATAAAGACTACTTCTTTAATACCAGCTTCAATACATTCATCTAAAATATATTCAATCCCAGGTTTACCATTAATTGGTAAAAGCTCCTTAGCGAAAACACTAGTCAAAGGTAATAAACGTGTGCCTAATCCAGCAAGTGGAATAATTGCTTGTTTAATCATTTAAATGTTTTACTTATTAAAATATTTTATACAAATGAAAATTTTATTTAGAAATAATGATTTAAATGAGGCATTATTAGGTATCTCTAATGTGGGTTTTGTGCCAACTATGGGAAGTCTTCACAAGGGTCATATTTCCTTGATTAAGAAATCTTTATATTACTGCAATAAAACTGTCGTAAGTATATTTGTGAATCCAAAGCAATTTAATAATAAAGATGATTATAAAAAATATCCACGAAATATAAAAAAAGATATTAAAATTTTAAAAAAATTAAAAGTTAACTACGTCTTCATTCCTAACAAAAACCAAATTTACAACTCCAAAAATCGAATTAAAGTTTATCTCCCAAAAAAAGATAAAATACTATGTGCTAAGCATAGAAAAGGTCATTTTGAGGGAGTTATTGACGTAATGATACGTTTAACAGAAAAAGTAAAACCATCAAAAATTTTTATGGGTGAAAAAGATTTCCAACAATTACTATTAGTTAAACGATATATTGAAAAAAAATTTAAATCAAAAATTGTATCTTGTAAAACCATTAGGGATAAAAATAAATTAGCTTTATCTTCAAGAAATTCACTTTTAAATAAAGATGATTTATTTAAAGCTGGAAAAATAGCTAAAGACTTAATTTTATTTAAGAAAAGAATATCAAAAAAAAATTTTTCCAAAAAAAAAATACTAAACAAAAAAAAGGAACTAGAAAAAAAATATATTATTAATATTGAATATCTTGAGATGCGTGATAAAAGAAATCTACAAATCTCTTACAAAGTTAATAATTCTAAAATGTTTATTGCTTATTATTTAAATAAAATAAGGCTAATAGATAATTTTTAATATTTATAAAAAATATGCACCAACTCCTAAAAAAGAAACAAAACCAATGACATCTGTAATTGTAGTCACAAAAACACTTGATGCTATTGCGGGATCTATATTCATTTTTTTTAATGTAACAGGTACCACTATTCCAAATAATCCCGCTACAACCATTGTCAATACCATGGAAATAGAAATTATTAACGAAAGTTGATAATCTTGAAACCAAATTTGAACTATAAAAGAACTAATAATTGCAAAAATAATTCCATTTAAAATTCCAATGTTAAATTCCTTAAATATATTTTGATTAAAATTGTTTTTTGTTAAATCATTTGTTGCAAGTGTTCTGATTGTAACAGCTAAAGTTTGCATTCCTGCATTTCCACCCATTGATGCAACTATTGGCATCAAGAATGCAAGTACAACCATTTGTTCAATTGTGGCACCGAATAAACTAATACACCAAGTTGCTAAAAAGGCCGTAAATAAATTTAATAATAACCAATTAAATCTTCTCTTCGTTTTAGTGAAAACGCCATCAGTAATTTCTTCGTCACCTACTCCAGCTAATCTTAAAGCGTCTTCTTCAGCTTCTTCTTTCAAAACAGTAAGTACATCATCAGATGTAATCATACCAACTAATTTATTATTTTTATCAACAACACATGCTGAATTTAAATTATAGTTTTCAAAAGAATGTCCTACTTCTTCTCTGTCCATATCAACTGGAATTAAAAAAATTGAGTCATCCATTAGTGAAGACATTTTTGTATTTCTAGATGTTGTGAGAACTTTTGAGGATGGAAGTACTCCAATAGGTTTAAAATTTTCATCAACAATATAGATTTCTAAAAATTGTTCTGGTAAATCTTTATTTTCTCTTAAATAATCAATTGTTTGTCCGACTGACCAATTACTAGGTATAGCAGTAAATTCTCTCTGCATAATTCTAGCGGCACTTTCTTCTGGATAACTAAGACCTTCCAAAAGAGCAAAGCGATCTTTGGGTGGTAATAAGCTTAAAATTGAATTTTTATCTTTCTCCTCAACATTTTCTAAAATAGCTATTGCATCATCGGACTCAAGATTTTTTAATATTCTCACGATTGCGTCAGATGATAAATATTTAATTATTTCAGTCTGGACCGACTCATTAAGTTCAACAAATACCTCAGGGTCAATCCTAAAATTATTTAGTTTAATTAGATTTTCTCTATCATTTTGACTTAAATGTTCAATAATATCTGCAGCATCAGCTGGATGCATTTCTTTAAACGAATTTGTTATAAATTGAGCATCGTTATTAGAGATTTTATCAGTAACAACTTTTATGTATTCTTTATTAAATTCAAAGTTGACTTTTTTGTCTTTGATTTTTTTTATTAAAGCCATAAATTTACCTATTATACTGACGGATCTTTTAATACATAATAAACAGAATACAAATTATAAATGAATATAGAAATTAAAAAGTCTCAAAAACCAGTAAAATATGAAGATGCATTAAGATTTATGGAAAAGAGGGTTCTTGAAATACACCAAAAAAAATCTAATGATTTAATTTGGATCTTGGAACATAAAGATCTCTATACCGCTGGTAAAAGTTATAAAGAAAATGAAATATTAGATAAATCTATTAAGATTTTAAAGACTAATAGAGGAGGAAAAATTACTTATCATGGACCAGGGCAATTAATTTGTTATTTTGTAATGGATCTAAAAAAAAGAAAAAAAGATATTAGAAAATTTATATCTATTATTGAAAAAACAATTGTCGAAACACTTAAATATTACAACATAAATACATTTCCAGATAAAGATAATATTGGAATATGGTATAATGAAAATTCAAAGATAAAAAAAATTGCAGCGATAGGTGTGAGGGTTAGTAAATGGATTGCTTATCATGGATTTTCAATAAATATTAATAATGATCTAAAAAAATATGATGCAATCATACCATGTGGAATTAAAGATAAAGGTGTTACTAATTTAAAAAATATAAAAGATCAAAATTATGAAGCTATAGAAAATAAATTAGTTGAAAATTTTATTTTAAACTTGAAAAGTTAAGTCTTTTTACCTTTAATAATCTTTTAAAATAATCAGGAAGTAAAGCTTTATAAGTATATTTCTTTTTATTAATCATAAATCTAATTTGATAAGAATGAAGCATTAGTTCTTTATTTATACCTTTTGTAGATATAGAAGATCTGTACTTTTTATCACCATAAATTGAATGTCCAATATTAAATAATTGTTTTCGTAATTGATGTTTTCTTCCTGTGATTGGTTTCATTTCTAATAAACTTGAGCTAGAATTTTTATCTAAAACTTTAAAGATTGTTTTTGCTTTCTCAACAATCTTTTTACCATTGTCGTATCTTATTAAATCATCTATCCATTCACCTGAGTCTGTTTCAACTTCTCCATTACATATCGCTAGATAAGTTTTGTGAACTTTTCTTAATCTAAATAAAGAAGTTAACAATTGAGCTGTTTCCCTATTTTTTGCCATTATGAAGACTCCAGAGGTGTCTTTATCTAGTCTATGGACTGAATAGGGTTTGCTATCTTGAAAAATTTTACTTTTAGAAAATATATCAACTAAATTTTTTTTCGATTTTGTGCCTCCTTGAACTGAAATACCCGCACTTTTATTAAGAACTATAAAATTTTCATTATCATCTATGACTAGATCTTCATTTGATTTGATTATTTCATTTGATGGGTTAAATCTTTTTTTTTTTTGAATGATATTTTCTTTAAAATTTAAATTAAAAATAACAATTTTATCATTTGTTTTAACTTTAAATGAACTTTTAACTTTTTTTTTATTAATTTTAATTTTTCCTGATCTTAAAAATTTTTCTATTAAACTTTGAGGTATATTTCCAATCTTATTTCTTAACCACCTGTCTAAACGCATATTATCATACGTTGAGTCAACGATATAATTTTTAATCATGATAACTTAAGCTGTGATTTTAAGCCGTAGCTATTTTTTGTTCTTCTTTTTTCTTTTCTTCTTTAGCGGGATTTTTTTTCTTTTTATCAATTTTTTTTGCTTCAACATCTCTGTCAACAAATTCAATTATTGCCATTGGTGCATTATCACCATATCTAAAACCAGCTTTAATTATTCTTGTATAACCGCCTGATCTTTTTTCATATCTTTTAGATAAAGTTTTTTTTACTTTGTTTGCTGATTTAATATCTTGTAACTGAGAAACTAACATTTTGGTGTTATGTAATGAATTTTTTTTTCCTAATGTTATAAGCTTGTCAGCTTGTGGTTTTAAAAATTTTGCTTTAGGTAGGGTTGTTTTGATTTGTTCATATTTAACCAATGAATTCAACATATTCTTTAATAAAGCTTTTCTATGCTCTGATGTTCTGTTCAATTTTTTATTTGCTAGTCCATGTCGCATTAAATCGACTCCTCCAATTTTTTAGACATCTCGGCAATATTATCTGGTGGCCAGTTTGGAATTTCCATTCCTAAATACAAAGACATTCCAGTCAAGACTTCTTTTATTTCGTTCAATGATTTTCTTCCAAAATTGGGTGTTCTTAACATTTCACCTTCTGATTTTTGAACCAAATCTCCAATGTAAATTATATTATCATTTTTAAGACAGTTCATTGATCTAACTGATAACTCTAACTCATCAACTTTTCTTAATAAGTTCTTATTAAATTCTGGTTCTTGAGAAACCTCTTTAACTGGTGCTTCTACAGGTTCATCAAAATTAATAAACATTTTCAATTGATCTTGAAATATTCTTGCTGAATAAGCTACGGCATCTTCAGCGGATATAGATCCGTTAGTTTCAACTTCCATTGTTAACTTATCATAATCTAAAGCTTTACCTTCTCTTGCTGTGCTTACTGAGTAAGAAACTTTTTTAACTGGGCTGTATAATGAATCTATAGCAATGAGTCCTAATGGTGGCTCTTCTGGCTTATTTAATTCTGCAGGAACGTATCCTTTTCCAGTATTGACATTCATTTCCATATGAAAATTTGTATTCTCATCTAAATTACAAATCACTAAATCTGGATTTAATATCTCTACATCTGCTACAGGCGTAATATTTGAAGCCTTTATCTCTCCAGGTCCTTTAGCATCTAATACTAATTTTTTTGTTCCTTCAGATGAATTTTTTAAAGCAAGTAATTTAACGTTTAAGACAATGTCTGTAACATCTTCTCTTACTCCTTTAATAGATGTGAATTCATGTAATACACCATCAATTTGTATAGATGTAACAGCTGTCCCTTGAATTGAAGATAATAATATTCTTCTTAAAGAATTTCCCAAGGTTAAGCCATACCCTTTTTCTAATGGTTCAGCTGTTATAGTTGCTCTTGTTAAATCCTCACTTATCTTTACGTCTAATTTTGATGGTTTAATTAAAGATTTCCAATTTTTTAAATTTACATTTGCAGTTTCCATTAAACTCTCCTTTTTTTTGGCGGTCTAGTTCCGTTATGTGGCATTGGTGTAGTATCTTTTATTGATAATATTTTAAATCCTCTTGCCTGTAGTGCTCTCAATGCTGTCTCTCTACCAGATCCAGGTCCTTTGACCTCAACGGATAAAGTTTTCATCCCATATTCCAATGCTTTTGCTGCAGCTGAATCAGCAGCAACTTGAGCAGCATATGGTGTTGACTTTCTAGATCCTTTAAAACCTTTTTGACCTGCAGAAGCCCACGAAATAACATTTCCGTTAGTATCTGCAATTGAGATAATAGTGTTATTAAAAGTAGATTGAACATAAGCAATTCCATTATGAACACTTTTTTTTGTTTTCTTTTTTTTTGAGTAACTACTTTTTATAATTTTCTTATTTGATTTTTCAACTTTTTGATCTTTATTTTCTATCTTATCAGTTTTAGACATATTTATTTCTTAAGTGGTGTTAATTTTTTACCAGCAATAGCTATAGCTTTTCCTTTTCTCGTTCTTGCATTACACCTAGTTCTTTGTCCTCTTACAGGTAGCTTTTTTCTATGCCTGCTACCTCTGTAACAAGCAAGATCTATTAATCTTTTAATACTTAATGAATAATCTCTTCTCAAATCACCCTCAACTTTAAAATTTTGGTCGATATACTCTCTTATCTTAAGAATTTCTTCATCAGTAAGCTCATTAACTCTTTTCTTTTTTGGTATTTCTAGAGAAGTGCAAATTTGTTTAGAAAATCTATCACCAATTCCATAAATATAAGTTAATCCAATATGGACCAATTTATTTTGGGGAATATTAATACCTGCTATACGAGCCATAAATATGTGATAAAATTTAGCCTTTTATATAAGAAGATCTTTTAAAGTCAACGGCTTATACGTTGATAAAAGTGTCAATTTTCCTTGTTATTTCGTCAATTTCAAGACTTCCGTCTATCTCCACAAAATTTTGATTTTTTGAGTAAAAATCGAGAACAGGTTTTGTTGTTTCCATATAAGTATCATATCTTTTAATTATAGTGTCTGTATTATCATCTGATCTGTTTTCTAAAACCTTTCTTTTTTCAATTCTATTTAATATTGTCTCTTTATTAACATTAAGAAAAAAAATAAAATTTATTTTTTGAGTAGTTTCATCTAATAATTTATTTAAATTTTTTGCCTGAGTTAATGATCTAGGATATCCATCAAATATTAATTTGTTTTTTTTTTGGATATCAAAAATGATATTTTTTATAAGATTGTTAACAATTTCATCACTAACAAACTTACCATCATTCATGTTATGAATGATTTTTTTACCAATTTCAGTGTTTCTTTTAATCTCTGACCTTAATATTTCCCCTGTAGAAACATGAAATGCATTTAACTTTTTTACCAAGTATTTTGCCTGAGTGCCTTTGCCAGCTCCTGGGGGACCAAACAAAATTATATTCACTTTTTATCTTCCAAATTTAGTTTTTTTAATAAGTTGTTCGTATTGAGAGCTCATTAATCTTGTTTGTATTTGTGTTACAGTATCAATTGCCACAACAACAACAATCAAAATTGAAGTTCCACCTAAATAAAATGGAATAGGATAATTTGCTATTAAAAATTCTGGCATCAAACAAACTAAGGTTAGATATAAAGCTCCAATAGTTGTAAGTTTTGTTAAAATATTTTCTATATATAATGCCGTGCTTTCACCAGGTCTAATTCCAGGAATAAATCCACCATATTTTCTTAAATTATCCGCTGTTTCAGTTGGATTAAAAGTTATAGATGTATAAAAAAAAGTAAAAAATATAATTCCAGACGCATAAAGAAGCATATAAAGTGGTTGTCCTTGCGTAAAGTAAGAACTTATATTTAAAAAAGTTTCACTTTCAGACAAATTAAAATTAGAGAAAGTTACAGGCAATAATAGCAAAGCAGATGCAAAAATTGCTGGAATAACACCAGCTTGATTTATTTTCAATGGTAAATGAGATGACTCTCCTCCATACATTTTGTTGCCCATTTGTCTTTTTGGATAATTGATTAATATTTTCCTAAGAGCTCTCTCCATAAACACAATAAAAAGAATAGTTAAAATTAACAATACAAAAATTCCAATTATCATTATAGTAGAAATTGCTCCAGTTCTTCCAAGTTCAAATGTCGTAACTAATGCTCTAGGTATTTCAGCTACAATACCAGCAAAAATAATTAAAGAAATTCCATTGCCTATACCTCTTTGTGTTATTTGTTCACCTAACCACATTAAAAAAATTGTTCCAGCAACAATTGTTGTTACAGTTGAAATTTTAAAAAAGACTCCTGGATTAATTACTAAATCAGCGGATGACTCTAAACCAACCGCTAAACCATAACCTTGAATAGTTGCAAGTAATACTGTTCCATATCTAGTAATTTGAGTTATTTTAGCTCTGCCTGTCTCACCTTGTGATTTTAAATTTTTAAAATAATCAGAAACACCAGTGAGTAATTGGACTATAATTGATGATGATATGTATGGCATTATTCCAAGTGCAAATATTGCCATTCTACTTACAGCACCACCTGCAAATACATTAAACATACCCAGCAACCCTTTTTGATTGCCTTCCATCATTATTTTTAATTGTTCAGGATCAATGCCAGGTAATGGTACAAATGTTCCAAACCTGTAAACTGATAGGATAAAAATTGTAAATAAAATTCTGTTTCTTAAATCATTTGTAGATGATGAAGCGCTCATTTAATATTAGTTATTTCTTTAATTGAATTGATCCACCAATTTTTTCAAGTTTCTTTACTGCTGATTTTGAAGCAAGGTCTGCAATTATATTAATCTTATCTTTAATTTCACCTGAACCTAATATTTTAAGTTTTTTTGAGTTTTTATTAATTAATTTCAATTTTTTAAGTAATTCAGAATTTAAAACATCGTTTGTATTGATGTTTTTTTTAGTAATATAAGATTGGATCTTATCTAAATTTAAAATTGCTATATTTAATTTATTAATTGCATTGAAACCTCTTTTTGGTAACCGTCTATAAAGTGGCATTTGTCCACCTTCAAAACTTTTAATAGCAACTCCTGATCTTGATTTTTGACCCTTTACTCCTCGTCCTGAGGTTTTTCCTTTTCCAGAACCTATACCTCTCCCTACTCTTGTTTTTGTTTTATTCATTTTTGTTCTATTATTTAAACTTGTCATTATCCTCTTTTTTCGATTATTTGAGAAATTTTCTTGTTTCTAATTGTTGAAATCTGTTTTGGAGAATTTTGTTTCATTAAAGCTTTCATTGTTGCTCTTATAACATTATGTGCATTAGACGTGCCCATTGACTTTGCGACTATATCTTTCACACCTAACACTTCACAAACAGCTCTAACAGGTCCTCCAGCAATAATACCAGTTCCTTTCGATGCAGAACGTAAAACTATTTTTCCAGAACCATCTTTTGCCTTAACATCATGGTGAATTGTTCTTCCTTCTCTTAGAGGAATTTGTATTAATTTTCTTCTTGCCATTTCATTTGCTTTTTTAATTGCATCTGGAACTTGTTTAGCTTTAGCATGAGCTATACCTATTTTACCAGCTTGATTACCAACCACAACTAAAGCTGAAAATCCAAACCTTCTACCACCTTTTACTACTTTAGTAATTCTATTTATGTGTACAAGCTTTTCTAAAATATCGTCTTTCTTTTTTTCTTTATAATTTTCCATATCTAAAAATCCATTCCATTTTTTCTTAAAGTTTCAGCAAAAATCTTAATTCTTCCGTGGTATTTATATATGCCTCTGTCAAAAAATATTTTTGTTATTTTTTTCTCTTGTGCTTTTTTTGCTAGTTTTTCTGCAACAATTTTTGATAACTCTGTTTTATTCACTTTTGATGCAGATTTAATATCTTTTTCAATTGATGATGCTGAAATTAAAGTGGTGTTATTATTATCATCTATTATTTGGGCAAAAATATTTTTTGATGATCTTGATATACTTAGTCTAAATCTATCTCTAGATGCAACCTTTTTAACTTTATTGCTTACTCTATATCGTTTTCTTTTTGTTGTATCTAGTTTCATTATTTTTTCTTTCCCTCTTTTTTTAAAATATACTGACCTTTTTCTCTTACACCTTTTCCTTTATACGGTTCAATTTTTCTTAAAGTTTTTAATTTGGAAACTACAGCTCCTACTTGTTGTTTATCTTGTCCACTAATTTTAATTGTTGTTTGTTTTTCAACAATAATTTTGATTCCATCTGGAATTTCAAAATTAATGTCGTGACTATAGCCTAATTGTAAATTTAATATGTTACTTTTTAAGGCAGCTCTATAACCAACACCAACTAGTTCTAGCGTTTTTTCATATCCTTTACTTGAGCCAATAACTGCGTTATTTATTAAACTTCTATTCATTCCCCATAATCTCTTTGTGTTTTGATTGATCTTTTTTGGTTTTATAGATATTGCTTTTCCATCTTTGATATCAAGGCTAAAAAGATTTAAATCAATGTTTAATGATTTTTTTCCCAAAGGACCCTCAATATTTAAATTACTCCCCGCTAGAGCAACTTTTACTTTTTCTGGAATTGAAATATTTATTTTACCAATTTTAGACATTTAAAACACCTTACAAATTATTTCCCCACCAACTTTTTGTTTTCTTGCGTCTATATCTGTCATAACTCCCTTTGGAGTTGACACAATAGCTATTCCAAGTCCATTATTAATTTTTGGTAGACTCTCCGCACTTGAAAAAATTCTTCTCCCTGGTTTTGATACACGTTCAAAAGCGTTAATAACAGGATTTCCAGAATGATATTTTAATTCTAATGATAATATTGATTTATTATCTTCTGAATTAACCTTAAAATCTCTTATAAAACCCTCATTCTTTAAAATGTCAGCTATCTTTGCTTTAAAATTTGATGATGGCAGTTCTACTTTTTTATGATTTCTAGATTGAGCATTTTTAATTCTAGCAATCATATCTCCTATTGGGTCACTTAAGCTCATATTTTCCTTTCTACCAACTTGATTTAACCAATCCTGGTATCTTTCCTTGCAAACCAAGTTGTCTTAATGCAATTCGAGATATTTTTAATTTTCTATAAACACCATGAGGTCTACCAGTAATTTGGCATCTATTCATAATTCTATTTTTAGCTGAATTTCTAGGAAGTTTTGAAAGTTTTTGTTGAGCCTTAAATCTTTCTTCTAATGGTATCTTTTTGTCCATTATTATTTTTTTTAATTTGTCTCTTTTTTTAAAAAATTTATTTGAAAGCTTAATTCTTTTATTGTTTTTATTAATTGAGCTTAGTTTAGCCATATTAATTATCTCCTTTTTTAATAAATGGAAAATTCAATTTTTCTAATAAAGCATAACTGTGATCTATTTCTTTTGATGAAATTACTAATGTAATATCAAGACCTCTTACTTTATCTGCTCTATCAAAGCTTACTTCTGGAAAAATAATATGTTCCTTAATACCAAATGTATAATTTCCAAATTTATCAAAACCTTTTGCAGATAGACCTCTAAAATCTTTAATTCTTGGCAAAGCAATATTTACTAATCTATCTAAAAATTCATACATTTTATTTTTTCTTAAAGTAACTTTCAAACCAGCATTTGCACCTTTTCTTGTTTTAAAATTTGCGACAGATTTTTTAAATTTAGTAGTTACTGGTTTTTGTCCAGTGATTTTTGCTAAATCTTCTTCACATGATTTTAAAATTTTTGAATCACTGCCTTCAATGCCAAGCCCCATATTTAATATAATTTTTTGTAATTTTGGACCCATGTAAACATTTTTATAACCAAACTTAGTTTTTAAAGCTGGTTGAATTTCTTTATGAAATAAATTTTTTAATCTTGGTATCATTATTTTTTAGCCCCTTTTTTTTTATCTTTTTTTCCTTCAACTAATTTTAAGTTTGATAAATGAATAAAACTTTCTTTTGAAAAAATTCCACCTTTTTTTTCTTTAGTTGTTTTAACATGCTTTTTAACCATATTTATTTCCTTAACTTTAGCTCTATTATTTTCTCTATCAATTTCAATTACTTCGCCTTCTTTTTTCTTGTCTCTTCCAGATAAAACTAAAACTTTTAATCCTTTTTTAATCATTATAAAACCTCTGGAGCTAATGATATTATTTTCATTTGCCCTCTATTTCTTAATTCTCTAGTGACAGGACCAAAAATTCTTGTTCCTACAGGTTCTCCTTTATCATCAACAAGAACTGCAGCATTGTTGTCAAATTTTACCTTAGAGCCATCATCTCTATGTATTCCCTTTTTAACTCTAACAACAACAGCTTTGTGAACAGATCCTTTTTTAACTTTTCCTTTTGGTATTGCTTCTTTTACTGCGATAACTATTGTATCTCCAACACTTGCATATCTTCTTTTGGAACCACCTAAAACTTTAATACATTCTATTTTTTTTGCACCAGTGTTATCTGCAACTTGTAATTCTGTTTGTACCTGTATCATTATTTTGAATTCTCCATAACTTGAAATTTTTTATTTTTTGAAAAAGGTTTGCACTCAACAATACTTACTTTATCGCCTGTTTTATATTTATTATTTTCATCATGAGCGTTATATTTTTTTCTAACTTTAATTACTTTCTTTAGTAGAGGATGAGCATATTTTCTTTCAACTATAACAGTAATAGTTTTATTTGCTTTATCACTTACAACAGTTCCAGATAAAATTTTCTTAGGCATTTATCTTACCTCTTAATGATGTTTTTAATCTTGCTATAGTTTTTTTGGTTTCACTTATCTTTGCAGGATTTGTTACCTGTGAGCTTATTTTTTGAAATCTAAAATTAAATAAATCCTTTTTTAATTTTTCTATATTTTTAACCATTTCGTCTTTTGACAGTTTTTTAATTTCCTTTTTTTTCATACTAAGCAAACCTCTTAATAGTTTTGGTTTTGATAGGAAGTTTAGCAGAAGCTTTATATAGTGCTTCTTTTGCAACTTGTTCTGTAACTCCATCAACTTCAAATAAAATTCTACCTGGTTTTACTCTGCAGGCATAAAATTCAGGAGACCCTTTCCCCTTACCCATACGCACCTCTATTGGTTTTTTTGAGACTGGTATATTTGGAAAAATTCTTGTCCACACTCTTCCTTGTCTTTTCATATGTCTTGTTAATGCAACTCTAGCAGCTTCAATTTGTTTACCTGTTACTCTGTCTGGTGATAAAGCTTTTAAAGCAAAAGCACCGTAATTTATAAAATGTGCTCTAGAAGCATTTCCTTTAATCCTTCCTTTATGAGCTTTACGCCATTTTGTTCTAACTGGTTGCAACATATTATTCTTTTACTCCTTTTTGAGTTTCCTTATTAGTTTCTTGACTAAACTCTTTTGCAAAAACTTCTCCTTTATAAATCCAAACTTTAATTCCAATAATTCCATATGTAGTTAATGCTTCTGCTTCAGCATAGTCTATGTCTGCTCTTAGAGTATGTGATGGTATGCTTCCATCTCTAAGCCATTCAGTTCTAGCAATTTCATTACCACCTAATCTACCACTTATTGATACTTTAATTCCTTTAGCACCCAATCTTAAACATGACTGCATTGCTCTTTTCATTGCACGCCTATAAGATATTCTTTTTACTAACTGTTGAGCAATATTTTCTGCTACTAAATAAGCATTAGTTTCAGGTTTTTTTACTTCTTTGATGTTAAGCATAACTTCATTGATAGTAAGTTTTGACAAATTATTTTTTATCTTATCTATGTCACTACCTTTTTTTCCAATTACGAAACCTGGTCTTGAAGTGTAAATTGTGACATAACATTTATTTGAAGTTCTTTCGATCATTACTTTAGATACACCTGAATTGATCACATTTTTTTTGATATATTCTCTAATTTTAAAATCCTCTATTAAATAATTACCAAAGTCTTTTTTCTTAGCATACCAAACAGAATCCCATCCTCTATTGACACCTAATCTAAAACCAACTGGATTAACTTTTTGACCCATGACTCTCCATTTTTTTTGTTTCTGATAAAATTATTGTTACACTTGAATAAGGTTTCAATATTGGTGCTGCTCTTCCTTTGGCTCTAGGTCTGAATCGTTTCATTATAATCTTTTTTCCACAATAGGCCTCTTTTACAAACAATTTATCAATATCATACTGAAAATTATTTTCCGCATTTGCAACTGCTGAACTAATAGTTTTTCTTATATCTTTAGTAATTCTTTTTTCTGAAAACTGTAGATCTCTAATAGCTATATCAACTTTTTTTCCAACAATTCCTTTTAATATTGGATTTAACTTTCTAACGCTAGATCTTACATTATTATTGACCGATCTAATTAATTTATTTTTATTTTTATCAATTTTCTTTTTTTTACTCATATCTATTTTTTCACTTCTGCCTCTGCTGGTTTAGCTTTTTTATCTGCTGGAGTATGACCGAAAAAAGTTCTAGTAGGTGCAAATTCACCAAGTTTATGACCGACCATATCTTCAGATATAGTAATAGGAATAAATTTTTTACCATTATAAATTAAAAAACTTACTCCAACAAAATCAGGAATAATTGTAGATTTTCTAGACCAAGTTTTTATAGGAATTTTTTTAGGATTAGTTTTATATTTATCTACTTTTTTAATCAAACTTTCCTCAACAAATGGTCCTTTCCACACCGCTCTAGACATTATTTCGTGTCCTTTCTTTTATTTCTTCTCTTAATTATAAATTTATCTGTTCTTTTATTGTCTCTTGTTTTTAATCCTTTGGCTGACTGTCCTGTTGGGGAAACTGGATGTCTACCACCAGCTGATTTACCTTCACCACCACCGTGGGGATGATCAACGGGATTTTTAACAACTCCTCTAGTGTGAGGTTTTCGTCCTAACCATCTTGATCTGCCTGCTTTACCAATTTTAATATTTTTTTGGTCTGGATTGCTTAATACACCTATAGTTGCTAATGCTCTTGAATCTATTTTTCTAACTTCTCCTGATGCTAATTTTATTAAACTATAATTTCCATCCATACCACTGATTGAAACTGAAGTTCCTGCAGATCGTGCTATTTTACCACCTCCACCTGGTTGTATTTCAACATTATGAATATTAATTCCAACCGGAATATCTTGTAATGGCATACAATTCCCAACTTTAATCTCTTTTTTTGGACCATTTTCAATTTTATCACCAACTTTAATTTTTTGAGGAGCTAAATAATAAGCGTGAGAGTTATCTTCAAATTTTACAAGCATTATGTAGCAAGACCTATTTGGATCGTATTCAACTCTCTCAACTGTTGCCAACATATCAAATTTTTTACGGTAAAAATCAACATGTCTATACATTTTTTTATGTCCTCCTGCTCTGTTAATAGAGGTAATTCGGCCATAATTATTTCTACCTTTCATAGCATTTTTAGGTGAAACTAAAGACTTAAAAGGTTTACCTTTCCATAGACCAGTTCTATCTACAAGAATGGTGCCTCTTGTTGATTTTGTATAAGGTTTAAAATTTTTTAATGCCATTATTTTAAATTCCAGTTGTTAAATCTATACTCTGACCTTTTTTCAAAGTTATTATAGCTTTTTTAAATCCAGAGACTTTTATTTTTCTTCCTCTTGTTAATTTGATTCTATTTTGTTTGTTAATAATATTAACTTTTATTACATTTACTTTAAAAATTTTTTCTATATTTTTTTTTAAATTAACTTTATTTGCATTCATTGGAACTTTAAAAACAATCTTATTTTGTTCAGACAGATTGGTAGATTTTTCAGTTACCATTGGAGAAATTATTTTGTCGTATAAATGTATCTTTTCCATAATTATGAATATCTTTTCTCTAATTCTTTTACTGAAGTTTCAGTAAAAACAACTTTTTTAAATTTAACAATATCAAACGCACTAAAATGATTTACGTCTGTAACTTTAATTTTTGGAATATTTCTTATTGATTTTTCAATTTTATCTTTCGAGGGCTTATCTAAAATAATTAATGAATTTGATATTTCATATTTTTTTAAGATTAAACTCATTTCTTTTGTTTTTTTAATTTCAGAATTAAAATCACTAAAAATTAATAAATCTTTATTTTTAATTTTTTCACTTATTAAGGAAGCAATACTTTGTTTTTTTTCAGTTTTGTTAAGTTTTCTTTTTTTATAAGCTAATTCACCTTTTGGACCATGGGCTATTCCACCTCCAACAAAAATGGGAGCTTTTTTACTAGCATGTCTTGCATTACCTGTGCCTTTTTGAGCATAAATTTTTGAAGTAGGGCCCGAAACTTCATTTTGTTGTTTTGTTTTAGCATGTCTACCTTTGTAGTTTGCATTTGTTTTATATAAAACATTGTTTACTAATCTTTTATTTATTTTTGCAGAAAAAATCTTGTCTAAAACTTCAATAGAGTCTTTTTTTCCATTTAGATTTATTTTATCAATTTTCATTATTTTTTCTTTTTTTCAGGTGTTTTTTTTGCTTCATCCGCAGCTTTAATTTTTTCTACAATTGTTTTTTTATCTATATTTTTTACTGATTTTTTAACTAAAACTTCAGCATTTTTAGATCCTGGTATAGATCCTTTTAAATATAATAATTCATTTTCAATATCTGTTTTAATTATTTCTATATTTTGCATAGTTCTTAATTTGTCACCCATGTGACCTGCCATCTTTTTACCTTTAAAAACTTTCCCTGGATCCTGTCTTTGTCCAGTAGATCCATGTGATCTATGAGAAATAGAAACGCCATGAGTAGCTCTTAAACCCCCAAAATTATGTCTTTTCATTGCTCCAGCAAAACCTTTACCTATTGTTTTTGATCGAGTATCAACAAATTTTATGTCTTTAAAAATTTCAAGTCCAAATTCATTTCCTTCTTTAAAATTATCAGTATTTGAAACTCGATATTCTTTTAATTTTCTTTTTGGTTCTGTATTTCTTTTAGAAAAGAAACCTTTCATTGCTTTAGTCAATTTAGAATTTTTCATTTTTCCGTAACCTAATTGGATGGCTTTATAACCTCTTTTTTGCTCATCTATTACTTGAATAACCCTAGCTTTTTCCATTTTAATTATTGTTACAGGCACAACTTGTCCTGTCTTATAAAATTCTCTGGTCATACCAATTTTTTTTCCTAATAATGCTATTTCACTCATAGTTAAATCTTAATCTCCACATCTACTCCTGAGGCTAAATCTAGTTTCATTAAAGCTTCTACAGTTTGTGGAGTTGGTTCTACAATATCAATTAATCTTTTATGTGTTCTTGACTCAAATTGCTCACGACTTTTTTTATCAATGTGTGGCGATCTTAAAACTGTATATCTTTCAATTCTAGTTGGTAATGGAATTGGACCTTTGATAGTTGCACCTGTTCTTTTTACTGTATTCACGATTTCTTCAGTTGAAGCATCTAAAATTTTATTATCATAAGCTCTTAATTTAATTCTAATATTCTGTTTTTCCATTTTATCCTGCAACTTTCTTAGTTACTTCATCCTGTACATTTTGAGGAACTTTCGAATAATGATCAAAAAACATAGAATATTGTGCTCTTCCTTGTGACATTGATCTTAAATTATTTATATAACCAAACATATTAGCCAACGGTACCATTGCAGTAATTACTGTAGCATTACCTCTTTGTTCTTGAGTATTTATTTGGCCTCTTCTTGAGTTTAAATCACCAATTACATCTCCCATATAATCTTCAGGAGTAACTACTTCTACCCTCATAATTGGTTCTAGTAATTTTAATCCACCATGTGTGCATGCTTCTTTAAAACATGCTCTACTAGCAAGTTCAAAGGCTAAAACACTTGAGTCTACATCATGATGTAAACCATCAACTATTGTTACTTTATAGTCAATTAAAGGAAAGCCTGCTAATATTCCGCTATCAGAAACAGACTCAATTCCTTTTTCAACACCAGGAATAAATTCTTTTGGAATAGCTCCACCTTTAATTGCGCTTTCAACATCTCTACCTTTTCCAGGTTCTTGTGGCTCTACAAACAATTTCACTTTAGCAAATTGACCCGCTCCACCACTTTGTTTTTTGTGTATATACTCAAACTCAGCTGATTTTTCTATTGTCTCTCTATATGCTACTTGTGGAGCTCCAACATTTGCCTCAACTTTAAATTCTCTTTTCATTCTATCTACAATAATATCTAAATGGAGTTCACCCATTCCTTTAATAATTGTTTGTCCCGATTCTTCATCTGAAGAAACTCTAAAAGATGGATCTTCTTTAGCAAGTCTAGCTAAAGCTTCACCCATTTTTTCTTGATCACCTTTTGTCTTAGGTTCTACTGCAATTTCAATTACTGGATCAGGGAATTCCATTGGTTCAAGTAAAACAGCATTTTCTTCATCACATAAAGTATGACCAGTTATAGTGTTTTTTAGACCCGCTAAAGCTACTATATCACCCGCATTAGCCTCTTTGATGTCTTCTCTGGAGTTAGCGTGCATCAAAAGCATCCTTCCAACTCTTTCCTCTTTTTCTTTTGAAGAGTTATAAATTCCTGTACCAGACTTAATTGTTCCTGAATAAATTCTTATGAATGTTAATGAACCAACGAATGGATCATTTGCCACTTTAAAAGCTAGCGCTGAAAAAGGAGCTTTATCATCAAATTTCATTTCTATTTCATCATCTGAGCCAACTTTTGATCCTTTAATTGAGCCAATATCCAGTGGACTTGGTAGGTAATTAACCACTGCATCTAATAAAGGCTGAACACCTTTGTTTTTAAAAGCAGATCCAGTTAAAACTGGTACAAAATCAAAATTAAGAGTTCCTTTTCTTATACATTTAACCAAATCTTCCTCTTTAATTTCTTCACCATTTAAATAACTTTCCATTAATTTTTCGTTTTGTTCTACTGCTAGTTCAACAAGTTCAGTTCTATATTTGTTTGAAATTTCTTTTAAATCATCTGGAATATCTTTATATTCCCATTCGGCACCTAATGCCTCATTTTTCCAAACTTGTGCTTTCATTTTTACAAGGTCGACAACCCCTGATAAGGAAGCTTCAATGCCTATTGGGACTTGTAAAACCATTGGTTTTGCTCCAAGTCTATCTTTAATCATATCTACGCATCTAAAAAAATCTGCACCAGTTCTATCTAATTTATTGACAAAACATATTCTTGGAACTTTATATTTATCAGCTTGTCTCCACACAGTTTCAGATTGAGGCTCCACACCTGCTACGCCATCAAACACAGCGACTGCACCATCTAAAACTTTAAGAGATCTCTCTACTTCAATAGTAAAATCTACATGGCCAGGAGTATCAATAATATTTACTCTATGATCTTGCCAAAAACATGTCGTTGCAGCTGAAGTAATTGTAATTCCTCTTTCTTGTTCTTGTTCCATCCAATCCATTGTTGCTGCACCATCATGCACTTCACCAATTTTATGACTTTTACCTGTGTAGTATAAAATTCTTTCAGTTGTAGTTGTTTTACCAGCATCTATATGCGCCATAATACCGATATTTCTGTATTTATCTAATGTGTGAGTTCTGGACATAAATTTTTACCATCTAAAATGTGCAAAAGCTTTATTTGACTCTGCCATTTTATGCACATCCTCTCTCTTTTTTACTGCTGCACCTTTTTTTTCGTATGCATCATAAAGTTCATTAAAAATTTTATCTGACATATGTTTATCTTTTCTTTTTCTTGCAGAATCTACTAACCATCGAATTGCTAAAGCTTGAGCTCTTTTACTTTTTACTTCAACAGGTACTTGGTACGTTGCACCACCAACTCTTCTTGATCTGACTTCAACAGTTGGTTTTATATTATTTATTGCCTCATTAAAAATATTTATTGGTTGTTCTTTTGATTTTGATTTGATTTTTTCTATAGCATCATACACAATTTTAGCAGCTACACCCCTTTTTCCATCATACATAATGTTATTAATTAATTTAGGAATTATTGTTGAATTAAATTTTGGATCTGGAATTACTTTTTTTTTAGGTTGAGTTTTTTTTCTAGACATTATTTACCTTTTTTAGTTCCATATAAAGATCTTCTTTTTTTTCTATTAGCAACTCCTTGAGTATCTAAATTGCCTCTAAGAATATGATATCGAACTCCAGGTAAATCTTTTACTCTTCCACCTCTTATCATCACAACAGAGTGTTCTTGTAAATTATGCCCCTCTCCTGGAATATATGCAGTTACTTCAAAACCATTTGATAATCTCACTCTTGCTACTTTTCTCAATGCTGAATTTGGTTTTTTTGGTGTAGTAGTATAAACTTTTACACACACCCCTCTTTTTAGAGGTTGTTTTTGTAGAGCTGGAACTTTGTTCCTATTAATTTGTTTTGCCCTTTTCTTTTTAATCAACTGGTTAATAGTTGGCATTATAAAAATAAATAATTTAGTTAATATTTTTGAATGAAAATAACTGACAGGTTATTTGTGGCAGCGTTTAGTACTTAAGATTAGTACTACATTCCAACCAAAAAATATCGCCAAAATACTTAATAAAATGACTTTGTCAAACTAAAACTAATGAATATATGATCTTTTTTTATTGATTTAATGGGGTTTCTGAAGGTTCAATTTTTTCTTGGTCAGATAAAAATTTGTTATCATCTTGAAGAGCTTTTTTGTTCCATTTATTCTTAATATTACCAGTTCCTGCTGGGACCAATCTACCTACAATTACGTTCTCTTTTAATCCATTCAATGGATCAACTTTTCCTTTAATTGCAGCATCTGTAAGTACTCTAGTTGTTTCTTGAAATGAAGCTGCTGAAATGAATGACTCTGTTTGTAGAGAAGCCTTAGTTATTCCCATAAGTACTCTTTCACCTATCGCAGGAGTTTTTCCCTCAGCTTTAAGTTTTTCGTTAACAATATCAAACTTTATTCTATCAACAATTTCTCCAGGTAAATATGTAGAGTCTCCTGAAATTTTAACCTCAACTTTTTTCAACATCTGTCTTAAGATTGTTTCGATATGTTTGTCGTTAATAATTACACCTTGTAATCTATAAACTTCTTGAACTTGATTCACAAAATATTCAGTTAAATCTTTTATACCCATAATTCTTAAAATATCATGAGGCAAAGGTTGTCCGTCTAATAAATATTCACCTTTTTTAATTCTTTCACCTTGGTTAAAATTAATATGTTTTCCTTTAGGAATTAAATAATTTGATGATTCAGCTCCATCTTCTGGCACAATTGAAACTCTCTGTTTGCCTCTAACTTCCTTGCCAAAAATAACTTGTCCATCATTTTCTGCAATGATGGCACTGTCTTTTGCTTTTCTAGCTTCAAATAATTCAGCTACACGCGGTAAACCTCCAGTGATATCTTTTGTTTTTGTAGTTTCCTTAGGTAGTCTAGCAATTACATCGCCTGCTGAAACTTTTTGTCCATCTTTAACAGATAAAATTGAATCAGGGACTAAATAATATCTTGCTTCGTTGTCGTCTGCTTTTTTAATTACATTTCCTTTTTCGTCTCTTAAAGTAATTCTAGGTTTTAAATCTGTACTTTTAGATTGAGCCCTCCAATCAATAACTGATTTTGATGAGATACCTGTTGCATCATCAGTAGTTTCTTGAATTGAAACTCCATCAATCAAATCAACATAGCTAGCAATACCACTTTTTTCTGCAATTACTGGAGTTGTGTAAGGATCCCATTCACAAATTTTAGTATTAGATTTTATCTTATCACCATTTTTGAAAAATAATTTTGATCCATATGCAACTTTATATATTGCCACTTGAACGCCGTTATCATCTTCAATTGATAATTGGGTATTTCTTCCCATTACGATTAAATTTTTCTTAGAGTCCTCTAAAATATTAGAATTAATAATTTTTAGTATTCCATCATTTTTGGTCACTATTTGGGATTCTTGTTTAACAGAAGCTGTACCACCAACATGAAAAGTTCTCATAGTTAACTGAGTACCGGGTTCACCTATCGATTGGGCAGAAATCATTCCAATAGCTTCACCGACGTGAACCATTTTACCTCTAGATAAATCTCTTCCATAAGATGTTGCACAAACGCCTTCTTTTGAACCACAAGTCATTACGGAATAAACTTTTACAGCTTTAATTCCTGCTGCATCAATTTTATCACAAGAGGACTCGTCTATCATAGTTAATTTTTTAATTATAATCTCTCCAGTTATAGGATGTTTTACATCATCAAAAGCAACTCTTCCTAAAGCTCTTTCAGATAAACTTACAACTACATTTCCTCCTTCTAAAATTTCAGAAAGTTCTATAAATCCTGGATTTTTGCAATCACATTCCTTTTTAGTTACTGTCAAATCTTGGGCCACGTCACAAAGTCTTCTTGTTAGGTATCCAGAGCTTGCTGTTTTTAATGCTGTATCCGCAAGACCTTTTCTAGCTCCATGGGTAGAGTTAAAATACTCCAAAGCTGTAAGACCCTCTTTAAAGTTAGATGTAATTGGACTTTCAATAATTTCTCCTGATGGTTTAGCAATAAGACCTCTCATTCCTGCTAATTGTTTCATCTGAGCAGCTGAACCTCTAGCTCCACTGTCAGCCATCATAAATACTGAATTTATTTTTAATCCTTCAGATGTTTTTTCAGTAGCAGATATTCCTTTCATCATTTCAGCTGCTACTTTATCTGTACATTTTGACCAAGCGTCTACTACTTTATTATATTTTTCTCCTCTAGTAATTAATCCTTCTGCATATTGAGTTTCATAATCTGCAATTAATTTTTTTGTATCATCAATTAATTGTGTCTTACTCTTCGGTATAACTAAGTCGTCTTTACCAAATGAAATACCAGCCTTAAAAGCATGCTTAAATCCTAAATCTTTTAATTTATCGCAGAAAATGACTGTAGTTTTTTGACCACAAAATCTAAAAACAATATCAATTACCTCTGAAACAACTTTTTTAGGTAATAATCTATCCACTAATGAAAATTTTATATTTTTATTTTTTGGTAAAAGATTCGCTAATAAGAATCTTCCAGCTGTAGATGTATATTTTTCAAATTTTTTATTTCCTTTATCATCTATTGTCTCAAATCTTGAAATTATAGTACTATGAACTTTTATTTGTCCTGATGATAAAGCAAATTCAATTTGATCAGCATCTGTGAAATAACCTGCGGATTTATCTGTTAATGGTTCTTGAGATAAATAATAAATTCCTAAAATCATATCCTGACTAGGAACTATGATTGGTTTTCCATTAGAAGGGGATAAAATATTATTGGTAGAAAGCATTAAGATCCTAGCTTCTAATTGAGCTTCTAAACTTAATGGTACGTGCACAGCCATTTGATCCCCATCAAAATCTGCATTAAAGGCTGCACATGTTAATGGATGCAATTCAATTGCATCACCTTCAATTAATTTTGGTTCAAACGCTTGGACACCTAATCTATGTAATGTTGGCGCTCTATTAAGCAATACTGGATGTTCTCTAACTATTAATTCTAAAGCATCCCATACTGCGTTTGTTTCTTTTTCAACAAGTTTTTTAGCTTGTTTAATTGTTGAGGCTAAACCAAGTTTGTTTAATCTTGCATACAAAAAAGGCTTAAACAATTCTAAGGCCATTTTTTTTGGGAGTCCACATTCATGCAGCTTTAGATCAGGTCCTACAACAATTACTGATCTTCCTGAATAATCAACTCTTTTACCCAATAAATTTTGTCTAAATCTACCTTGTTTACCTTTTAACATTTCTGCCAATGATTTTAATGGTCTTTTTCCTGTTCCAGTTATTACTCTGCCTCTTCTGCCATTATCAAACAATGCATCTACTGATTCTTGAAGCATACGTTTTTCGTTACGTACAATTATATCTGGAGCTTTTAAATCCATTAATCTTTTTAAACGATTATTTCTGTTAATTACTCTTCTATATAAATCATTTAAATCTGAAGTTGCGAACCGTCCTCCATCGAGTGGTACTAATGGTCTAAGTTCTGGAGGAATTACAGGAACTACAGTCATGATCATCCATTCAGGTTTTTGGCCTGTTTCAATAAATGACTCTATTAATTTTAATCTTTTGATCGCTCTTTCCTCATTTACTTTAGATTTAGTTTCTTTAATGTAATTAATTAAATTTTTTCTCTCTAGTTCTAAATCCAAATTTTTAAGCATCTCTAAAACAGCTTCTGCTCCTATGCCTGCTGTAAATGCTTCCTCTCCATATTCTTCTTGATATTTTGCTAATTCTTCTTCGTTAAGAAGTTGATTTTTTTGAAGTCCAGTTAATCCTGGCTCTATAACAATAAAATTTTCAAAATATAAAACTCTTTCAATTTCCTTCAATTTCATATCTACTGCCAAAGCAATTCTGCTTGGTAAAGATTTTAAAAACCAAATATGCGCAACAGGTGTTGCAAGGTTTATATGACCCATTCTTTCTCTTCTGACATTTGATTTTGTTACTTCAACACCACATTTTTCACAAATAATACCTCTAAATTTCATTCTCTTGTATTTTCCACATAAACATTCATAATCTTTTATGGGACCAAAAATTCTTGCGCAAAATAGTCCATCTTTTTCTGGTCTAAAGGTTCTATAATTTATTGTTTCAGGTTTTTTTATTTCACCATATGTCCATGATTTAATTTTTTCAGGACTTGCTAATGTAATTTTAATACTACTAAAATTTTGAGCTTCTGAAATTTCAGAATTTTTGAATAAATCTGTTAACTCTTTTTTCATAATTAATTAAGTTCCACGTTTAATGCTAATGATTTAATTTCTTTAACTAATACGTTAAAAGACTCAGGAATTCCTGACTCAAAATTTTCTTCGCCTTTAACAATTGTTTCGTAAACTTTAACTCTTCCTGCTACATCGTCAGACTTAACGGTGAGAATTTCTTGAAGTGTATAGGATGCACCATAAGCCTCTAATGCCCAAACTTCCATTTCTCCAAATCTTTGTCCTCCAAGTTGAGCTTTTCCACCAAGAGGTTGTTGTGTAACTAGACTATAAGGTCCAGTAGATCTAGCGTGTATCTTGTCTTCTACCAAATGGTGAAGTTTAAGCATATAAATTATTCCAACAGTTACAGGCCTGTCAAATTTTTCACCTGTTCTACCATCCCATAAATATGTTTGTCCTGATTTTGGTAATTTAGCTAATTCCAACATATCTGTTACATTTTTTTCTTTAGCACCATCAAACACTGGTGTTGAAATAGGAACTCCATTCTGTAAATTTTCACATAAATCAACAAATTCAGTTTTATTTAATTTATCGACTTTATTATTAAAAATTTCTTCCCCATAAACTGATTTAAGAAATGAACTTATCTTCTCATTTTTTTCAACTCTTTTTTGGTTCTCATGAATAAGCTTTTTAAGTTCTTCACCAAATTCTTTACAAGCCCATCCTAAATGAGTTTCTAAAATTTGTCCGACATTCATCCTACTTGGTACACCTAAAGGGTTCAAAACTATATCAACTGGTCTACCATCTTCACGATAAGGCATGTCTTCAACAGGAACAATTTTACTCACCACTCCTTTATTTCCATGTCTCCCTGACATTTTGTCACCAGGTCTTAATCTTCTTTTTATTGCGACAAATACCTTCACCATTTTCATCACACTTGGCAATAAATCATCTCCACTTCTAATCTTAAGAACCTTATCTTCAAATCTTTCAGTTATATCTTGTTTAGCTTCATTGTATTGTTCTTTAAGTTTATTTAGTGAAGCTTCGTAGTTTGTATTTTCAACAGATATTTTAAATAAATCACTAATGTTTATTTTGTTTAAAGTTTCAAAATCCAATTTTGAACCAGCTTCAACATCTTTAATTTTTTTAGTTAATTTTGTTCCTGATAAAATTTGTGATGCTCTTTGTTTAATACTTCTTTCAAGAATTTCCTCTTCAACAATTTTATCTTGTTGAACTTGTTCAATTTCTGCTCTTTCGATAGTTATTGATCTTTCATCTTTTTCAATACCATGTCTATTAAATACTCTTACATCAACAACTGTTCCACTACTACCACGCGACATTCTTAAAGATGTATCAGTTACGTCTATAGCTTTTTCACCAAAGATAGACCTTAATAATTTTTCTTCAGGTCCTGATGCTGAGTCACCTTTTGGAGTTACTTTGCCAACCAATATATCTCCAGCATTTACTTCAGCTCCAATATATACTACACCCGACTCATCTAAATTTTTTAAAGCTTCTTCATTAACGTTTGGAATATCTCTTGTAATTTCTTCTTCACCTAATTTTGTGTCTCTTGCCATTATCTCATACTCTACAATATGAACTGAAGTAAACACATCATCAGTTACACACCTCTCCGAAATTAATATAGAGTCCTCAAAGTTGTAACCTTGCCAAGGCATAAATGCTACTGTAACATTTTTTCCTAGTGCAAGTTCTCCAAGTTTTGTAGATGGACCATCTGCAATGATGTCTCCAGATTTAACTTTATCACCTACTCTAACTAATGGTCTCTGGTTAATGCAGGTATTTTGATTAGATCTTTTAAATTTTTGAAGATTATAAATATCTACTCCTGATTTTGTTAAATCAGTTTCCTCAGTTACTTTGATTACAATTCTTTTACCATCAATTTTATCTACTATACCATCTCTTCTTGCTACAATTGTTACACCGGAGTCTAAAGCAACATCGCTCTCTATACCTGTTCCAACAAATGGAGCTTCTGGTTTCAACAAAGGCACAGCTTGTCTCATCATATTTGACCCCATCAAAGCTCTGTTTGCATCATCATTTTCTAAAAAAGGTATTAATGATGCTGCTACTGAAACTAATTGTTTTGGTGAAACATCTATGTAATCGATTGTTTCTGGTTTAGACAATAAGAAATTGAGATTTTGTCTACATGAAACAAGTTCTTCAATTATTTTACCACTTTTATCAATTTTTGTATTAGCTTGAGCAATTGTAAATTTAGTTTCTTCCATTGCAGATAAATACTCAACTTTATCCTGCACCACTCCATCTTTTACTCTTTTATATGGACTTTCAATGAAACCATATTTATTAATTTTTGCATATGTAGATAAGCTATTTATTAAACCAATATTTGGTCCCTCAGGAGTTTCTATTGGACAAATTCTACCATAATGTGTCGGATGAACGTCTCTAACTTCAAAACCTGCACGCTCTCTCGTTAGTCCCCCAGGACCTAAAGCTGATACTCTTCTTTTATGAGTGATTTCAGATAAAGGATTTGTTTGATCCATAAATTGAGATAATTGTGAACTTGCGAAAAAATCTTTTAGAGAAACAGTAAGTGGCTTAGCATTAATTAAATCTTGGGGCATCGCAGATTCAACGTCTAAAGTAGTCATTTTTTCCTTAATTGCTCTTTCCATTCTATAAACACCAATACGAGCTTGGTTTTCAACTAATTCACCAACAGATCTAACTCTTCTATTTCCCAAATGATCGATGTCATCAACTTCATCCTTACCATCTCTTAGTTCTAACATTTTATGAATAATTGCTATAACATCGTCATTTCTTAAAATAGTAATCTTATCTGAACATTCTAAATTTAATCTAGAATTCATCTTTACTCGTCCTACGTCTGATAAGTCATATCTTTCTGAACTAAAAAATAAATTATTAAATATTTGAGTTGCTATTTCTATTGTTGGGGGCTCACCAGGTCTAAGCATTTTATAGATTTCTGTAATTGCCTCGTCTTTTGTATTATTTTTATCATTAAAAACTGTAGTTAATAAATAAGCTCCTTTATTAATTGGATTAGTTACAGAAATATTTATTTTTGTAATATTAGATTTTATAATTTTATCAATTAAAGTTTCATTTAACTCAGTTCCAATTTTTAATATTTCATTTTCTTCATTATTTAATTTAATATCTTCATGTAAAAATTTACCAAATAATGATTGATTGGATACCAAAATTTCTTTCAAACCATCATTGGCTAATTTTTTTGCATTAAGGTAGTTGATTTTATCTCCAAGATTAATTACAATTTTTTGGCTTTTAGCATCTTGAACTTCTTCTAAATAATTTTTTGCTTTATAATTTTCAGGATTAAATTTTGTTTTCCATTTTTTTGAATTTGCATCAAAAGAGTAAAACTCATTATCATAAAACTCATTTACTATTTCAGTTTTAGAATATCCTAATGCTAATAATAAAGTTGAAGCAAAAATCTTTTTTTTTCTATCAATTTTAAAATATAAGAAATCTTTTACATCATATTCAAAATCTAACCATGAACCTCTATTGGGTATCACTCTGCAATTAAACAATAATTTACCACTTGCATGAGTTTTACCTTTATCATGATCAAAGAAAACTCCTGGACTTCTGTGCATTTGGTTTACAACAACTCTCTGAACACCATTGGTAATAAAAGTTCCACTGTTGGTCATCATAGGAACTTCACCCATATAAACTTCTTGTTCTTTTGCAGACAAGATATCTTTAGTATTATTTTCTTGATTTATCTCATAAACAACTAATCTCAATGTACATTTTAATGCAGATGAGTAAGTCAATCCCCTTGAAATACATTCTTCAACATCAAACTTTGGTTTCTCAAATCTATATGAAACATATTCTAAAGTTGCTTTATCATTTAAATCTTCAATAGGAAAAATACTTTTAAAAACTCTATCGAAACCTTTGGTTAATTCACCGGCATTTTGATCGAATTCAGTTAATTCTTTATAAGAATTTTTTTGAACTTCAATTAAATTAGGTATAGATAAACTCTCTTTTAGCTTACCAAAACTTTTTCTAATATTCTTTTTTTCAGTAAAAGATAATTGCATTTATTTTATATACTGATTAAAAAATAATCAGTACTTGAGATTTCCTAATTAATTTATTTTAATTCTACTTTAGCGCCCGCAGCTTCTAATTTAGTTTTAATTTCCTCAGCTTCTTTTTTTGGAACACCAGTTTTAACCTCTTTAGGTGCACCTTCAACTAAGTCTTTCGCTTCTTTCAAACCTAGTGATGTAGCTGCTCTTACTTCTTTGATAACATTAATTTTTTTGTCACCTGCAGAAACTAACATGATTGTAAAATCATCTTTATCCTCTGCTGCTGCTGCACCACCAGCTGCTGCTGGGGCTGCTGCTGCCATTGGGGTTACTCCCCATTTTTCTTCAAGTTGCTTTGAAAGCTCAGCTGCTTCAGCTACAGTCAAGCTTGATAAATCTTCTATAATTTTATTTAGGTCAGGCATATTATCTACTCTTTGGGTTTTGTTTCAGAAATTTCTGGGGGTAAATTACTCATTTTTTCTGATCGTGCAAGCAAAATACTTATTAATTTTGTCGCCGATGCATTCAAAATACCCACAATATTGGCCCTAGCTTCATCTAAAGTAGGTAAATTTGCTACATTCATTACCCCAGCTTGATCTAGAACTTCATTTTCCATCATTCCACCAATTAATTTAAGATTCTGATTGTCTTTTGCAAATTTTGATAAAATTCTAGCAGACATTATTGCATCTTCTCCAAAAGCAACAGCGGTTGGTCCTGAGAATAAATTAGACAAATCTTTACATTTTGTTTTTTCAAGAGCTAATTTTGTGATTCTGTTTTTTGTAATTTTAAAAATAATACCATGTTCTCTCATTTTTGATCTAAGTTCATCAAGTTGAATCATAGTTAATCCTTGATAATGAGTAACCATAATTGCTTTACTATTCTCAAATTGATTTGTCATCTCAGTGATATAATTTTTTTTTTGTTCTTTGTTCATCATAAGAATTAAATGTTTTTTCCTAATTTTAGTTTGTAAGAAACACCCATAGTTGATGTTATAAAAGCTGATTTGATTAAATCACCTTTTACTGTATTATTAGATTTTTCTTTCTCTAAAGTATCTATAATTACATTAAAATTTTTAATTATTTTATCGTCTGAAAATGATTTTTTACCTATACTTACACCAATATTTCCATCTTTATCATTTCTGATTTCTGCTTGACCTGATTTAGCATCTTTAATTGCTGATTTTAAATTTGCTGTAACTGATCCTAATTTTGGATTAGGCATTAAACCTTTTGGTCCTAGAACTTTACCAAGTTTTGATAATTTTATCATCATAGCCGGTGTACAAATTAATTTTTCAAAATTTATTTGTCCACTTTTGATTTTATCAATAAAATCATCTCCTCCTACAATATCTGCACCAGCATCTTTAGCTTCAGATATTTTTGCATCTTCGCAAACAACTGCTACTTTCACTTTTTTTCCAGTTCCACCGGGTAAATTTACAACTGTTCTTATGTTAACTTCACTCTTTTTTTGTTTATTATTGATTTGGAAACTTAAATCGACTGACTCATCAAACTTTGTAGTACAATTTTTTTTGATTACTGGTAATAATTTTTCAATTGTATCAGAAGATAATTCTAAAGTTTTTTCTGGTAATTTTTTAAATCTTTTTGATTTCATTATTCTTTAACCTCGATACCCATTGATCTTGCTGATCCTGCAATAATTTTAACTGCCTGTTCTAAGTCTATAGCATTTAAATCATTCATTTTTTGTTTTGCAATTTCTTCTGCTTGTTTTTTTGTAATCGTAGCAACTATATTTCTGCCTGGTTCTTGAGAACCACTTTTTAATTTTGCAGCTTCTCTAATAAAAAAGGACGCTGGGGGTGACTTAATTTTAAAATCAAATTTCTTATCTTTATAAACTGTTATTTCTACGGGAACAGGTTTGCCTGCTAATGATTTTGTTTTATCATTAAAAGCTTTACAAAACTCCATTATGTTTACGCCACGTTGTCCTAAAGCTGGACCAACTGGTGGTGCCGGATTTGCTTGCCCACCTTTTATTTGTAGTTTTATAAATCCACTTATTTCTTTTTTTGCAGCCATTAACTTACTTTCTCCACTTGATTATATTCTAAATCAACAGGTGTTGGACGTCCAAATATAGAAACTGATACCTTAAGTCTAGACTTTTCTTCATCAATATCCTCAACCATTCCACTAAATGATGCAAAGGGTCCATCTATTACCTGAACTTTTTCTCCTACGCTATAGTCTATACCAGATTTTGGCTGTGCTACACCATCTTTAATTTGTCCTAAAATCTTTTCAATTTCTTTATCAGACACAGGAACTGGCATTCCTTTAGTTCCTAAAAATCCACTAACTCTCTTGATGTTTTTAATCATATGATAAATGTTATTATCCATTTCACTTTTAATTAATACATATCCAGGAAAATATTTTTTCTTTCTTTGAATTCTTTTGCCTCTTTTAACTTCTGTTACATCATGTGTGGGGACTATAATTTCTTCAAATTTATCTGATATTTTTGCCTTATCGGCCTCCTCTTTAATTAAGCCAGCTACTTTATTTTCAAAGCTTGAGTGCGATTGAACAATATACCAATTTTTCATTATATACTAACCTTAAGTAAAAGTTCTAAAAAAAATTTTAAAACCTGATCTATTAGTAAAAAAAATAAAGACATAACTAGCGCCATTATAAAAACCATTAAAGCTCCTTGTAAAGTTTCTTTACCTGTGGGCCATGAAACTTTGAAGGCTTCTTGTTTTACTTCTTGTATAAATTTTATCGGGTTCCTCATAAGTTACTTTTATTATTGGCAGGAGCGGAGGGACTCGAACCCTCAGCCTCCGGTTTTGGAGACCGGCGCTCTACCAATTGAGCTACACTCCTATATAGAGCTTACTCTATAATTTTAGTTACTACTCCAGCCCCAACAGTTCTTCCACCTTCTCTAATTGCAAAGTTTAATTTTTCTGACATTGCAATCGGAGTTATTAGTTTCACCGTGAATTTAGCATCATCACCAGGCATAACCATTTCTGTACCTGATGGTAATTCAACTTCACCAGTTACGTCTGTTGTTCTGAAATAAAACTGTGGTCTGTATTTAGTAAAAAAAGGTGTATGTCTTCCACCCTCTTCTTTTTTAAGGACATAAGCTTGAGCTTCAAATTTAGTGTGTGGTGTTACAGATCCTGGTTTACAAAGAACCTGACCTCTTTCAATATCAGTTCTTTCAACACCTCTTAATAGTACACCAACGTTATCTCCAGCTTCACCTGAGTCTAAAAGCTTTCTAAACATTTCAACACCTGTACAAACTGATTTTTTTGTTTCTCTAATTCCAACAATTTCTAATTCATCACCAGTTTTTAATACACCTGACTCTACTCTTCCAGTTGCAACTGTACCTCTTCCAGAAATTGAAAAAACATCCTCAACTGGCATCAAAAAATCTTTATCTTTAGGTCTGTCAGGTTGTGGAATAAAAGCGTCAACATTTTTCATTAATTCTAAAATAGAATTTTTTCCAATCTCATCATCTCTTCCTTCAACAGCAGCTAAAGCAGAACCTTTTGCAATTGGAGTCTTGTCACCAGGAAATTTATATGAAGTTAATAACTCTTTAATTTCTTCTTCAACTAAATCAATCATTTCTTTATCATCAACTTGATCTACTTTATTTAAGTAAACAACAATAGCAGGAACACCAACTTGTCTTGCAAGTAATATATGTTCTCTTGTTTGTGGCATTGGGCCATCAGCTGCGTTAACAACAAGAATTGCTCCATCCATTTGAGCTGCACCAGTAATCATGTTCTTTACGTAGTCAGCATGTCCAGGACAGTCTACGTGTGCATAATGTCTTTTTTCTGTTTCATACTCAACGTGTGCAGTTGAAATTGTAATTCCTCTTTCTTTTTCTTCTGGAGCTTTATCAATCTGGTCATAAGCAATCGCAGTAGCACCACCTGTTTCAGCTAAAACTTTTGTGATAGCAGCAGTCAAAGTTGTTTTACCGTGGTCCACATGACCAATAGTACCGATATTACAATGCGGTTTATTTCTTACAAATTTTTCTTTCGACATTTTTTTTTCCTCTTTAATTATAATTTTATTTCTTGGAGCGGGTAAAGGGAATCGAACCCTTACATCCAGCTTGGAAGGCTAGCGTTCTACCATTGAACTACACCCGCACAACCCCAAGAGTAACACTCCAGTGTTATTAAAATATTTATTGAATGGTGGAGGGGGAAAGATTCGAACTTTCGAAGACCGAAGTCAACGGGTTTACAGCCCGCCCCATTTGACCGCTCTGGAACCCCTCCTTTTGGGGAAGTGTCCCCTTGTTCAATAAAGCTTCAAACAACAAGCGTTTTATATATTTTATTTATGCAATTGCAACACGAGATTTAATAAGAAAATACCAAAAAAAACGTGTAAAACACTGTAAAATATATGAATAAAGCACCTTTTTTTATAGTTGGTCAACATGCTGTGATGGAAGCTTTGAGAAACCCTAAAAGAAAGGTTTTAAGAGTTTTTTTAACTGAGGAGTCTAAAAAAAATATACATAGAAAAAATCCAAAAAAAAATATTCTTGAGAATGTTAAAGTTTATTTTAAATCAAAAAAAGAATTAGATAAATACACAAGTAAAGATCAATTAACGCATGGTGGATATGTTGCTGAAATTGAACATCTTGATCAACCGGAATTAAAAGAATTTATTAAAAATAAAAAAGATTGTAATTTTATTTGTTTGGATGAGGTTACAGATCCGAGAAATATAGGTTCATTAATTAGAAGTGCAGCATCATTTAATATAGATGGACTTATTATTAAAGAAAGACATTTTCCAAAAGATAGTAAACTAATGTATAAATCTGCTAGTGGTTGTTTAGAGCATTTAAATATTTTTCAAGTATCAAATATAAATTCAACACTTAAAAGTCTTAGAGAAAAAAATTTTTGGGTTTATGGTTTTGATGCGAAAGGAGAAAAAGATTTTACTGATATAAAATGGGAAGGTAAAAATGTTCTTCTATTTGGTTCTGAAGGTTTTGGCATAAGAGAGCACACAGGAAAGTATGCGGATTTTTTTGTTAAGATAGATATTAACAAAGATATAGAAAGTCTAAATATATCAAATAGTGCTGCTATTGTATTTCATCACTTAAATTTTATTAAGAAAAAGAGTTAATTATTTTCTTTTAGTCAAAATTAATTTTATTAAATATTTCATTAGCAATAAAATTTGCTGCTTTTGGTGAGTAGTGACCACCATCAACAAATTTTAAATAATTTTTTTCATTAAGGATTTCTGAAATATCAATTAGTAGAGGTATATTTTTAAATAAATTATATTTTCTTTTTGTGAGCTTATCGCTGTCACTTGGTATTGGAGGTAAAAATGTATAACAATTAATAGATACTTTTTTACATATAGCATTTCTTATTTCTAAATTTGATATGAATACATTTTTTATTTCTTTAATTTTTTTTTTATCAATTTCACTCATTTTTCCTTGATCATTAGACACATCTTTTGTTTGATGATTAGAAAACTTTGACTGTAAATTTTTATACAATTTAACAGCAGGTAATGAATTAATAAAGATTATTGAACTAAATTTAAGTTCATCCCACACTTTTAATTCAAGTCCATTAAAAAAATACTTTATCTCTTCATGAATCCTACTTTTAACATTACCGTTTTCAGCGTATCCATCAATAAAAACAGCATAATCATTTGGTAAAATTTTTTGATTTAAAAAATGATTTATGAATAATATATTTTCTTGTGTTGAGTAATAACTGGCAGATCCAAAGTTATAAACGCAGTAATTTTTATCATTAAATTTGTTATCTAATATTTTCTTGAGATATGACGGTATTGTTTGATGATCTTTAGCATTATACCCAAAGACTTGACTTGAGCCATAAACAAATATTCTAATATTACAATTAAGATTATTTTCAACCAATCGACCAAATTCACTAGTAACATTTACATATTTTTGATTTTTTGTCTCAGCCTCTAAATGTTCAGCAAATTGAACATATTTAAATTTTCTTTCAATCCACATTTCATTATAGAAATGATTTTGCTCACTATCTTTTAGACCAATAGCTTCTAGAATATTTTTGGAATAATAATCTTTTTTATTTAAATTTAGTAAATTTATACTCTTTAACGGTCCCCATAAAAAAGCTGAAATAATATTAATTAATATAAAAACAAAGATAAATATCGAAAAATGAAAGAAAAATTTTTTCACAACTAAAATCTAAAATAAATGAATGGATTTGATTTATCCAAATTTATAAAATCATGCACTGCATAAATGATTAAAAAAATAATCATAAAAATAATAAAAGATATTTTATTATGATTTTCAATTAATTTTAGAAATTTGTAAATTAAATTCATAATATTATTATTAATCTTCTCTTTTAAATTTACCAATTAAATAATTAGAGTTATTAAAATAAAAACAAACAATCATTGAAAATATTAAAATGATTAATTGTTGATTAGAAATATCTATGTTGAAATAATGATTATTTATAATGAATTTATAATCTAACATTTTAGTAAATATTTTTAAAAAGTCGTTTAAATTTTCAGATCTAAACATCAGAAAAGTAAAATTAATATAATTAAAAGTAATGAACCATGAAAAAAATTTATTAATTTTAAATGAAGTAAATTTTCTAAAACAATGATTTAATATTAATCCTAAACCATGCATTAAACCAAAGACAACAAAGGTCCAGGATGGGCCATGCCATAGTCCTGCTAACAAGAATACAATTAACAATATAATCATAGTTTTTGTAAAATTAATTTTTTTTAAACTCATAATCCAAGGTGTAAAAACAAAATTTGTTAAAAAATTTGATAAGGTCATGTGCCATCTATGCCAAAAATCTATTATCGATAAAGATTTAAATGGGCTATTAAAATTTTGAGCAAGTTTGATATTTAACATAAGAGCTGATCCTGTGGCCATATCAACATATCCACTAAAATCAAAATAAAATTGGAATGTAAATGATAAACTAAGAAGCCAAGCATTTATAAAATTAATATCGTCAATATTTAAATAATTTCGATCTACATATGCTCCAAGAGTATCAGCAAATATAGTTTTTTTTATAAAACCAATTAGAAAAATTGTTAAACCTAAATAAAAAATAGGAGATTTAAACTTAGAAAGATTATCATCATTGAATTGGGGCACCATTTCATTGAATTTAACTATTGGTCCAGCTACCAATTGAGGGAAAAATGTAATAAATAAACAATAATCAACAATTTTGACATCCTTAACTTCATTATCATAACAATTTATTAAAAAAACAATAGATTGAAATGTAAAAAAACTAATAGCTAATGGAAAGTTAATTTGTAAATTCATC
>QCJE01000005.1 GCA_003216235.1 Pelagibacteraceae bacterium AG-404-P07
GTAGTTGATCCTCATACAGCGGTGGGTATTGGTGCTGTGAGAAAATTAGGGTTGGAAAAAAATTGTGTTGTATTATCTACTGCTCACCCGTGTAAATTTCCAAAAGCAATAGAAAATGCAATCTCAAAAAGTGAAAATTTACCAGATAGTCTTAAATATGTTAATGATAGAAAAGAAAAATTTGAACTTATTACAAATGATATTGAAAAAGTTAAAAAATATGTAATGAATTCGATATGAATCTTAAAATAAAAGATCAACTACCAGATACAGAGATTTTTCAACTCATCGATGGAGAACCTCAAAAAAGCAAATTAAGAGAAACCATTGGTAATGGTAAAGTTGTTTTGTTTGGTTTACCTGGGGCATTTACATCAACTTGCTCCAAACTTCACCTACCAGGTTTTGTCGCAAATGCAGATAAAATCAAAGCAAAAGGAATAGAAAATATATTTTGTTTATCAGTAAATGATCCCTATGTGATGAATGGCTGGGGAGAAATTAATAATGCTAGAGATAAAATAAAAATGTTATCTGATCCATATTTGTTATTTACGAAAGCAATTGGAGCAGAAGTTGATCGGAATGCAAAAGGAATGGGAATTAGATCAAATCGTTATTTAATAGTTATTGAAAATTTCACTATTGTAAATATTCATGTTGAAAAAGAAACTAAAGAATGTGGATTAACATCAGCAGAAAATTTACTAAACAATCTATTATAAGTTCGCAGCAACTCTAGCAAGTAAATCTACCTCATTATTTAATTTATCAGTTGAATGTGCTTTTACCCAATTCCAACTTATTTCAAATTCGTTATTTAGTAGATCTAATTCTGTCCAAAGTTCTTTATTACTTACATCTTTTTTATTTGTAGTTTTCCATCCATTTTTTTTCCAATTATGTATCCATTCTGTTATTCCAGATTTTACATATTTAGAATCTGTAAAAATTTCAACTTTGCTACCTTTTGGAATTTCTTTAAGAGCTTTTATGGGTGCTAATAATTCCATCTGATTATTTGTAGTATCTTTTTTATTTCCTTTAATTTCAGTTTTCTTTTCACCATTTAATATAATTGCTGCCCAACCACCTTTACCTGGATTTCCAATACATGAACCGTCTGTATATATTTTAATCATTAATTTAAATAATCTTTATAAGTTTTTAAATTATTATGTATTACTAATTTTTGATAATATTCTCTTGGATCTTTGATTTTTATCAAAGCAGTTTTTGGAGTATTTGAATAATCATAGAGTCTAGTTAGAAAGTACCTCATCGCTGCTCCACGACATAATATATTTAATGATTTTTTTTCTTTTTGTGAGATTTTTTTAATACTTTCATATCCTCTTATAAAATTTTTAACTTTATTTTTATTAATACTAAATTTTGTTTTACTTTTATCAAAACACAAAGCATTTATACATATGGCAATCTCGTACATATAAAAATCATTAGCTGCAAAATAAAAATCAATTACGCCAGATAGTTTGTTATTTTTAAAAAAAATATTGTCTATAAAAAGATCTCCATGAATTATTCCATTAGGTAATTTTTTCGGCCATTTCTTTTTAATATTTATAAAATTAATTCTTAAAAACTTTTCAATATTTGTAAATTTTTTTGATTTAAATTTTATACTATTTAATAATGGATTTAAATTTTTAACTCCCATTGAGTTTTTTCTATAAAGTTTTATTTTTTTAGTAGAGGAGTGCATTGCAGCTATCATTTTTCCAACATCATAGCAATTTTTTAAGTTTAAATTTTTTTTATCTTTTCCTTTAAGAAAAGAGACAATACATGCAGTCTTATTTTTTAATTTGAATATATAGTTTCCCTTTGAGTTTCTTAATGGTTTTGGACAATTAAAATTTAAATTGTTTAATTGATCCATCAATTTCATAAAAAAGGGAATTTCTTTTTTTAAAACTCGTTTTTCAAAAATTGTTAAAATAAACTTTTCATTTTTCGACTTAAGTAAATAATTTGTATTTTCTATGCCTTGTTTGATACCTTTGAAGCTTATAAATTTGTGAGTTTTAAATTTACTATTAATAACAGAAAGATCTTTTTTATTTATATTTGTATAAACAGCCATTTAATTTAGTTTTTTAGGAATTTTAAAAACAACGTTTTCTTTTATTGCTTCTATTTCATCTATATTGACTGTAAATCTTTTTTTTAAGTCATTAATAAAATTATTTACTAAAATTTCAGGGGCTGAAGCACCAGAAGATATTCCAATGGTTTTTGATTTTTCAATCAGTTCATATGGAATTTCACTTTGTGAATGGATCAATTGTGAATTAGGACAACCAGACTTTTTAGCAACTTCAACTAGTCTAACTGAATTAGAAGAATTTCTACTCCCAATAACAAAAAATAAGTCACATTTTTTTGCAATATTCTTTACAGCCATTTGCCTATTTGTTGTTGCATAACAGATATCTTCTTTCATCGGCTCTTTAATATTTGGAAATTTTTTTTTTAAAATTTTTATAATATCTTTTGTGTCATCCACAGAAAGAGTTGTTTGAGTGACATAAGAAAGCTTATCTGAATTTTTTGGTGTATATTTTTTTGCTTCATTTTCATTTTGAATAAGATCTATGGATCCATCCGGTAATTGGCCCATTGTGCCAACAACTTCTGGATGATTTTGGTGACCAATTAATATTAAATGATATCCAGCTTTATGAAGATTTTCTGCTTCTCTATGTACCTTTGAAACTAAAGGGCAAGTAGCATCTACATATTTCATATTATAATTTTTTGCATCCTCAGGTATTTTTTTTGGAACACCATGTGCAGAAAAAATCACTGGCCTTGATTTATCTTTTATTTCTTCAAGCTCCTCAACAAAAATGGCTCCTTTGTTTTTCAAATTATCAACAACGTACTTGTTATGAACTATTTCATGTCTTACATAAACGGGACTTCCATATTTTTGAATTGATTTTTCAACAATTTCAATTGCTCGTTCGACACCCGCACAAAAACCTCTAGGAGCAGATAATAAAATTTTAATTTCTTTGTTTTTCATTTTTTTCCAAAAGATATTCCAACAATATATGTGGAAAGGTCAAAGACGCCAAACCTATAAATATAATTTTGAGAATTGAACTATCAAAACTGTAAGTATTATTTAAAAAATATAGACTAATTAAACAAAAAATTGCTGTCAGAATTGTTAAAGGTAAAGCTTTTTTTAAAAAAATTTTGATACCTACGCTCAAGTCTTCTCTATTCAGTTCAAATATTAGAGTAATACCGTGCCTTATTGAATGCAAAAAACAAAAGTAAAATGTAAAAGCAATAAGTGGAGAAAAATAATAGTTAATAATTAATATTGAAAAGTAATCTAAAAAAATAGTGAACTTTTTTAATTCAAAATTTTTCACAAATAGTAAAATATTTGATAGAGTACTTAAAATTATACTTAAAAGTAAAATTTTACTTGTTTCTACAAAATTTAAAAATTTATAAAAAGCTTCATTTTCAATTAATAAAAATTTAAAAATATTGATTGTTTCATCAAAATGAAAATACATAGGTGCTAAAACAATCAAGGAACCTTTTAAGAAAAATAATAATGGATCATAAAATGACTCATTGTTTATCAAAAAAGAAGTATCTTCTTTCCCAAAATGATATGATGCTACTATCAAAAAAAGTGTTAGCGAGATTGAGGGCAATATTACCCAAAAAAAAATTATTAAAATAGCTAATGAGACGTACGATAAGTAAAAGATAAAAAAATTATCAATTTTGAATATTTCAAAAAGTTTTTTTCCTTTCATATTATCAAGGGAACCATGAGATACGCCAATACTTAAAATTAATAAGAAGCATATTAATGGAGATATTGTGAGGTTATTATTAATAAATGTTATTAATGAAAAAATATTGCAAAATAAAAAGAAAATAAAAGAGTGGTTAAAATTTATTTTTTTTATTTGATTACTCATTGGCTAATAAAATAATGCTTTAATAAAAGTCCATTTAGGCATTCTTAAAATTATATTCAAATCCTCTAAATAATTACTTTTATTAGACAAAAATTTTATAACAGTCTTTGGTGAGGTCTTAAACATATTAAAAAAAATATCTGACATTTTTTCTGGATGTTTGTTTAAAACTCTTAGAAAAATATCATCTAAAAATTGGTATTTTTTACTAATTTCAAATCTGCTGACATTAGAAATATTTTCAAAATTCTCTCTAATAAACTTGCAATGATCTTGAATATTTAAAAAAGTATAACCAGTGCTTAATCTTGTCATACCACCAGCGGTACCAATATTAATTTTATTTTTTTCTTTTTTGTACAATGGATAGAAGAGAGGTATTGCTCCTTCTTCTTTATAGATAATTTCATAATCTTTATTTTTAATTTTAAGATGATTTTCAATATAAAGTTTAATTTGTTGGTCATAGTCTTTTTGAGAATTATCATTCATTTTTGATAACCAAGTCGTTTCAACTAAAGCTTTATTTTTTGAGTAAGGAAGTGTGTAGAAGAAATGAACACTCTCTCTTTGTTCACAGTCAAAATCCATGAGATTGAAAATTTCTTCATCAAAAAAATTATTTTTAGTCTCAATTTCTACGCCACAAAAATGTTGCCAAAGATTTTGATGACTATTTTTAATTTCTGGCACACTGTTAAAAATGAATGAATTTTTCTTATTGATTTCAGTAATATCTTTAAAGAAAGAAATATTTTTATTTTCTCTGAGTTTATTGTTTATTTTTTCATAAAACATACCACTATGAATACTTTGGTATGGAAAACTTTTACATTCTAGATAATTAGTTTTACCTGGCACATTAATCGAAAAATTGTTCCAACTTTTTTTTACACAATCATCAAAGTTATGCGATGTAACTCTCCAAAATGACCAGGTTTTGTCATTTTTATACTCTGGTCTGGGTTCAATAATTGCTAAAGTTTTATCGTTTAATTTTTCATGAATTTCTAGTTCGTAAGCAAGTGATAGACCAGCACATCCACCTCCAATAATTACATAATCAAATTCTTTCATCTAAATCTACTTCCTGACTTATAATAGCATGTTCCTTTGCTCTTTGATGAGTTTCTATCTCTTTTAAATAAACTAAAATTAAATCAAATATAGAAATAATTGTATGGTAAATTTTTTCAAAATTATTGACATATATTTTTCCAGAGTTTTCATAATTTTTCATACTACCTTTTTGTAAAATTTTTCTTCCAATCTGCCTGTAAATTCGTCTAGCAACAATTATCGAAAATTTATATCTAAATGGGATTTTTTGAATAGAGCTAAATGAGCTTTGGTAAAACATTTCTGCAAGTTTTAAAGTTGCTTGAATATTTTCAAAGTCTGGCTTTATATATTCTCTGTTCATTTTTTTGTCCTCAACTACGTCTCTAGCAATATTAGTTAATTGCATTGCTATACCTAAATCAATTGCTCCTTTTAAAGCTCTTCTATCATTTACATTTAATATTTTTGACATCATTAATCCAACTGCTCCCGCAACTCTATATGAATAAATTAATAAGTCTTTTACTGATCTAATATGTACTCTTTTTTTTAAATCTGAAGCAACACCATCTATTAAATCCTCTATTATTATTTTTTTAATATTATAATTTTTTGCAATAGTAATAATATCTAAAATTATTGTTTCATTTTCGTAAGATGGACTCTTATCGTTATTATTTAACTTAAATGAATTTTTAAAAACAATTTTCATTTTGTTAAATTTTTCAATTTTAGAATCTAAATTAGCTTTTTCATCAGCTATATCATCAAGAACTCTACAAAAAGCATAAAGTTTAGCACAATCATCATAAATTTTTCTTGGTAGAAAAAAACCAGCCCAATTAAATGATTTAGCAAAAAGAGCTAGATAGTTTTTTTTTATCATTAAATTATTTTATCTAGAACTTTCGCTGAGGATAAAACACCTGGTACTCCAGCGCCAGGATGTGTTCCAGCACCAACAAAATATAAACCATCATAAATTTCAGACTTATTATGAAATCTAAAATAAGCAGACTGTGAAAATTTTGGCTGTATTGAAAAACCTGAACCATGTTTTGTATTTAGATGCTTTTCAAAGTAATCCGGTGTCAGATAGAAATCTTCAACAATATTTTCTCTAAGATTTGGCATTAAATCATTTTCCATCTTATCAATTACTAAATTCTTCATTTTTTCTCCCTCAATTTCCCAATTAATTTTTGATTGATTGTTTGGAACAGGAACTAAAACGTAAAAACAATCTTTTCCACTAGGTGCCATTGATTTGTCGGTTGCTGAAGGTCTGTGAAGATAATAGCTTATATCTGTATTCAATTTTTTTTTATTAAATATGTCATCAAGATGTTCTTTATATTTTGAGCCAAATTTAATTGTATGATGTTCTACATCATTATAAGTTTTTCTAGTTCCAAAATAATAAACAAATAGACCCATTGAGTACTCCATTCTATTTTTTTTCCATTTAAATAAGAATGAATTATTTGCGTTACCATTAATCATTTTTTCATAAACACCCGGTGGATCAGCATTACAAATAACATTATGAGATTCTATAATATTATTGTCATCTAGCTGAACGCCACTTATTTTTTTTTTATTAGTAATAATTTTAGTTACTTCTTTTCCCTTAATAATCTTAATTCCAACTTCATCCATTAATTTTTCAAAACCTTTTATGATGTTTCCAGTCCCACCCATTGAATAATGAATTCCCCATTTTTTTTCTAAGTATAAAATTAGTCCATAAATTGAAGTCGTAGTAAAAGGATTTCCTCCAACTAGCAGAGGATGCATACTTAACATTCTTCTCAGCTTTTCATTTTTAATAAAAGATGAAACTAATGAATAAACTGATTTATAACTTTTGAGTTTTAATAATGCAGGCAGTTGTTGCATCATTACAAATGGTCTATCAAATGGAACATCTGCAAGTTCAGTAAAACCTTTATCGAAGATTTTTTTTGTAAAGTTTACTAATTTTTCGTAGCCTTTTACATCTTCTTTATTTATTTCCTCGATTTGTTTTTTCATTTCTATTTCATTGCCTGAATAATTAAATTTAGTTTTGTCTTCAAAAATAAATTGATACCAAATCTTTAATGGAGACAGTTTTATGTAATTTTTTGGATCTTTTTTAAATAATTCAAATAGCTCGTTGATTAAATATGGTGCTGTAATTACTGTAGGACCTCCATCATATATGAAGCCATTTCTCCTGAATACTCTTGCTCTTCCACCAAGATCTGGAAGTTTCTCAATTAAAGTTACATCATGACCTTTTGCTTTAAGACGCAGTGCAGCTGCTATGCCTCCAAAACCAGAACCTATTACAACAGTATTCATGATGATAATTTATAGTTTTTTATAAAAATTGTAAGAGAATTATGAGTTAATTTTTTTTAACTCTTCTTTAGTTTCATCTAAATTTTTTTGGAACAAATTATCAAGTTTTGACCTATCTACAGAAGTAGAGATAATTTTTTTTACGGAGTCCACAGCAATTTTGACTGAAGCATCTTTGATTTCTTTTATAGCTGCCTCTTTCATCTGAATTATCTTATCTTCAGCTGAATTTTTTTTAATTTCTGAAGATTTATGAAATTTATCATTAAGTTCTATTAATAATTTATCACTATCTTTTTTTGCTTGCTCTAATATTTCATTACTTACTGATGGAGCTGTATCTAATTTTTTTTGTGCATTATCTAATAAACTTTTTGCTTCAGTTCTAAGTTTTTCACTCTCATCTATCTCATTCTTTATGTCAGAAATTAGTTTATTAAGAATTGAATTTATTTTTTGTGGAACTTTTAAATACACCAAGCCTCCAAAAAATATAAAAAATGAAACCGCTACCCAAAAAGTTGAATCAATTATCATAATATTTATTCCCATTTCTTTTTGAGAAATCATTAACTATAGCTGAGATACTACTGCTATTTACATCGGCACCTATCAAGCTTTTCAAAATTTCAGATGATGTTTCAATAGCAATTTTATTTATTTTCTCTGGTGCACTTTTCTTGAGTAAATTAATTTCTTGTTCAGCTTTTTTGATTTCTTTATCGATTTCATTTTCCAGATTTTCTCTTTTAGTACTAATATCTTTAAGAACCTTTTCTCTAGTTTCTTTAAAAATATTTTTTGCTTCGAGTTTACTTTTTGAGATTATACTTTCATATTCTTTAAGTTTTGTTTCACTATCACTTCTTTGTTTTTCTGCAGCCTCAATATTTTCTAGTATTTGGGATTTTCTCAATTCTAAATTTGAACTTATCTTGGGTAATATCACTTTTGATAAAATAATATAAAGAATACCAAAAGTTAATGTTAGCCAAAATATTTGTGAAATCCAAAACTCAGGATTTAATTGTGGCATACCCCCACTTTCAGCTGCAAAAACCTCTTTTATAAAAAAGAGGTTTAAAAATATTAACTGAAAAAAATATTTTTTAATCATCAAATTTAAAATGCAAATAAAATAATTAATGCAACAACTAAACCAAATAATCCAGTCGCCTCTGCAAGAGCAAATCCTAAGAGTAAATTAGGAAATTGTTTTTGTGCTGCAGAAGGGTTTCTCATTGCTCCTGATAAATAATTTCCAAAAATTATTCCAATACCTACTCCGGCACCTGCAAGAGCAATAGCTGCCAAGCCTGCTCCAATCATTTTTGCTGCTTCTAATTCCATTATATCCTCCTATGTTAATTAATGGTGTAGATTTAATGCATCATTTAAATAGATACATGTTAAGATTGCAAAAACATATGCTTGAAGAAAAGCAACTAAGATCTCCAAACCAGTTAATGCAACCGAAAAACTCAGTGGAAGCCATCCACCAACTATTCCAAGGCTTATAACAAAGCCTCCGAAAACTTTCATCATAGTATGACCTGCCATCATGTTAGCAAAAAGTCTTACAGACAGACTTATTGGTCTACTTAAGTATGAGATTATTTCAATAACTACTATTAAAGGAAGTAATACAATTGGAACTCCACTAGGCACAAATAGTTTTAGATATCCAAAGCCATGTTTAATGAAGCCAATAACTGTTACTCCAATAAAAATAAATGATGCAAGAACAAATGTTACAATGATATGACTTGTTACTGTAAAAGTGTAGGGTATCATTCCAAACATGTTACAAAAAAGAACAAACATAAATAATGAAAATATGAAAGAGAAATATGGTTTTGCTTTAGATCCCGCAGTGTCACTAATCATTTTTGAAACAAAGGTATAACTCAATTCAGCTAAAAGCTGAATTTTACTTGGCAACATCGAATTTTTTTTTGAGCCAATATTAAAAATAATCAAAATAGCTAATGAACTTATAACCATAAACAAACTTGCATTTGTGAATGAAATATCAAAAGCACCTATTTTAATTTCTGGACCAATTCTGTAAACTTCGAATTGTGTCATTGGGTTTGCTGCCATAAGTTTTATCTATTTTTGCATTTTTTTTGCAGATTTAATTACATTGGATATTCCAGCAACCACCCCTACAAAAAAAAATATTAAAATTAACCAAGGTTTAGTACCAAAGGTCTTGTCTAAAATAAACCCAATAATTGTCCCTACAGCAACAGCTGACACTAGTTCAGTACTTAGCTTAAAAGCAGCGCCAATTGGTGATGGTTTAGTGTTTTTATTGACTGAAATTTTACCTAAGATCTTTTTTTTTGCAATCTCTAAGCGAGTTTTAAACGGATCTTTGGACATTATAATTTAATTTAATTAGGCAACCATACTCTCTGCTTTTTGTAAATCAACAGCAACTAATTGGCTTATACCTTTTTCAGGCATAGTAACACCATAAAGCCTGTTCATTTTAGACATAGTTAAAGCATGATGGGTAACAATTATAAATTTTGTATTAGTTATTTTTGTTAGTTCTTCAAGCAAGTTACAAAATCTAGTAACATTAGCATCGTCTAGTGGCGCATCCACTTCATCAAGCACACAAATTGGAGATGGGTTAGTTAAAAAAACCGCAAAAATTAGTGACAAAGCTGTTAGAGCCTGTTCTCCACCAGATAATAAAGTTATGGACTGAAGTCTTTTTCCTGGGGGACTCACAAGCATTTCCAAACCAGCTTCAAGAGGGTCATCTGAATCTACTAATTCGAGTTTTGCATTCCCTCCATTGAATAATTTTGTATATACTTCATTAAATTTCCTATTAACCTTTTCAAATGCTTCAACTAATCTTTCACGTCCTTTTTGATTGAGCTCGTTTATGCTATCTTTTAACTTAACTATTGCCTCTACTAAATCAGCACGGTCTTGTTCCATTTTTTTAATTTCAATCTCATATTTATTTGTTTCTTCATCAGCTTTTAAATTTACAGAGCCTAGTTTTTCTCTTTCTTGTTTTTTTTTATCTAATAAATCTTCTTGATTTACTGCATCTGGTAAATCTTCTATACCATTAAGATTTGAATTTTCTAAAATATTTTCTTCGTTCAAATTTAATTCAGAACTAATTCTATCAATCAAATCATTTTTTCTTTTATTAAGCCCTTCAATGGTTGCTCCAGAACTTGCTTTTCTTTCTCTAATTTGAATTGAATCTTCCTGAACTTTGTTTAATTCATTTCTAAGATTTTCTATTTTTTGATCTGTGTGACTTATTATTTTTTCATTCTCAACTTTTTCCTTTTCAGAAATTCTAAGGTTTTCAGAAATTTGACCTTTTTTTTCAGCTTGTATTTCCGGCTTATTATCTAATTTTTCTAATTGCAGTATAAATTTATTTTTTCTTTCGCTGAGTTCATTTACCATTTTTTCTGAATTTGAAAGTAAATTTTTCCAACTATCAATTTCTTTTTCAATAATACTTATTCTTTCATTTCTTTTAACAGACTCTTTTTTAATATTTTGATTTTTACCAAAACTATCTGCGTATGTATCTATAATTAATTTAATTTTTTCAAGAGCAACTATTGACTCTTCATTTTTTTTTTCTTTAATAAGCTCTTTTATTTTTTCGATTTCGTTATTCAATCTATCTTTTGCTGTGACTAAATCTTCATTAGATTTTTTTTCTGTATCATAATATTTTGAGTCTACTTCGATAAGATCACTTTTTTCTTCTTTAAGTCTTTTTTCATTAGAATTAGCATCAATGATAATTCCTTTTTCTCTTGAAATATCTTCATCTAATGTTTTAAGAGAGTCTTTAATATTTTCAATTTTATCTTGTGTTCTAGTATTTTCTTCATCGAGGTTTTGAAGTTCTAAATTAAGCCTTTGTATTTTTGATAAATTTTCAATATTTTTTTCTCTTAATGGATTAATTTTTTCTGTTTCGGACTTGATAAATTGTTCTAATTCAAAAATTTTTTTATTAAAATCACTCACCTCATCTTCGGCCTCAGAGTTTATCTCATTTTCAACTCTAATTTCTTTATCAATTTCTAGTAATTTCAAATAATATAAACCAGCTTCAATTTTTTTTATCTCATCTGAAATATTTTTGTACTTAGTTGCTTCTTCAGCTTGTTTTTGTAGATTAAACAACTGTCTTTCTTGTTGTCTTCTTAATTCGTCGGCTCTTTTCAAATTATTTTCAGCGGCACCTAATCTAAGTTCTGCTTCGTGCCTTCTTACATGTAAACCAGATATACCTGCTGCTTCTTCTAAAATAGCTCTTCTATCCGTAGGTTTTGCAGTTACTAGTGCACCTATCCTTCCTTGACTGATCATTGATGGAGAATGAGCTCCAGTCGAAAGATCTGCAAAAAACATTTGTGCATCTCTAGCTCTGACTTCTTTATCGTTAATGTAAAATTTTGAACCTTTGTCTTTTTCAATTTTTCTTCTTACACTGACTTCATTAAGCTCACGATACTGGATTGGACCCTCGTTATTTTCATTTTTAACAGTTACTGAAACTTCAGCAATATTTTTTGACGCCTTATTAGATGTGCCAGAAAATATTACATCCTCCATTCCCATACCTCTCATGCTTTTGGCCGATGTTTCTCCCATTACCCATCTTAAAGATTCTACAATGTTAGATTTTCCACATCCATTAGGTCCAACAATACCTGTTAAACCATCTTCGATTAAAAAATCGGTTTTATCAGCAAATGATTTAAATCCATTGAGTTGGATTTTTTTAAACTCCATGAATTAAATTATATCAGTTTTTCTAATGATTTTTTTAAATTTTTATAATTTAGAGATTTTTCAAACTTTTCGTTATTAATTATTATCGTAGGAGTAGCATTTATTTTGAATTTTTTTACACCTTCGATTCGATCATTAAGCACATAATCCTCAATTTCTTTATCATTAACACATTTTTCATAGTTTATGTTAAAACCCTCTTTTTTTATAAATTGTTTCAAATTATTATTAACTTCCTCGACAGAACTTCCTTTCACCCAAGCTTGTTGATTTGAATATAAACTTTCTAAAATTTCTAGACCCTGTTCACTTTTGCACTGTGTAATTTTTGAAGCATTTAAGGCTGCTAAGTCTAACGGAAAATGTCTAAATTCTATTTTTACCAAACCTGTATCTATGTAATCTTTTTTGAGTTGAGGATAAACAACTTTATGGAAATCTGCACAATGACTGCAAGTTAAAGACTCATATACTATTATTACAATTTTAGCATTTTTTTGGCCTGAAATTATACGACCAATTTCAGCATTAACATTTATAGTGATGCTAAAAAAAATAAATATTAATAAATAAATTTTTTTCATTTTTCTTTGAATACTTTTGTTAGCTCTAATAAAGATTTTTTAATTTTTTCATTTCTAACACTATCAATTTTTTTTTGATATTTATTTTTTGTCACATTTTTTTTAGATGATTCTGTATTTGTAGGAATTATTTGTTCTTCTTCAAAACTTTTAAATTTAATTTTTTCTACAATTGTTTTTCTAAACAAATTATTCATTTTATCCATAATTTCTTTTTTAGAGTATTCTAAATCTACTTCATGGCCTCTCTTTACCATTATTAATAAAGTACTTGCTCCAAATTTATTTGAACTTTTAAATGATTTTGGATAACAAAATTTGAAAAGATTTTCTCCAACTATAAACTTCCAATTATTTAATGTTTCTGAATAAATCTGACCTCTGTTAAAGATCACTTTTTTAATATTTTTTGGCAAAGTGTCTTTAAAGGATCTTAAGCCTTGAATGGTACCGTATCTCTGCTTAATATTATTTTTATATTGCATATGAAAGAAAAGATAATAACAAAAAAAATTCTCAAATGGTATGATTTAAACAAGAGAACTTTACCTTGGCGAAAAGAAGTTTCTTCTCAAAAAAAACAATATTATACATTAATAAGCGAGTTTATGTTGCAACAAACTCAAGTTACAACTGTAATTCCTTTTTTTAATAGGTTTATAAAAAATTTACCATCTATTAAGTCTCTTACAAAAGTTAATGAAAAAAAACTAATAAAACTTTGGGAGGGTCTAGGGTATTATTCTAGAGCAAAAAATCTTAAAAAAACTGCACAAGTTATTATTAAAAATTTTGATGGAAAGTTGCCTGACAATTTTGAAGAATTGTTAACACTTCCAGGCATAGGAAATTATACTGCTAATGCAATTTTAGCTATAGCATTTAACAAACCATATATTCCACTAGATGGAAATATTGAAAGAGTTTTAAAAAGATATCTTTATTTAAAGAAAGAAAAAGAAATTCAGAAAGATAACCTTACACAAAAAAAAACTATATTTGGTACTGCTTCAAGATCCAGTGATTATGCTCAAGCCCTAATGGAATTAGGAGCCTTGATATGTAAACCAATTAATCCAATATGTGATCAATGTCCGATTAAAAAAGATTGCAAATCTTATATAAAAAAAGACTTTAGTTTAACTAAGAGAATTAAAAAAAGTAAAGATAAATATTTTATTCTTAAAGTTTATAAAAAAGATCAAAGATATTTATTAATTAAAAACACTAAGTTTAATTTTCTAAAAAATTTGTCCATATTTCCTATGAAAGAATTATCTAATCCTAAAAATTTTAATGAAAATTTAAATTTAAAGATGTCTAATATGAATATGAATATAAAAATTCAATATTCAAAAGATAATCAAAAATTTCCATCATCTTATTGGATGGACAGAAACAAATTGGATAGTTACATGTTGCCGTCATTTACAAAAAAAGTTGTTCAATATTTAGAGAAAAATTAATGAAAAAAATTGCTGTAATTGGAGCAGGTATTTCAGGATTATTTATTGCTAACTTGTTTAAAAAAAAATCAGATTATCAAATTATAGTTTATGAAAAAAATAGCTCAATTAATTTGGAAGAGGGTTATGGAATTCAATTATCAGTGAATAGTATAAAGCTTTTAAATCAAATTGAATTTTATAAATTTCAAAACGAAAAAAAGTTTAATCCAGATAAGATAAATTTTTATTCAATCAAAAGTTCAGAAAAAATATGCGATTTAAATATCTCGGATTTCAACTCAGAAGACTGTAAGTATACCACTTTGAGAAGGGCAGATTTAATTTCTTTTTTAAAAAAAGATTTAGATAGCTTAATTAAGACCAATCATAGTATTTCATATATAGATCAAAAAAATCAAAAGATTAAACTTACTTTTGAAAACAATGAAACTTTCGAATGTGATTATTTGATTGTTTCAGATGGGGTTTTTTCAAAAAGTAAAAATCTTATTTCAAATAACCCATCTCACCCGAGATACAACAATACATTAGCTATTAGAGGGATGATGTCCAATTATTCCAAAATTGATTACAAAAATATTTCGTTGTTTTTAGGTCCTGATTTTCATCATGTAATTTATCCTGTGAATCCAAATGGTGATTTAAATTTTATAGCAATAATGAAATATAATCTTTCTCCGGATGAACAAAAAAACTACTCATTATTTAATAATGAAAATTTTATTAAAAGAATTTTAGATAATGTTCCCTTAGAAATGAAAGAATTTTTAAATGAAATTAAGGAATTAAAGATATTCCCAGTATTTGTTAGTAATAATTTTTTTAAAACAAAAAATAATAATATACATTTTATAGGTGATGCTTTTTTTGCTTTTCCTCCGTCATTTGCTCAGGGTGCATCTCAATCAATAGAAGGTGCGTATGAATTATTTAAAAGTATAGAAAATAACACAGAAAATAACTTTTTAAAAAATAGAGTTAATAAAACTAAAATGGTGAATAACAGATCAAGATTTAATCAATTTATATTTCATTTATCTAATCCTATAACTACATTTTTTAGAAACATCCTTTTGAAAGGACTTGTTAAAAATAAAAGGTTTTTAAAAAATTATCTCGGCAAAATTTATAGATAATTTTTATTTTACAAGGAATTTTTGTCTCAAATTATCTATTGGCACAAAAGAACTACCCAATTTGCAATGCCAATAAGTCCACCCGTTGCAGCTTTCTGCGCCTAAAATTGTTGCGGCCACTTTATGAATTGAGCCCTCTGTTTTTGCATGTTTGATACTGCCGTCAGCCATTATTTTTGCGCTAATTTTTTTCTTATTATCAAAAATAGTAGTCCCTGGTTTAATTATTCCGAGTTCAACTAATGAGCCAAAAGGTATCCTTGGTTTAGATCTATTGTTTTGAAGAGTATCTAAGTAATCATCCTCGATAGGTGTTGTTTTCTTTAATCTTATTTCTGCAGCTTTAAAATAAGTTTTTTCTTTTTCAATTCCGTAATAATTTCTCCCTAATTTTTTAGCAACTGTTGCTGTAGTTCCTGATCCTAAAAAAGGATCTAAAATTAAATCATCTTTATTTGAAGTTGCTAATAAAATTCTGTGAAGTAATGCCTCTGGTTTTTGTGTGGAATGTATTTTTTTCCCATTCTTCTTAAGTCTTTCTGAGCCATTACAAATCGGTAATTCCCAGTTAGACCTCATTTGAAGATCATCATTCAAACATTTTAAAGATTGATAGTTAAAAGTATATTTTGATTTTTCAGATTTTGAAGCCCAAATTAAAGTTTCATGAGCGTTCGTAAAACGAGTTCCTCTAAAATTAGGCATAGGATTTTTTTTGTTCCAAATAACATCATTTAAAATCCAAAAAACCTAAATTTTGAATTGCCGTCCCAACTCTAAAAATATTGTGATAACTGCCTATGACCCAAATAGCTCCATTCTTTTTTAAAATTCTTTTACATTCAGTTAACCATGAATATGTAAAATCATCATACTTATTAAAATTTTCAAATTGATCCCATTTATCATTTACCCCACTAACCTTTGATCTATCTGGTCTTGTAAGTTCGCTTTTTAATTGTAGGTTGTAAGGAGGGTCAGCAAAAATTAAATCTATTGTCTCGTTTGGGATTTTTTTAAGTTCCTCTAAACTATCTCCATTAATTAGTTTATTTTTTAAATATAAATTCATTTTTTTTAAAATAAATTAGACTCCAAAAAGATTTCAGGGTCAACCTACGATTGAATTAATTAGATTCGATTTGTGTAGGATTTTTTTGAGACAACTAGATATTGTGTTTCTACGTGAAACCTATTTATATTTGTTTATTGGTGAAAAAGTTTTTCTATGATGAGATGTTATTCCTAAATTTTTAATAGCTTTTAAATGCTGTTTAGTTCCATAGCCATAATTTTTATCCCAACAATAACCTTTAAATTTTTTTCCAAGAGCAGATATCATTTTATCACGAGTAACTTTTGCAATAATAGATGCTGCTGAAATTGATGGTATTTTTTGATCCCCTTTTATCATTGAATTAAGTTTGTATTTTTTAATTTTTGGCAATTTATTTCCATCTACTAAAACTAATGTAGGTTTTTTTTTTAACTTAACGATAGCTCTTTTCATTGCTAGCAGGCTCGCATTTAAAACATTATTTTTTTCAATTTCTTTTACAGATGCTTTACCTATAGACCATATAGAATTCCTTTTAATATATTTTGATAATCTTTCTCTTTTATTTTTTGTTAATTTTTTTGAGTCTATAAGTATTTTTTTATTTATAGAGTTATTTAGTATTACAGCTGCTGCGTAAACAGGTCCAATTAAACTACCTCTTCCAACTTCATCTACCCCAGCAATGATTTTCATTAAAATTTAATTTTTAGATCTTTAATTTTTTGTCTTATCTTTTTTAAATCTTCCCACGAATGTTTCTTATATTCAGGATATCTCAATAGATAGGATGGATTAAAAGTAATTAGTAACAGGTAACTTTTATTTTTTATTATAATTTCTTTCCATTTACCTCTTTCATCTGTAATTTTATTTTTTGATCCAGTTAGAGCTTCCGTTGCTGTACCACCTAGTAAAATTATGATTTTTGGATCAATTATAGATATATGTTCTTTTAAAAAAACTGAATAGCGCTTTATTTCTTGTGATGATGGCTTTCTATCCTCAGGTGGTCTAAAATTTACTGAGTAAGTTTTATAAATATTTTCTAATTTTATATTAATTGCTAGAAACATTTTTTTTAAGAGATCACCAACTTCACCTTGAAAGGACAAACCAGATTTGTCTTCTTCATACCCGGGAGTCTCACTAATAATCATTATTTGGCTATTAATATTACCATCACCAAAAGTTAAATTTTTTGAATTTATTTTTATTTTACAATTTTCGATTGAATTAATTTGTTTTTTAAGCTCTTCGAGTCTTTCAGATTTTTGACTAAGATCATCATTTTCTGAAATATTTTTGATTTTCATCCTATTTAAAGGCTTCTCACTAAAATTAAAATCTGGCTCTATTATATTGATCATTTTTTGAATAGATTTGGAGTTTTGATTTAAGGCTTTTTTAGTCATAAAGTATATTTATGTTGATCAAAAAAATAAAATTTGTCTTAATCTTTTTGTTACTCTACCAGAGTCCAGTATATTCTAAAAGCACTACTTTCAATAAGTTCGATACTAAAAATTTATCCAATTATTTTTCTGGAATCATTGCATTTGAAAATAAGGATAATTCAAATGCTTTAGATTTTTTTAAATCTTCAAAAATCTTGATCTCTCAACACGAGCCTTATTTAAAAAGATATGTCTCATCTTTAGTTTTAGAGAATAAAATTTTACAAGCAACAAATGTAGTTAGAAATAATTTTGGAAAAAAAAATATGAATTTTTTTGATGCTTACTTGCTTTTAATTTTTGATAGTTTAAAAAAAAAGAACTTTAATCAAGCTGAATTGTATTTAAAGGACGCAAAAAATTCATTAAAAATTGATAATTTTAATACAGCAGTACTAGAGACATTAAATCAATACATTTTTGTGTTTCAACAAAATAGAATTCCAGCTAACAAAAAAAATTATGGTAATTTATCATTAATCGCAGAAACTTTTCAAAGATGTTATTTAAATGATGAAAAAACTGATACTTTTTTTTTAAATTTGATTAACAATCAAAAAACAGATTATACAAGATATACTTATTTTTATCTTAGTTATTTAATTAAAAATAATAGATTTATAGATGCAATAAATATTACAGAAGATATTAACTATATAAATACCACGCTATTATTGTCTCAAGGTAAATATTGGATTGAGGAAAAAAATTATAAAAAATTAAATGATGTATTTTCATGCAAAAATCACAATGATATAATGAGTGAATTTTTATTTTTAGTATCTAATCTTTATTCATCCCAAGATAATTATGAAAAATCAAATTTTTATTTAAATCTCTCCAATTATTTAAATCCAAAATTCAAATACAATTTATCTTTAGTAGCTGAGAATTATTATTTTAATAGAGAATATAAAAAATCAAAAAAGATATTAAAAAATTTTTATAAAGATGAAATTTTTTATTATTGGTATCGAATTAAAAAGCAAGCCCAAATTATAGAAAAACAGAGAAACATAAAGGAGTCTGTAAATTTTGTTGAGTCTGAGTTTAATAAAATTGAAAACCCAAATAATAAAATGTTATTTGATTTAGCAAATTTTTATAGGAATGCAAAAGAATTTGAAAAAGCAATTAATTTATTCACAAAAGTTCTAGATACAGTTGATGATAAAGCCGATATTCGTTCTGATATTTTGTATCGAAGAGGAAGTAGTTATGAAAGAATTAAAGATTACAAGAAAGCCGATAAGGATCTTTTTGCTTCCCTGGAACTCGATCCTGATGATGCGTATGTTTTAAATTATTTAGCTTATTCATGGCTTGAAAGAGATTATAAAATAAAAGAGGCAATTCAAATGTTAGAAATTGCGTATGAATCTGAAAGTGATGACCCATATATTATAGATTCTATTGGTTGGGCTTATTATTTAGTTGATGATTATTTAAAAGCGGAAAAATTTCTTAAGACTGCAGTTCAGTTGATGCCAGATGATCCAATTGTTAGTGATCATTATGGAGATATATTGTGGAAGTTAGACAGAAAAATTCAGGCGAGATATTTTTGGAAAAACGTACTTCAAATGAAAGATGCTGAAGAAAATATGATCAAAAATATTAATGCAAAACTAATTTATGGCCTTTAAAATTCTTAGTTATGTTTCACAAAATTAAATCTCATGCAAAGATTAATTTAGCATTAAATATTACAGGTAAATCAAAATCATTGCATAAAATTGAGAGTATTGTTGCATTTGTAGAATTACATGATGAAATATACATAAAAAAAATCAGTAAGAAAAATCATGTAATTTCATTTTTTGGAGAATTTTCAAATAATATAAACTCAAAAAATACTATTTCAAAATTACTCAAAATTTTAGAAGATAGAAATTTATTAAAAAAAAAATTTCATATTAAAATAAATAAAAAAATTCCCTCAAAATCAGGTCTAGGTGGTGGATCAATGAATGCTGCTAATATTTTAAAATATTTCTTAAAAAAAAAAATTGTAAAGATAAAAAAAAACAAGTTTTAGATATTTCAAAATCTATAGGTGAGGATGTAATTTTAGGGCTAAATTCATCTCATTTAATTTTAAATTCAAAAAATACAGTTAAACAATTTAAAGGGTGTAAAAATTTTTTTACTCTTATTATTAAACCTAATTTTGGATGTTCTACTAAAGAGATCTATTCAAGAGTAAGAAAATTTAAAAGAAGTAAATTAAATAAACCAAATAAGAAAATGTTTGATTATAAATTTTTGAACAAAATGCACAATTCACTTGAACCTATTGCATTATCAAAATATCCAAAATTAAAAAAAATAAAATCATATTTAGAAGGTTTATCAAAACCACTCTTTGTTCGAATGACAGGTTCTGGATCTGCAATAGTTGCATATTTTCAAAACAAAAAAGATTGCAATAAATCAATGACGCAGTTTAGAAAAGAATACAAAAAATACTGGTGTATATCTTCAAAAACTATATAAATTCATCTTTTTGTGTTATACGAATTTAATATTGGGGCGTAGCCAAGCGGTAAGGCACGGGTTTTTGGTACCTGCATCCTAGGTTCGAATCCTAGCGCCCCAGCCAAATATGAAAAACTTAATAGATAAAATTTTTTTTAGAAAAAATAATTTAGAAAACATTAGCGAAAAAATAAAAAATCTTTCAAATACACCTCAATTGAAAAAAATATTTGACTCGATAAATTTATACTCTGAAAAAAGTGAAATTAGGCTTGTGGGAGGATGTGTTAGAAAAATTTTAAATAACGAAAAAGTTGATGACATTGATCTTGCAACAAATTTAGAGCCTATTGAAGTTTCTGAAATTTTTAAGAAAAATCAAATAGATTATTATGAGACAGGAATTCAACACGGTACCATTACAGCAATAATAGATGATAAAAAATTTGAAATTACCAGTTTAAGAGAAGATCTATTAACTGACGGCAGACATGCACAAGTTAAGTTTTCTAAAGATTGGAGAAAAGATGCTTTGAGAAGAGATTTTACAATTAATTCTATTTATTCTGATAGAGAGGGAAATATTTTTGATCCTTTTAATGGTAAAGAAGATTTAAAAAAAGGTTATGTAAAATTCATTGGCGATGGAGATAAAAGAATAAAAGAAGATTATCTTAGAATATTGAGATATTTGAGATTCTTTATATGTTATTCCAAACAAAAGCATAATCCTGAAACTTTAAGGATAATAAAAAAAAATATTGATGGAATATCTCAATTATCTAAGGAAAGATTGTTAGATGAATTAAGAAAAATTACTTCACCTGATAATTTGATTAAGATTTCTAGGGATAAACAGACTTTAGATTTATTGAAGGTCATTTTTCCTGAACTAAAATATATTGATAACTTTTCAAAAATTTCTTCTCAAGCTAAAATTTTTTTTGATGAGATAGATTTTTTATTTTTACTGTCCATAATGATTATCGATGACACTGATAATGTAGATTACTTCTTATATAAATTTAATTTTTCAAAAAAAGATAAAAATAGAATTAAATTTATTTCTGATTTTTATAAAAATAAACCAAATTTGAAGTCATTTTCAGAAAAAAATATGAATAAGATTTTATATTATAATGGAAAAAAAGCTGTGCTGGATATTTTGATTTATAATATGTTTAGATTTAAAAAATCTAATCAAAAAAATATTAATGATTTAATTAAATTATATAAATCAAAAAATGTTCCACAGATGCCTATAAAAGCTGATTTATTGAAGTCAAAATATAATCTTAAAGAAGGAAGAAGTTTAGGCAATAAGCTTAGGTTAATTGAGAAAGAGTGGGTTGAAAATAATTTTCAAATTTCAGAACAGCAAGTTGAAAATATTATAAATAATTAAATATATTTTACATCTTTTATATTAAAATTTTTCACTCCAGCAGGTGTATTTATTTCAACTAAGTCATTTTTATTTTTTCCTATCAATCCTTTTCCGATAGGAGATTGAAAATAAATTAATTTTTGTTTAAGATCAGCTTCATCTTTGCCAACAATTTTATAATTTATTTTTTCACCAGTGTCTAAATTTTCTAAAAAAACTGTTGAACCAAAAATAATTTTACCTTCATTATTTAATTTAGTAACGTCAATTATATTTGCTCTGGCAATGACATCATTTATTTCTGTTATTCTTCCCTCATTGTGAGATTGTTCTTCTTTTGCGGCATGATATTCTGCATTTTCTTTTAAATCTCCATGAGATCTTGCTTCAGCTATAGCAGCAACAATTTCTGGTCTTTTTTTTTCTTTTAAAAAAATTAATTCTTCCTTAAGTTTATTTAAACCATTCAATGTAATTGGTTCTTTATCCATATTATTTCCATTTAGCTAAAGGTGGTAATGACATTAATATTCCCTCAACATTTCCAGCTGTTTGTAAACCAAATTTTGTTCCTCTATCATAAAGTAGGTTAAATTCTGTATATCTTCCTCTTTTAATATATTGTATTTCTTTATCCTGCATAGTCCATTTTTTTTTAATTTTTTTTAAAATAATATTTTGAAAAATTGATTGAAATGTTATTCCAACATCTCTCACAAAATCAAAATTTTTATTAAAATTATTTTTTTTATAATCAAAGAAAATTCCTCCTATACCTCTTGGCTCTTTTCTATGTGGTAAGTAAAAATATTGATCACACCATTTCTTATATTTGTTATAATAATTTTTATTATGTCTATCGCACATTTTTTTTAAAATTTTGTGAAATTCTTTTTTTTCTTTTTTATCAATTTTTGACGGTGTAACATCCATACCTCCCCCAAACCAATCATGAGTAGTACATATGTACCTTGTGTTAAAATGCATGGCTGGGATTAAGGGATTTTTCATATGCATTACGACTGAAATACCTGATGCCCAAAATCTTGGATCTTTTTGAGCCCCAGGTATATTTTTTTGAAACTGTTTTGGAAATCTTCCATATACTTTTGAAAAGTTTACTCCAACTTTATCAAAAACTTTTCCATTTTTTAAAATTCTATATTCTCCACCTCCCTCATCTTTTTTTTGATTTCTTTTCCAATTTGTTGATTTGAACTTAAATTTATTTCTTTCAAGTTTTACTATTGAGTCACAAATAGCATCTTGTAACACTTTAAACCAATTACTTGTTATATTTTTTTTAGTCTCTAAATCCATTTTAAATAAAACCAGTTTGCTTAAGACTTTCAGCTAAAATAATTGCAGCTGATGAAGCTATATTAAGTGAACGTTTATCATTTTTCATAGGTATTTTTAATCGATATTTTACTAGATTATGAATATTTTTGGGAACTCCAGCACTTTCTCTACCAAATAATATTGTGTCATTTTTTTCAAATTTAAATTTTGTATATGGTTTCGAAGCCTTTGTGGTCATCAATATAATTCTTTGATTCCTTTTTAATTCAAAAAAATGATCAAAACTTTGGTAAAATTTGATTTCTTTTTCATCCATATAATCCAATACGACTCTCTTGAATCTTTTATCATTTAATAAAAAGCCACATGGCTCTATAATCTCCAATTTTGCTCCGAGACAAGCACATGTCCTTATTATTGCAGCTGTATTTTGAGGAATATCTGGTTCAAATAATGCAATTTTAGGCCTTTGATTTATGGAATTCTGTGTCATTCTTTCAGTAGTAAATTTACTATTATATATTATATGAAACCATATATTTAAGTAGAAAAAATCTATATTGAGTATATTTAATAAAAAATATTAATGTCAGAAAAAAAAACCAAAAGAAGAGACTTTTTATTTACCGCTACTTACGCCGTAGGAGCAGTTGGAGTGGGAGCAACTATTTGGCCTATGATAGACCAAATGAACCCAGATGCATCAGTAAAAGCACTAGCAAGTACCGAAGTGAATGTAAGTACAGTAACCCCTGGTAAAACAATAACTGTTTTATGGAGAGGTAAACCAGTTTTTATTAGAAGAAGAACTCAAGAGGAAATAGCCGAAGCAAAATCTGTGAAGTTAGAGGAATTAAAACATCCTGAGAAAGATGAAGATCGAGCTAAAAATCCAGAGTGGCTTGTTATGTTAGGGGTATGCACTCATCTTGGTTGTGTACCTTTGGATCAAAAGGGAGATTATAACGGTTGGTTTTGCCCATGTCATGGATCACATTATGATATATCAGGTAGAATTAGAAAAGGTCCTGCACCAACAAATATGGAAATTCCTAAGTATGAGTTTGTTGACACTAACACAATTAAAATTGGATAATAATTAATCATGAGTGATCACGAGTATATACCTAAATCAAAAGTTGGAAAATGGTTTAACGATCGTTTACCCTTACTTACTCTAGCTAATCATTTAACTGATTATCCAACTCCAAAAAATTTAAACTATTGGTGGACATTTGGTGGAATTTTAACTTTTTGTTTACTCACTCAAATTGTGACTGGCTTAGTATTAGCAATGCATTACATTGCTCATGCAGATATGGCTTTTGATAGTGTTGAACATATAATGAGGGATGTAAATTATGGTTGGTTAATTAGATATATTCATGCAAATGGCGCATCAATGTTTTTTTTAGCAGTTTATATTCATATATTTAGATCTCTGTTCTATGGTTCTTACAAATCTCCAAGAGAAATAATTTGGATCATAGGTATTATTATTTATCTTTTAATGATGGCAGCTGCCTTTATGGGGTACGTTCTTCCTTGGGGACAAATGAGTTTTTGGGGTGCAACAGTAATTACAAATCTATTTAGCGCAATTCCTTTAGTAGGTGAAGGGATTGTTACTTGGTTGTGGGGTGGTTACTCAGTTGATAATCCTACATTAACTAGATTTTTTACTCTTCATTATTTAATACCATTTTTAATTTTAGGTTTAGTTGTTTTACATATTTGGGCATTACATGTTCCTGGAAATAATAATCCTGTAGGAATAGATATTAAAAAACCATCAAAGGATACAGTGCCATTTCACCCTTATATTGTAATAAAAGACGGTTTTGCATTATTGATGTTCATGATTGTTTTTGCATTTTTTGTTTTTTATACGCCAAATATCTTAGGTCATGCAGATAACTACATTGAGGCTGATCCTTTAGTGACACCAGCACATATTGTTCCGGAATGGTATTTGCTACCTTTTTATGCAATTTTAAGATCAGTTCCTGATAAACTTTTAGGGGTTGTTGCTATGTTGGCTGCAATTTTTATTTTAGCAGCACTTCCATGGCTAGATACTTCTAAAATTAGATCAGCTGTATTTAGACCTTTGTATAGGCAGTTTTATTGGATTCTTGTTGTTGATGTTTTAGTTTTAGGTTATGTGGGTGCAATGCCTGCAGAAGGCCTATATCTTTTGATTGCTAGAGTTGCAACAGTTTATTATTTTTTACATTTTTTAGTTGTTCTTCCAGTTCTGGGCTTAAAGGAGAGAACTTTGCCCGTTCCATTAAGCATTACAGAGTCTGTTTTAGGTGGATCTCCAAATTTAGCTACCGCAAAAAATAAAGAAAGTTTAAATAACTAAGTGAAAAATTTTTTAAGATCAATATTCTTGATTATATTTCTTGCTGGTTTTCAATATAACTCTAATGCAGCTGAAAAGGTAGAATATTTAAAAACTGATTGGAGTTTTAAAGGACTTTTTGGTAAGTTTGATAGGGCTTCACTTCAAAGAGGATATCAAGTTTACACCGAGGTATGTTCGTCTTGTCATTCAATGAAATATTTAAGTTATAGAAACTTAGCAGAAAAGGGAGGACCTGAATTTACAGAACTCCAAGCAAAAGCAATTGCGGCATCTTTTGAAGTGAAAGATGGCCCAAATGAAGACGGTGAAATGTTTACTAGGCCTGGAAAATTATCTGATAAATTTGTAATGCCATATGAAAATATTAAAGCTGCTCAAGCTGCAAATGGTGGCGCTTATCCACCAGATATGTCAGTTTTAGTTAAAGCAAGAGGTGGTGGAGTAGATTATATTTATTCTCTCCTACAAGGTTATGAAGATCCACCAGCAGGAATTACTCTAGACGATGGGGTTTATTATAATAAATACATGTATGGAAATAAAATTAAAATGGCCAATCAATTATCAGATGGGTTAGTTGAATATTCTGACGGAACAAAAGCATCAGTTGAACAAATGTCTAAAGATGTGACGACTTTTTTGATGTGGGCTGCTGAGCCTCATTTAGAGTCTCGACATCAAATGGGTTTCAAAGCAATTGTGTATTTGATTATTTTAACCATCCTAGTATATTTTAGTATGAAAAGAATTTGGTCACGTATTAAAACGGAAGTTTAATACATCACCATCTTTAACAACATAATCTTTTCCTTCTAGTCTCATTTTACCATTGGTTTTAGAATTTACCCAGCCATCGTTAGCAATAAAATCGTCATACGAAATTGTCTCCGCTCTAATAAAGCCTTTTTCAAAATCAGTATGAATTTCACCAGCAGCTTTTGGTGCTGTACAGTTTTTTTGAATAGTCCAAGCTCTAGTTTCCTCTGGTCCTGAAGTAAAATAAGTGTCTAGTTCAAGAATTTTATATCCTTTTTGAATCAACAAGTTTAATCCAGTTTCGCTAATACCAATCATTTCCATGTAATTATTTTTTTCTTTAGGGTCTAATTCATTTATTTGATTTTCTATATCAGCAGAAATAATTAACGTATTTTCTTGACCATATTTATCTATAAAAATTTTAGTATAGTTATTGCCTTTTTGGACACTTTTTTCATCCACATTACAAACAAAAATCTTAGGTTTTAAGGATAAAAGTCCACTTTGATTGAGTTGTTTTTTATCAAACTCTGATTTTAAAATTGATAAATCTTTACCATCGTTAATAGAATCTAAAGCCAATTTTAGAATTTTCAACTGCTCTTCATCAACATTCTTTTTATTATTTTTTTCAAGTCTTTTTTGAATAGACTCAAGATCCGCAAGCATCATTTCCGTTTCAATAATTTCTAAATCCCTCACAGGATCAACAGTTGGATTAACATTTTGAATATCATCAGAATCAAAGCATCTAATCATATGAATAATAGAGTCAACTTCTCTAATATGTGATAAGAATTTGTTACCCAAACCTTCACCTTTAGATGCACCTTTGACCAACCCAGCAATATCTACAAATGAAATTGTTGTATTTATAATTTTTTTTGATTTAGATATTTTAGCTAAATTATTTAATCTCACATCTGGAACTGGAACAACTCCTACATTAGGATCTATTGTACAAAAAGGAAAATTTGCAGCTTGCGCTTTGCTAGAATTTGTTAATGCATTGAAAAGAGTAGATTTACCAACATTTGGAAGTCCTACAATTCCACATTTAAAACTCATTACTTATTATTTACTGTGCTTGAAAATAAATCTAATTTTTTATCAAGAAGAATTAAAATAGAGTCAATTATATTTTCGGTAATTTTTTCAATTCCCTCAGCTTCATCTTCATTAAAATTTTGTAAAACATAATCAGCTACTTCTATTTTATCTTGAGGTTTTCCAATTCCTATTCTTATTCTAGAATAGTCTTTACCTATAAATTTATCAATTGAGGCAATTCCATTATGACCTGCATTAGAACCTCCAAATTTAGCTTTTATTTTTCCAAATTCAACATCTAGATCATCATGAAAAACTATCACATTTTCTGCATCAATTTTAAAATACTCAAGCAATTCCCTAATACAAATACCTGAGTTATTCATAAAAGTTAAAGGTTTGATCGCATAAATTTTTTTATTTCCAATATTCCCGGTAGTTAGTAGCCCCTTGAATTTTGGTTTTTGTTTGGATAAGCCAAACTTTTTATTTATTGAGTCTATAACCTTAAATCCGACATTATGTCTGTTATTTTCACTATTTGGAGTTGGATTACCTAAACCTACAAATAAAAGCATAACTAATGAAATTGAAGTCTCAATTTTGATTTATTATTTTTTTTCTTCAGCAGGTTTTTTTTCAGAAGGTTTTTTTTCAGAAGGTTTTTTTTCATCACCTTCTTTTTTATCTCCATCTGCCGCTGGTTTATCACCATCAGCCGCTGCTGCTTCAGCTCCTTCTTCACCCTCTACTGCCTCTGCCTCTGCAGGTTTTTCAGGTTCTTTCATTACAGTTGGCGCTGCAAGAGTTGCTATTACGAAATCTCTACCCTGAATAGTTGGAACAACCTCAGGATCTAATTTTACAGATGAAATTTTAAAGCTTTCTCCAATGTCAACTCCACTAAGATCAATAGTTATAGACTCAGGTATCTTTTCACTTGGACATTTAAGCTCTACTTTTCTTCTTACAATATTTAAAACTCCACCTCTTTTTAAACCAGGGGAATCTTCTTGATTAATGAAGTTTACAGGCACCTCAATTTTGATTTTGACACCTGGTAATACTCTTAAAAAATCTACATGAGTAGGTTCATCACTTATAATATGATACTTAACTTCTCTTGGTAAAACATTCTGGGTTTTGCCCTCAATATTAATTGAGATCAAGTTTGATAAAAAATTTTCCTTTTCAATTAATGTTTTAAGTAATTTTTTTGAAATAGATATTTTTTGATTTTGTTCTTTTCCACCATAGATAATTGCAGGGACATTTCCATTTTTTCTAAGTACATTTAGTTGCCCTTTACTTTGGTTATCTCTGATATTAGCTTCAAGTGAATTCATAAGTCACAGGTTTTTACCCCATGTTAGCAAATAATCAAGGTATTTATTTGAATAAATCCGAAACAGAGTTTGAATTAGAAATTCTTTTTATTGCTTCTCCCATAAGGCCAGAAATAGGTAAAACCTCTATATTTTTAACATTTTTAGTTCTCTCACCATTGTCAATTGTGTCAGTGACCACTAAGTTTTTAATTACAGAGTTTTTAATTTTTTTGACTGCTTCTCCACTTAAAACTCCGTGAGTGATATAAACATAAACTTCTTTTGCACCTCTATCCTTCAAGGCTTTAGCAGCATTAACTATCGTACCGCCTGAATCAATTATATCATCTACAATAATACAAGTTTTACCTTTTACATCACCAATTACATTCATTACCTCTGACTGGCCAGGTTTTGGTCTTCTCTTATCAACTATAGCAAGACCAACATTTAAAAGTTTACCAAGTGCTCTAGCTCTCTCAGTCCCCCCAACATCAGGAGCAACACAAATCATATTTTTACTTTTAATTTTCTTTTTCACATGTCTTGCGAATATTGGTGTTGCAAAAAGGTTATCAACGGGAATATCAAAAAATCCTTGAATTTGCCCTGCATGTAAATCAACAGTTACAACTCTATCAGCTCCAGCTTTCGTAATTAAATTGGAAACTAGTTTAGCGGATATAGATGTTCTTGGAACAACTTTTCGATCTTGTCTAGCATATCCAAAATATGGAATTACAGCTGTTATATTTTTTGCAGAAGATCTTTTAAGAGCATCTATGCAAAGTAATAACTCCATTAAATTATCATTTGCTGGTGAAGAAATTGATTGAATTATAAAAATACTATTACCTCTAATGTTCTCATTTATCTCTATGTAGATTTCTCCATCTGAAAATTTTCTTATACTTGAATTTACAAGTTTTGTTTTCAAATATTTTGCAATATTCTTACTTAGTGTTTTATTGCTATTTCCAGTTAATAATTTCATTGAAAATTTGAATTAATCATAATTATTGAAATATTTCTACCATAATCATCATGTTTTAGTTTTAATGATCTTCTGGCACTAAAATAATTATTTTTTTTATCAAAAGTATCGATTTTTAATAGGTCAACTCTAGTAATCCCATTAGATTTTAATTGATATTTTACATAGTTCGGCAAATTAAAATAGATTAAATCTTTTCTTTTTTTGAAGAAAATTTTATTTTTTTTATCTTTTTTTATAAATTTTATTTTGAAATCTTCTCCTACATTATAGTTTTTTTGTAAAATACAAGGTCCTATTGCAACAGTAATATTTTTTTTGTCACATCCTTTTTTAAACATAAAATTTATGACTTTATGAATTATGTCTTTGAAGGCACCTCTCCATCCAGCATGAATAGCTGCTATGATATTTCTCTTATTGTCGTATAATAATAGAGGCACACAATCAGCTGTTAAAATAGCTATAGGAACATTTTTTTGATCAGTGATTACAGCATCAGCTTTAATTTTTTTTTGAAATTTAAAATTTTTGCCAATAAAAACAAATTTATTACTATGAATTTGATTTAATAAAAAAATTTTTTTTGAATCTTTGTTAATCTTTTTTCTAACAGTTTCTAAATTTTTTTGAATGCTTTTTTTTTTATCTTTTGAACCTGGACCACAATTTAAACTTTTATAGATACCTTTTGAACTTCCTTTGTTTCTGTTAAAAAAGCCATGATTAATTTTTTTAAATTTTAGTAATTTTTTTGATTGTATCAAATTTAAAATCCCAGCTTAAACTTATTTTTTTTATTTTTAATTAACATAACTTTAAATAACTTTCCCATTTGCTTGTCATCAATCAGTCTATTCAGTCTATAATAAATATCTGTTTTTTTCGAAAAAGGTAGATTTTTAGATATTATTTCAGCTCTTTGTTTAATACCCATTTTAATTAAAAATTCTTTTTGAGTTGTATAGTTGTAACTTAACCCTCCTAAATTACTTATAATTTTACCAAATAGAGAAAAATTAATATGATGCGTTATATCATTTTTACCAAAGTTTTTTAATAAATTTGAGTATTTATGATTAGATACTGCTTGAAGTGTATTTTTCATTTTTTTTCTTAGATATCCATAATCAATAAGAAGCAACCCTCCAGAATTTTTTTTAATTATTTTAGAAATATTTGTTAAGTATTTAATTCCAATTTCAGAGTATTCTATAAATTTTTCATTTTCAGATAATTTATAATTTATTTTTTTTTCAAATTTTTTAATGTCAGTTTCTTTTTCATAGAAATATACATTATTTATATCCTGAAAATTTACAAATCTTTCATACCATAACTTTTTCTTTTTTATAAATTGTTTGATTGAATGAGCATCAAAAAATTCATTAGCTATAAAAATACTTGTATTATTGTTTATTTTTTTTAGATCACTTAACCAGATTATATTAAAGTTTTTTAATCTATTTTTTTGTTCCACAATAAGTTTTGGGCTTCTTTCATGAATCATAAATTTACAAGAATTGAAAAAAAATGGAAAATTTTTTAAACTTTCAATTAAAATTTTCATCATCTCTCCATTACCAGCACCTAGTTCAATTAAATTTATTTTTTTTGGGCATCCTAAACTTTCCCAAAAACTTATTGTCCAAATTGCAATCATTTCAGAAAAAAGTCTTGATATATTTGGAGCCGTTATAAAATCACCCTTTTTACCTAAAGGGTTTTTATTCATGTAATATCCAAACTTTTTATCGTAAAGAGATAATTCAATAAATTTGTCTAACGAAAATTTATATTTTTTCTCTAACTTTTTCATATTTTTTAAAAGCTATATAAGAGCCAATTATAAAAAATAATAAACTTATTATTTGCCCCATGGTTAAATTAAAAAACAAGTAACCTAACTGTTTATCTGGTAGCCTAAAGTATTCTATAAAAAATCTAAAAAAAGAGTAAAAAATTAAAAATAAGCCTGAGATTAAACCTGGAAAGTTCAAATAATTTTTTCGTCTACAGTAAAGTAATATCACAAATAATATTATACCTTCAAAAACAGCCTCATATAATTGTGAAGGATGCCTATACAAATCATCAATCTTAATAAATTTAACACCCCAAGGTAGACTTGTTTCCAATCCATAAAGCTCAGAATTTATAAAATTTGATATTCTTCCCAAAAAGATTCCAATTGGTGCAACAATTGAAACTATATCTAAATATCGGAAGGGATTATGATTATTTTTTTTTGCAAAAATAAAACTTGCAACAATAACACCTAATAAACCTCCATGGAAAGACATTCCTCCTTCCCAAATTTTAATTATTTCACTAAGATTATTTAAATAGTAACTAAAGTTGTAAAACAGAACATAGCCCAATCTACCTCCAACTATAATTCCGATGATTAAGTAGGATATATAATCATCAAATTTTTCTTTTAATCCTATATTATTTCCTAGAAATTTTTTACCAAAGAACCAACCTAATACTATGCCACCTACGTATGATAATGAGTACCACCTTATTTCTATTGAAAATATCTCTATAGCAACTGGGTCAAAATTATTAATGAACATTTTAAATAATAACTATAGATTATTAATATTATAACTTAAATAAATTTATGAATAATTCTAAATTTGTCCTCAATAAACTTGCGAAATTATTCGAGCAAGGTTTATTAACTTCTAAAGATCTCGGTAACGAAATATTAACTATTTTGAAATCCAAAAGAGATGAAATTGTCTTTAAAATGAAACTAACTAGTAAAGATGAGTTTGATATTCTTTCTAAAAGAGTTGAAGATTTAGAAAAAAGAATAACTAAATTAAATATAAAAAAAAAACAAAAAACTAAACGGGCAAAAAAATCTTAACTTCAAGACCCCCTAAATTTGATTTACTTAATTTAATATTTCCTCCATGAGATCTAATTATGTCTGATGCAATAGATAATCCAAGTCCAACACTAGACTTTGAGTCTGCTCTTCCTTTGTCTATCTTATAGAAAGGTTTAAAAACATTTTCGAATTCATTTTCTGGTATACCGGGTCCGTCATCATTAATTTTAATAAAAAGATTATTATTATTTTCTGATAGTTCTATGTTAACTTTATTCGCGTATTTAATTGAATTATCAATAAGGTTATTTATACATCTTTTAATTAAATTTTTTCTACCATTAATATAAATTTCAGACTGTATTTTTGTTAAGATATTTTCATTATTATACTTTATTATTATTTCATTAATTAGATTACTAATATTAAACTTTTTATCTTTCTCTAAAAAAGAGGAACTAGTAAATTGAAGATATTCATTCAACATTTTCTCCATTTCATTAATATCTTCAGATAACTTTTTCTCTAATTCCTTATCTTTTATGAAGGCAATTTGTAACTTCATTCTAGTAAGTGGAGTTCTTAAGTCATGGCTTATTCCTGATAACATTTCCGATCTTTGGTTAAGATGTCTTAATATCCTTTTTCTCATTCGATCAAATTCGTAACCCGCCTGACGTATTTCAGAGGCTCCAGAGGGTTTAAATTCCTCTACATCTTCACCTCTACCAAATTTTTCTGCCGCTTTTGCCAAATTTGTAATAGGTCTTGTTTGGTTTTTAAGAAAAATTAAAGATATAAATATCATTATTATTGCAGGCACTGTAATCCACAATGCAAATATTCTAGCCGAGGAAGTTGTAACTCTATCTCTTGGAATTAAAAATTTGAAATATCCAGTTTGATATTTTATTCGTATATCAATTAATTCTTTATACGAAGTAGTATCAAACCAATATTCTTTTAGTTCAAATTTTGATTTTAATTCTCTTCTTAAAGTTCTATCGATAGGGCTAAACCATCTTTCATCATAATCAAAATTAAAATTAATATCTTCAACAAGTTCAATATTTAAATCCTGATAAATTGAAAAAAGATTTACAATTTCGTCTTTTTTATATATTTCATCATCGTAAATTACAATGAATGTGTTAATTTCATTAATAAGTGCTTTTGTCATTCCTTTGTTCGTTTTAATCCAAAGGCTATCAAAAAAAACAGTGGTTATCACTAACTGAAGAACAATAACAGGAACAGCAACAATTAGTAATGCTCTATAAAATAATCTTTTAGGTAAAATATTTTTTACAAACTTACTCAATCCATAGAACATAACCAGCTCCTCTTATAGTTTGTAAAAATTTTGGATTTTTCGGATCTATTTCAATTTTTTTTCTCAATCTTGTTATGATTACATCTATTGATCTTTCTTTATCTAGACTGATCAAAAATCCAATTTCTTCTCTTGAAAAAACTTTACCAGGGTTATTGATCATTTTTTCTAAAATAGTTTTTTCGGTATTATTAATTTTATTATCAATATTATCTTTTGTAATTATTTGTTTATTCAAATCAATTTTAATATTTTCGAAGACAAGAACTTTCTTTGTAACATCTTTTTTTATCTTATTCATTATGTTTTGAATTCTTAAAATAAGTTCTTTAGGCTCAAAAGGTTTTGGCAAATAGTCGTCAGCACCCATCTCCAATCCTTCTATTCTTTCTTTGGGCTCTCCTTTGGCAGTTAGCAATATTATAGGAGTATCTAATTTTTTTTTATTATCCTCAATAAATTCTAATCCACTTTTTCCAGGCATCATTATATCAAGAATAATTAAATCAAATTTTATTGATTCAATTTTTTCTGCAGCATCTTCAGCACTATTTGCTGTAGTTACTAAAAAATTATTTTCATTTAAATATTTTTTGACTAATGATCTAATACCATCGTCATCATCAACAACTAGTATATGTGCAATAAATTTATCCATTAATTATTTTTTTTAAAACACTGTCAAAATTAATTACTTCTTCAGAGCTAGAATCAAGTAAAGCTTTATAAATCCTTTTTTTTTGTATTTCGAATATTTCATCAAAAATTTTTTTTCCTTTATCATTTAAGAATACATGTTTTATTCTTGTATCTTGATCATTTTTTTTAAAAAATATAACCTCTAAACTAATTAAATCTTTTAACACTCTATTCAAACTTTGTTTTGTCACTTTAAGTTTGTTTAATAATTGAGATATTGAGATACCTTCATACATTGAAAGCAGATGTATTACTTTTTGATGTGCTAGCCCAATAGAGTACCTATTTAGAATTTTTTTTGAGTCTGAAAATGTTTCCCTATAACCAACGAATAATTTTTCTATTAAATCTTTTAATTGATCATCTTTTAGATATAAAAGTTCTTTCATTATAGGTAAGTTATATTGACATATTATAGATACAAAGATATTTTTTGATATTAATTTTTTTAAAATTTCATAAATGATACCCTACGATAAGAGATCAGGAAAAATATGGTACAATGGCGAATTAGTTGATTGGTCAGATGTTAAAGTACATGTTTTGAGCCATGGATTGCACTATGCAAGTTGTGTGTTTGAGGGCGAGAGAGTATATGATGGATCTATATTTAAACTTGAAGAACATACCTCAAGATTATTTCACTCTGCAAAGAGAATGGGATTTGAAATTCCTTATAGTGAAGATGAAATTAATTTAGCTAGTAAAAAAATAATAGCTACTCAAAAAGTTGAAAATGGATATGTAAGACCAGTTGCGTGGAGGGGAAGCGAGATGATGGCTATTTCTGCTCAACAAACAAAAATTCATGTAGCTATAGCAACTTGGGAATGGGGTTCTTACTTTGATCCTAAATTAAAAATAGAGGGAATAAAACTAAATATTTCAAGTTGGAGGAGACCAGCACCAAATACAATTCCTTGGGATACAAAAGCATCTGGACTTTATATGATTTGCACTCTTTCAAAACATGAAGCAGAAAAACAAGGTTATACTGACTCACTAATGCTTGATCACGAAGGAAATGTTGCTGAAGCAACTGGAGCTAATATTTTTTTTAAAGATAAAAATGGCGAACTGCACACACCAATCCCAGATTCATTTTTGGATGGCATTACAAGAAGAACTGTAATTGAAATAGCTAAATCTAAAAACATTAAAGTTCATGAAAGAAAAATTAGTCCCGAGGAACTCTCAAATTTTGTGGGATGTTTTTTAACAGGTACAGCAGCAGAAGTTACGCCGGTGTCTTGCATTTCTGATTATAAATTTAAAGTCTGTAAAACAATAATTGACTTAAATGAAAGTTATCAAGTTTTAGTAAAAAAGAAAAAAGCTGCTTAATCTTTATTATCTTCAGAAATAGCATGATCTATTCCTTTTCTCATATATTCGTAACCTGTAAAAAGTGTCAGGGCTGCAGAAAGCCATAATAATACAATTCCAATTGTTTGAGCATTATAATCTTGAAAATTAATGATTTTGTTTCCTGTATCTCCTGACAATAAAAGAGCAATAGATACCATTTGCAAAACAGTTTTTAATTTTGCAAGGTTAGATACCGGAAGCTTAATTCTACCCTTAGCTAAAAATTCTCTTAAGCCTGAAATTAAAATTTCTCTTGTTAAAATAATTATTGCAGCAATCACTTCATAGTGGCGAATAGTACCGTCCATCACTAATAGAATAAGAGCAGTCGCTACAATAATTTTATCAGCGATTGGATCTAATAATTCACCAAGCTTAGATTCTTCACCAAGTAATCTTGCCAACATTCCATCTAAAAAATCAGTAAATGAAGCAACGATAAACAGTATCAAAGCAGTTAGGTCCCCATAAAAACCTGGCAAATAAAATGCTAAAACAAAAAATGGAACAATTAAAATTCTCCCTACCGTAAGTATATTAGGTATTTTTCTAAGCATATTTTTTACTCATGAAAGAAATTATATATCTTTTTTGCAACTTTTTCCTCTACACCTTCAACTGATTTTATCTCATCTAAACTTGCTGACTCTACAGCTCTCGCTGAACCAAAATGGTTTAATAATGACCTTTTTCTAATAGAACCAATGCCCTCAATTTGATCAAGTAAAGATTTGCTAATACCCTTTTTTCTTTTTGCTCTATGAGCACTGATAGCAAATCGATGAGATTCATCCCTAATTCTTTGCAAAAAAAACAAAGTAGGGTCATTTTTTGCAAATTTAAATTCTTTACCACTGTGGAAGAATGTTTCATTTCCGCTATTTCTGAATTTCCCTTTTGCAATAGCAATTATTGGTAAATCGTGAAGTCCCAGCTCATTTAAAGTTTCTCTAGCAACAGAATATTGTCCCTTACCTCCATCAACAAGAACTAAGTCAGGAAAAGTAAGATAATTATCTTTCTCCTGTATAGCTCTTTTAAATCTTCTGTTTAAAACCTCTCTCATCATTCCATAGTCATCTTGTTCATTTTTTTGAACCTTTATATTAAATTTTCTATATCTTTTTTTTATAAAACCTTCATCACCATATGCAATTAATGCACCGACACTATTAGTTCCTTGAATATGACTATTGTCGTAAACTTCGACTAAATTAATGTTTGTTTCAAGATTAAATTTACTTGCAACAGCATCAAATAATTCTCTATTATTCTGACTTTCATAAAGTTTTCTATTTAAACTGTCTTTTGCATTCTTAATGGCCTGATTAACTACTTTTAATTTTGATCCTTTTTTTGCAATTGAAATGTTTATTTGTTTATCTTCCTTTTTAGAAAGAGTTTTTTCAATTAAAGTTTTTTCTTTAATTTCTTCAGATAAAATTATCGATGAAGGAACACTTTTATTTTCATAAAATTGTGAAACAAATGAATTTAATATTTCACCTAATTTTTCATCTGGGTCATGTTTGGGAAAAAATGCTTGATTACCCCAATTTTGTTTAGAACGATAAAAGAAAACCTGAATACAAGTTTTGCCAGATTCTTTATAGCCAGCGATTACATCTGCCTCAATTAAATTTGCCTCATTAATTCTTTGAGATGACTGAATAATGTTTAATGACTTTATTCTATCTCTTAAAATTACTGCTTTTTCAAAATCTAAATCCTCACTTGCTTTTTCCATTTGGTCTGAAAGACTTTTCTGTATTTTTCTTGATTTACCAGATACAAATTCAATTGCATCATCAACAGTCTTTTTATACTCACTCTTTTCAACATAACCCACGCATGGCCCTGAACATCTTTTGATTTGGTACAAGATACATGGACGTTCTCTATTTTTAAAAACTGTATCATCACAAACTCTTAAATGAAATATTTTTTGAATCATTTTAATCGTCCAATTAGCTGAACCAGCAGATGCAAAAGGGCCAAAATAAAAACCTTCTTTAGTTTTTTTTCCTCTATGTCTTTTAATCTGTGGCCATTTATCTTTGTTACCAATAAAGATAAATGGAAAAGACTTATCATCCCTTAAAAGAATATTAAATTTTGGTTTATGTTTTTTGATTAAGTTTGCTTCAAGCAATAAAGCTTCACTCTCATTAGAAGTTGTAGTAATTTCCAACCTTCTTGTTTGAGATAGCATTCTTTCAGTTCTGATAATATGGTTTTTTTCTGCCACATAACTTTTAAGTCTATTAGGTAAATTTTTAGCCTTCCCAACATAAAGTATATCTCCTTTATTATTTAACATTCGGTAAACACCAGGTAGCTTAGGTATTAAAGGGAGTTCTTTCTTAATTACTTCTTTTCCAACTTCAGAACTTATCATGACTTCTTTTTTTGGTAATTTGTATACCAACTGACGAACATTCTTTTAAAATTTCCATTTTTTCAATTTTTAACATTATTTTGCCAATCCTTTTATCCTTAAATAGTTCATTAAAAACAGCCTCAGCTAAAGTTTCTAGGAAATTATAATGCTTTTTTTTTATAAGTTTTTTAATCAATTTTACAATAGTTGCGTAATTTACTATTGATCTAAGATCTTTATCATTTGATGGCTTTTTATCTTGATAATCAATTTCCAAACCAAATTTTACTTTTTGTGCTTTCTCTTTCTCAAAATCATAATAGCCGAGCTTTAAATCTAAAATAAGTTCATTAATTAGAATTTTTTTCTCATAATTAAATAAGCTTTTGTTTTTATCTATTTTTACAACTTTGAGATTATTTCTTTTCATTCTTTGCCTTTAATTATATCTGGTGTCTGCCAATTTAAGCTTTGACCGCTATCTATTGCTAAAACCTGACCTGTAATAGAGCTGTTTTTTATAAAAAAGTCAACTGCATTAGAAATCTCATCAACATTAACTTGTTGTTTGAGTGGTGTAGCTAAATATTGATTTTTGAAATGTTTTTCAGATTGCCTTTTATTTTTGATTGTTGGTCCAGGCGCTATCCCATTAACTCTTATGTTAGGTGAAAGGCTCATCGCACTCGTTTTAGTTAAAGTATAAAGACCAGTTTTACTTAATGTGTATGAAAAAAAATACGGAGTAAGCTTAAATACTCTTTGATCAATTATATTGATAATATTGTTATTTTTGCCTCTGACATTTTTTGAAAACTCTTTTGATAAAAGAGCAGGGGCTTTAAGATTTGTAGAAATATGTTTTTCCCAGCTGCTAGAGCTAAAATTTTCTAATCTATCATTCTCAAATAATGAGGCATTGTTTATTAAACAGTCAAAAAATTTCATTTTTGATTTTGAGAACTTAATTATTTTATGAATATCTCTTTCTTTACTCAAATTACCTTTTACCAAATGAACTATTGTTCCAAATTTTTGTAATGTTTTTTTTAATCTTTCTGCTTTAGATTTTGATTGATTGTAATGAATGATAATTTCTTTATTTGGACCTGATAATTTTTCAGCAATCGCTGCACCTATTCTTGTAGCTCCACCAGTAATTATTATCTTCCGTGCTTCCACTTTTTATCCCTTTTTTTTGTAACTTTTGTACCAGGCATACCTAGAGTAGATCTACCTTTTGGGTAAATCTTATTTTTTACATCATACTGTCTAATCTTGGGGTTTAAAGTTATTTCAAGTTCAGTGCTTTGTAATTTTCTAATTTCATCTCTAATTTTGGCAGCTTCTTCAAACTCAAGGTTTGAAGCAGACTCTTTCATCTTTTTGTCTAAAGCTTTAAGATGTTTCTTTAGATTACCACCAATATTAGATCCTTCACTTATCTTTACATAATCTTTTTCATAAACACTTTCTAAAATATCACTAATTTCTTTTTTAACAGTTTTTGCATCTATTTTGTGTTTTTTATTATATGCAAGTTGAATTGATCTTCTTCGGTCAGTTTCTTGCATAGCTTTTTTAATACTTTTAGTTTCTTTATCTGCATACAAAATAACTTTACCATCAATATTTCTAGCCGCTCTTCCTATTGTTTGTATTAAGGAGGTTTCAGATCTTAAAAAACCTTCCTTATCTGCATCTAGAATTCCTACTAACGCACATTCTGGAATATCCAAACCTTCTCTTAATAAGTTGATACCAACAAGGACATCAAAAACTCCCATTCTTAAATCCCTCATGATTTCAATTCTTTCAAGAGTATCGATGTCTGAATGAAGATATCTAACTTTAACTCCGTTTTCATGAAGATATTCTGTTAAATCTTCAGCCATTTTTTTTGTGAGAGTAGTAACTAAAACTCTATGATTATTTTCAATCACTTTTTTGCACTCATGCATTAAATCATCTACTTGATTTTTAGCAGGTCTTATTTCAACTGGTGGATCAATTAATCCTGTAGGTCTTATAACCTGATCAACAAATTTACCTTTTGTTTGTTTCAATTCCCATGGCCCAGGTGTTGCAGATACAAATACAGTCTGTGTTCTCATTAAATCCCATTCCTCAAATTTTAACGGCCTATTGTCCATACAAGATGGAAGTCTAAATCCATATTCTGCTAAAGTACTTTTCCTAGACCTATCTCCTTTATACATTCCATTTAATTGTGGAACTGTTACGTGACATTCATCAACAAAAATAAGTGTATTATCTGGGAAGTATTCAAAAAGAGTAGGAGGTGGTTCTCCTGGTTTTCTACCAGATAAAAATCTAGAATAATTTTCAATACCAGCACATGAACCGGTTGCCTCAATCATTTCAAGATCAAATTTGGTTCTTTCTTCTAATCTTTGAGCCTCAAGTAATTTATTTTCAGCCCTATGTTTTTTTAAAGTTAATTCTAATTCTTTTCTTATGTTTATGATTGCCTGTTCTACGGTTGGTTTCGGAGTGATGTAATGACTATTTGCATAAACTTTAACCAAACTTAATTCTCTTATTTGATCACCCGTTAGTGGATCAAATTCTTCAATTTTTTCTAATTTGTCTCTAAATAAACTTAATCTCCAAGCTCTATCTTCCAAGTGAGATGGAAAAATTTCTAAATATTCTCCACGAGCTCTAAAAGTGCCTCTATAAAAATTTTGATCATTTCGTTTATACTGAAGAGCAACTAATGATTTGATAATTTGTTCCCTGTTATAATCATAATTTTTTTGAAGCGTAAGTGTCATTTTGCTGTATGCTTCAACAGATCCCAAACCGTAAATACAAGAAACACTGGCGACGATAAGGACGTCATCCCTCTCAAGAAGCGATCTTGTAGCTGAGTGTCTCATCCTATCTATTTGTTCGTTTATTGATGCTTCTTTTTCGATGTAAGTATCAGATCTTGGAACGTATGCCTCTGGGGTGTAATAATCATAATAAGACACGAAATATTCAACAGCATTATCAGGAAAGAAAGTTTTCATTTCACCATAGAGCTGAGCAGCAAGAGTTTTGTTTGGTGCTAAAATTAATGCGGGCCTGTTAGTTGCCTCGATTACTTTTGCCATAGTAAATGTTTTTCCCGAACCAGTCACGCCTAGTAATACCTGATTAAATTCCTCTTTATTAGCTCCACTAACTAATCTTTTAATTGCTTCGGGCTGATCACCAGCAGGCTTGAAATCAGATTTAATTTTAAATTTTTTACCACCCTCAAGTTTTCCACTGATTTTTGGATTTTTACTCTGAATTTCTGTAATTAAATCTTGATAAGTATTTTCCATATATTAAAGAACGTAGTAGAATTAATTTATATTTCAATGAGCATAATATCAGACAGTTTAAAAAGAATTAAACCATCACCGACAATTGCTGTAACTCAAAAAGCAAGAGAATTAAGAGCAGCTGGAAAGGATGTTATAGGTCTTGGAGCAGGAGAGCCAGATTTTGATACTCCGGACAATATTAAAGATGCAGCAATACAAGCTATAAAAGATGGGGACACCAAATACACTGCAGTCGATGGAACACCAGCTTTAAAAAAAGCAATTGTTAAAAAATTTAAAAGAGAAAACAACTTAGATTTTACAACAGAACAAATAACAGTTGGGACTGGTGGAAAACAAGTTTTATATAATGCTTTTATGGCAACTCTAAATAAAGGTGATGAAGTAATTATTCCTGCACCCTTTTGGGTGTCTTATCCTGATATGGTTTTGTTAGCTGGAGGTAAACCAAATGTAGTTAAGTGTGAGGAAAAGGACGGGTTTAAATTAACTGCCAATAAACTAAAGAAAGTTATTTCTAAAAAGACTAAATGGTTAATCTTAAATTCACCATCAAATCCAACTGGAGCTGGTTATACAAAGGATGAAATAGAGGATTTAGCTAAAGTATTAATTAAAAATAAAAAAGTTCATATTTTGAGTGACGATATATACGAACACATAAGATATGATAACTTTAATTTCTTTACGATTGCACAAATATCTAAGTTAAAAGATAGGACATTAACGATGAATGGGGTTAGTAAATCTTATGCAATGACTGGTTGGAGAATTGGTTATGCAGCTGGCCCAAAAGATATTATTAAAGCTATTGGTAAAATTCAGTCACAATCAACTTCAAATCCATCTTCAGTAAGTCAAGCAGCAGCTGTAGAAGCTTTAAATGGATCACAAGATTTTATTCAAGAACGATCAAATGCCTTTAAAGAAAGAAGAGACTTTGTTGTAAAAAGTTTAAACAATATTAAAGGAATAAACTGTCTTACGCCTAATGGCGCATTTTATGTATTTCCAAGTTGTAAAGGTTTATTAAATAAGAAAACAAAACTTAAAACAGATAGTGATTTTGTAAAAAAATTGCTAGAAAAAGAAAATGTTGCAGTTGTCCAAGGCTCTGCTTTTGGTCTAGAAGGTTATTTTAGAATTTCATATGCTACTTCGATGGAAAACTTAAAAAAAGCAATGGATAGAATTAAATCTTTTTGTGAGAGCTTGTCTTAACTTAGTGAGATAAGAACTTTTCAGCCTCAAGTGCAGCCATACATCCCATGCCGGCAGCTGTTACAGCTTGTCTGAATGTTTTGTCTTTAACATCTCCAGCTGCATAAACACCAGGGACATTAGTTTCAGTAGAATCAGGCTTAGTAATTAAATAACCTTCCTTATCCATTTTTAATTGGTCTTTAAATAGCTGAGTTGCTGGGTCATGGCCTATTGCTATAAATAATCCATCTAATTTAATTTCTTCTACTTTATTAGTTTTTAAATTTTTAATTTTAATTCCTTTAACATTTTTAGGCTTATTATCTCCAACTACATCTTCAACAATAGAGTTCCATACTATTTCAATTTTTTTGTTTTCCATTAATTTTTTCTGAAGCATTTTTTCAGCTCGTAAACTATCTCGTCTATGAATTAATTTAACTTTTGATGCAAACTTAGTTAAAAAGATTGCCTCTTCAACAGCTGCGTTTCCACCACCAACAACAGCCACTTCTTTATTTTTAAAAAAGAAACCGTCACAAGTTGCACAAGCAGAGACACCAAACCCTCTAAATTCTTGTTCCGATTTTATATTTAACCATCTTGCCTGAGCTCCTGTAGAAATTATTATACTGTCAGCGGTATATTTTTGACCACTATCTCCAGTAGCTTCAAAAGGTGTAGATTTTAAATTTACAGATCCTATATGATCCTCTATCATTTCAGTACCAACTGCCTTAGCCTGATCTTTCATTTGATCCATCAACCATGGACCTTGAATTACATCTGCAAAACCCGGGTAATTTTCAACATCCGTTGTTGTAGTTAATTGTCCACCTGGCTCTGATCCATATACTAAAATAGGATTTAACATAGCTCGTGCTGCATAAACAGCAGCAGTATATCCAGCAGGACCAGATCCAATTATTAACACTTTTGTGTGTTTAGTTGGATTTTGACTCATATGAAAGCTATATAGTGATTAATGACTAAATTAAAAGGGATATTATTGACTGAGGGAATGCATGGCATGATTAGCCAAGTAGAGGGTCTCGCAAAAGCATTAGACATAGATTTTATACACGAAAAAATTGAACTTAACAATTTTTGGAAACTAATTCCCCCAAAAATATCTCCAGTGCAATCTTTTGTATTTAAAAACAAGATTAAAGAAAAGTTTGATATTGTCATTTCTTGTGGAAGAAAAAGTGTTATTCCTTCTATATATTTAAAGAAAAAATTTGGAAAAAAAATAATAAATATTCATATTCAAGATCCAAAAATTTCATTAGATAACTTTGATTTTGTTGTAATTCCTGAACATGATGGAATAAATGGTGAAAATGTCATTACTAGCAAAGGCGCAATTCATTATTTAAGAAATGAAGAATTAGATCAAAATATTAATTACTTAAAATCCCGAATTACCAAAGAAAAGTTAGTTACATTGATTGTAGGAGGACCGAATAAATACTACGATTATGATGAAAAGACTATCAAAGAAATATTTTCAAAAATTAATGAAAATTTTATCAATAAAGGTTTTCAGTTAATATTCATTCCTTCAATGAGAACACCTAAAAAGATAATTGATTTAGCAAAGGATTATTTTGATAAAAATCAAATTATAATTACTGAAGTTGATAAAAAAGCATATCTTTCATCATTAAAACTATCAAATTATATAGTTGTAACCTGTGACTCTACCTCAATGATTTCTGAGTCAGCTATTACAGGAAAACCAATTTATGTAGCACAAATGACACCAGTTAAAAAAAACAAGAGATTTATAAAATTTTTTGAATTATTTAAATCTTTAAATATAATTAAAGACTTGAGTAATTCAGTTGAAAATTGGAATTATGAAAAACTTAATGAAACAGATAGAATATCAAGATATATAAAGGAAAAAATAAAAAATTATGAGCTTTATTAATTCAATTTTAAATAAATCAAAAAAACATGAATTTCCATTTGATCATTGGGAATACAACAATGCTTTGACTGATGAGCAAATAAATGAAATAATTAATACAGATATACCGGACGTGAGCAAATATAATTTGTCATATGATGGAACAAGAGCAATTGATGGAGGGGCGTCTGAATTTAGAGAGGGAATTGCATCAGGAGGTAAAGCTTTAAAATTTAGATGTTTTATAAATAAAGATAATGCCTCGCAATTTCCTAATTTGGTAAATTTTATTAAAGAACTTCAGTCAAAAGAAACTTATAAAATAATCTCTAAAATGATTAAAAAAGATTTATCTAATTCATATGTTAGAGTTGAAGTAATTTGTGACAGAGAGGGATTTTGGCTTAAACCACATTGTGATATTAAAGAAAAATTAATGTCAGGTCTAATTTTTGTTAATAAAACAAATGAATCTGAGGATTTAGGAACTGATTTTTATAATACTAAGTTAGAAAAAGTTAAAACAGTCCCCTATAAGCATAATTATGGGTATTTATTTACAAGCGGTCCTAATACGTGGCATGGAATGGAGAAGAAAAAAATTACAAAAGAAAGACGTTGCATACAAGTTAATTATGTTTCATTCCCAACAGATTGGAGAGTGGATTAATTAATAAAACTATTGATTAGAACACAGCAAGATTCGTAAATAATCCAATTAAAGTTAAAATAACTAATGTAAAACAAATTCCAGTTACAGCTTTTAATTGATCGTTATTAGCATTGTCATTTATGTTCCAATGATCGTTAATTTTTAATTTTAAGTTTTTAGAATTATCTATCTTTTTATTATTTGGAAAATCCAAAACCTCTGCATCAAATAAATCTTGCTTTTTGTCGATTGCATTTTCAATATATTTGTGAAGTTCTGAACTCATAAATTTTTCTATATTTAATAAAAAATTTAAATATATAACAATGATTAAATTTACCTTTTTGGGTTTTATTAATTCAACTTTGGAGAGAACTTTATTTATCAACTGTAAATTGAATTTAATTAATTTATATCCTGAAGAGAGGTTACTTCTAATTTTTTTGTTTTGAGAGATTTAATTGCCTCCAAGCAAGCATAAGCAGTTGACATATTTGTACAATAAGGAACTTTATTTTTTAAAGTAGCTCGTCTCAAAGCAATAGCATCACTTAAACGAAAAGTTTTATTGCCACCTCCAGTATTAATAACTAGAGCAATTTTTTTGGCGTCTAAAACGTCAACGATATGTGGTGAGCCGCCACTTACTTTGTTAATTATTTTACATTTCATTCCAAATTTTCTTATATATTCAGCTGTACCTTTTGTTGCGCAAAGTTTAAATTTCAATCTTATAAGCTCTCTTGCTAAACTAATTCCTTCATCTTTGTGGGCATTTTTTAAAGATATGAAAGCCAATCCTACTTTTGGTAGTGAGTTGGCAGCTGCAATTTGACTTTTGGCAAAAGCCATACCAAAATCTTTATCAAATCCCATTACTTCCCCAGTAGATTTCATTTCAGGACCTAAAAGTAAATCACTATTAGGAAATTTATTAAAAGGGAAAACAGCTTCTTTCACGGCATACATGCCTTTTGATTTATTTTTTAAATCAAATTTCGATAATTTATCTCCAGCCATTATTTTTGAAGCAATTTTAGCAAGAGGCAAGCCTTTAGCTTTAGAAACAAAAGGAACTGTCCTGCTTGCTCTAGGATTAACCTCAATGACATATATTTTATCCTTCTTAATGGCAAATTGAATATTCATAAATCCTTTAACTTTTAATGCCAAAGCCAATTTTCTTGTTTGATTTTCAATTTCTTTAATAAGATATGGTTTAATTGAAATTGGAGGCAAACTACAAGCAGAGTCTCCAGAATGAATACCAGCTTCTTCAATGTGCTGCATTATTCCTGCTACATAAACATCCTTCCCATCAGATAATGCATCTACATCAACTTCCATTGCATGATTAATGAACTTATCTATAAGTATTGGATTATCTTCAGCAGCTTTAAAAGCTTCTATTACAAATTTTTTTAATTTATTTTTTTCATGAACAATTTCCATTGCTCTTCCACCTAAAACGTAAGAGGGTCTAACAATCAATGGTAAGCCAATTTTATCTGCAATTTTAATTGCTTGATTAAAATTTTTGGCTATACCACTTTCTGCTTGTTTTAATTTTAACTTATTTAATAAATTTCTAAATCGATCTCTATCTTCAGCTAAATCAATAGAAGTATATTGTGTGCCTAGTATTGGTAACTTATTTTCATGTAAAAATTTTGCTAATTTAATTGGAGTTTGTCCACCGAATTGTGCAATTATTCCAATTAAGTTTCCTTTTTCTTGCTCTTTTTTAATTATATTGAAAACATATTCTTCTTTAAGTGGTTCAAAATATAATCGATCACTTGTATCATAATCTGTTGAAACAGTTTCAGGATTACAATTAACCATAATTGTCTCAAAACCCACAGCTTTTAGAGAAAAACTAGCCTGACAACAGCAATAATCAAACTCAATACCTTGACCAATTCTATTTGGCCCTCCTCCAAGAATGATAATTTTTTTCTTATTTGAAGGTTCAGCCTCACATTCAGAATTGACTGAAAAGTTTCTTTGATATGTTGAGTACATATATGGAGTGAAAGACTTAAATTCAGCAGCACAAGTATCTACTTTTTTGTATACAGGCATTACTTTTATTGCTGATCTTTTTCTTCTTACAACATTTTCAGATAGATTAGATAATTCAGATAATTTTTTATCAGAAAACCCAATTGATTTTATTCTATTAAATTCTACAAAATTTTTAGGAAGTCCTTTGTTTTTAATCTTTATTTCTTCATCAACTATTTCGGCAATTTGGTGTAAAAACCAGGGATCAATTTTAGATAAACTGTAAATTCTTTTGATATTCATTTTTTTTCTAATTGCCTCAGCGACTAATAAGATTTTATTTGGGATATTTTCTTTAAGTTTTTTTTCAATTTGTTTTTTATTTAAATTGAAAATTCTATCTAAACCAGAAAAACCAGTTTCTAATGAAACTAAAGCCTTTTGAAGTGACTCCTTAAAGTTTCTTCCAATTGCCATTGCCTCACCCACAGATTTCATTGAAGTACCTAATGTTGCAGGAGAAGTTGAAAATTTTTCAAAAGTAAATCTTGGAATTTTAGTAACTACATAATCGATACTTGGTTCAAATGAAGCAGGAGTAACTTTTGTTATTTCATTTTTTAATTCATCCAAAGTATAGCCAACTGCCAATTTTGCTGCGACTTTAGCGATTGGAAATCCAGTTGCTTTAGAAGCAAGTGCAGATGATCTCGAAACTCTTGGGTTCATTTCAATTACAACCATTCGGCCATTTTTTGGATTGATAGCAAATTGAACATTTGATCCTCCTGTCTCAACTCCAATTTTTCTTAAACATGCAATTGATGCATTTCTCATCACTTGATATTCTTTATCGGTTAGAGTTAGAGCAGGGGCAACTGTAATTGAGTCACCAGTATGTATTCCCATTGGATCAATATTTTCGATAGAACAAATAATTATACAGTTGTCTTTCTTATCCCTAACCACTTCCATTTCAAATTCTTTCCAGCCCTCTAAACATTCTTCAACTAATACTTGACTAACTGGAGACTCGTGAAGCCCACTTTTAATTATTTTAAGGTAGTCTATTTTATTTTTAGCTATACCACCACCAAGACCTCCAAGCGTAAATGCAGGTCTTATAATTGCAGGAAGACCAATTTTCTTTAAAACTTTAGACGCTTGTTTAATATTGTTTACAATTTCAGATTTAGGTAAATCTAAGCCAATATCAATCATATTTTTTCTAAATTTCTTCCTATCCTCTGCGTTAGCAATTGCCTTGGAGTTTGCACCTATTAGTTCGATCTTATATTTTTTTAAAACTCCTTTTTTCTCCGCCTCCATTGCAAGATTGAGCGCAGTCTGACCACCCATAGTTGGTAGAATTGCATCTGGTTTCTCTTTTTTAAGAATTTTTTCTAAAACCTCTAAAGTAATTGGTTCAATATAAGTTTTGTCAGCAACATCAGGATCGGTCATGATAGTTGCGGGATTTGAATTAATTAAAATTACTTTGTAACCCTCATCTTTTAATGCCTTACAAGCCTGTGTACCTGAATAATCAAACTCGCAAGCTTGACCAATGATAATAGGTCCAGCTCCTACAACTAATATTTTTTTAATATCTTTTCTTTTTGGCATTTTTTTTCATGTTGTTAATAAATTCTTGAAACAGGTAAACACTATCCTGTGGTCCAGGATTTGACTCTGGATGATATTGCACCGAAAATATTGGTCTGTTTTTAAGTCTTATTCCTTCAATGGTATTATCAAAAAGAGATTTATGAGTTACTTCAATTTTTTTTGGCAAAGTTTCTTCAACTACTATGAAACCATGATTTTGACTGGTGATTTCAACTTTATCATGGACTAAATTTTTGACAGGATGGTTTGCACCTCTATGTCCTAACTTCATTTTTTTTGTTTTTCCACCCAAGGCTAATGCTAAAATTTGGTGACCCAAACAAATCCCAAATATAGGTAAATTTTTTTTAATTAATTTATTAAGTATTTCAATTGCATATTTTCCTGTTGCAGAGGGATCGCCAGGACCATTGGATAAAAATATTCCATTCGGTTTAAGATCTAATATTTTTTCCGCAGAAGTTTTGCAAGAAACAACTGTTACTTTACATTTGAAGTCTGAAAAATATCTTAAAATATTTTTTTTTATTCCATAATCAATTGCAACAACATGAAAATAATTTTTTGTATTTTTTTTATATCCTGTTTTTTTCTTCCAAGTTTTAAGGCCTTTCCAAATATAGTTTTTTGATGTTGTTACAGTCTCTGCAAGATCGAGATTTTTTAATCCACTCCATTTAATTGTTGAGTTTATTAATTTGCTAACATTAAATTTTCCATTTTTTGAATAAGAAATTGTTCCCTTGGGCGCTCCTTTATCTCTAATAAAGTTTGTTAAACTTCTAGTATCAAGTCCTGTAATTCCAACAATTTTATTTTTTTTGAGCCATGCATCTAAATGTAAAAATGCTCTATAATTCGAAGGAGAGGTTATTTCAGAATTAAATATTACACCTCTAGTCCAGATTTTGTCAGACTCAACATCCTCTTTGTTAGTTCCAACATTACCAATATGTGGGAATGTAAAGTTAATAATCTGACCCGCGTAGGAAGGATCAGAAATAATTTCTTGGTACCCAGTTAAAGAAGTGTTAAAGCAAACCTCACCAGTTGCTTTTCCTTGATAGCCAATTCCAATCCCTTTAAAAACCTTTTTGTTTTCTAGAACTAAAACGCCTGTATTAAATTGTGAATTTTTTGAGTTTGTTTTTTTTGCTTTTTTGTTCAATTACAACTCATAAGTTAAAGGTTAATACAATAATTGATTTATTATCGCAACAGAGATGTATTATAAAATTGTAAAAAAACAATTTTTCTTTTGAAGATTTATATGTTTGAAGTAGATTAAAAAATATGCCTTTAAAAGAAACAATAGAAACTGAATACAAAAATGCTTTAAAAGCTAAAGATAAATCAAAAATATCAACTTATAGGTTAATTTTATCTTCAATAAAGGATTTGGATATTTCGAACAGATCTGGCCCTAACAAAAAAGAAACAGATGATGATGATATTAAAAAGCTTTTAAAAAAAATGGTTAAACAAAGAACCGAATCGATAGAAATTTACAAAAAAAATAACAGATCGGATTTGTTAGAAGTTGAACAAAATGAGTATGATATTTTAACTGGATTTCTGCCCAAACAGTTAGGTGAAGAAGAAACAAAAAAAATATGTGGAGAGATAATTTCTAGACTTGGCGCAAGTTCAATTAAAGATATGGGTAAAGTAATGGGAGAATTAAAAAAATTACATTCTGATGAGATTGATTTTGCAAAAGCAGGTCCTTTGATTAGAGAATTGTTAAACAGCTAATGAAATATCCTAAAGAATATCTTGATGAAATTAAAACAAGGTTAAAAGTTTCGACTGTTGTATCAAAATTTGTTGCATTAAAGAAAAGAGGCAAAGAGTACGTTGGTTTATCTCCTTTTAAAAATGAAAAAACACCTTCATTTACAGTTAATGATGAAAAAGAATTTTATCATTGTTTTGCAACATCTGAACATGGAAATATTTTTGACTTTGTAATGAAAACCCAAAATTTTAAATTTGGAGAAGCAGTTAAACATTTGGCTCAATTAGCTGGGATGCAACCTTACTTGTTTTCAAAACAAGACGAAGAAAGAGAAAAAAAGTGGAAAGAGTACCAATCTATTTTTAGTCAATATGTAGATTTTTACCATAATGAATTATTAAAAAATGAAAGCTATTCTGTTGCAAGAGATTATTTAAAAAATAGATCTTTAACTAAAGAAGAAGTTAAAAAATTTAAAATTGGATATATAGAAAAAAATCCAAATTTCTTTGACAAATTAAGAGGTAATTATAGTGAGCAAACTTTAGCTGAAACTGGTTTGTTTTACTTGGATGAAAAAAATAAAATATTTGTTGAAAGATTTAGAGGTAGATTAATTTTCCCAATTAATAACATTTCAGGCCAACCAATAGCATTAGGCGGAAGAATAATTGAAAATCAAGACTATTTAGCTAAATATATAAATTCACCTGAAACAAATTTTTTTAAAAAAGGATCCAACTTATATAATTTAGATGTAGCTCGAAAACTTTCTAACAAAATAGATCACATTTATTTAGTTGAAGGTTATATGGATGTAGTTGGTTTAAGTAAAAATGGAGTCGACAATGTAGTTGCAAACCTTGGAACCTCTTTGACAGATAAACAAATTTTAACTCTCAACCAATTTTTTGATGATATCATTATTTGTTTTGATGGTGATGAAAGTGGTTATAAAGCAGCACTAAGAGCAGCAGAGAATTCTATTAAAGAATTAAAACCTGAAAAACAAATTTCATTTTTATTTTTACCAGATAAGGAAGACCCAGACAGTTATGTTAATAAAAATGGTAAATCTAATTTCATTGATTTTACTAAACAAGGTAAGTTATCTATTCATCAATTTATTTTTAGTCATTATAAAAAACAAACAGAAAATAATCCTTCTTCATTGGCAATTTTTGAAAAAAAATTGAGAAATATTGCCAATACAATTAAAGATGATTTTATAAAAAAATATGTATTAGAATATTTTTTAGAAAAAATTTCAGAATTAACACCTCATTCTAATCAAAATAATAAAAAGTTTTTTGTTAAAAGAACGAAATCTCTAGATACAACCAAGAAGTATTTTAACGATAGCCAATCACTAACTGGTGTAGAACTTAAAGAGTTTTCTTTATTATATTTAGTAATGAATAATTTAAATTTGTTACAAGCAAACATACATTTAATTGAAAATATTAAATTATTTACTGGAGTTAATAAAAAAATATTTGAACTAATAATTGAGAAGCTGAAATCTGGAGAGCAAATTACAATTGGAAATTTAAAATTAGATGATCAATTATTAGAAAAAATAAATAAATTTGCACCCATCAAACATATACTTAAAAATCAAGCTGGTGATGATCAAAAAACTATGGAGTTATTAGAGGATATTTCGAGAGACCTTATGAATTATGATCTTGAGTTTAGAATTCAAGAATTAGAATCGAAGTTCTCAGTTGACATGAGCGAGACCACATTTAATGAGCTAAAAGAACTCAAAAAAAAGCAGAATCTCAACTAATCAAGCCAAATTAATAATGGATTTTTGTGGATTAGACATTATATAAGACTCTTCAAATTTATTGCCGTGGAAAGAATTATTACTAAATCATTTGCTAGATTAATGGGTCGAGGGACTCATAGAGGATTTATAACTCATGAAGAGTTGAATAAATCTTTAGGAAAAAGAAATCTTTCAGACGAAAATTTAGCACAGGCCTTTATACATATTTTGGATGAAAAAGTTGCTCTTGTAGAAAAAAAGTCAGATTTCAAAGTTTTAAAAAAAAAAGATAGCTCTTCCAAAGAGGAAGGAAAAACAATTGAGAAGAGTGATGACCCAATAAGAATGTATTTAAGAGAGATGGGTGGTGTTGAGCTGCTTTCTCGAGAAGGAGAAATAGCAATAGCTAAAAGAATTGAAGCGGGCAAAGATGTTATGCTTATAGCTTTGTCTCAAAGTCCTATTACTGCTCAACAGTTTTTTGAATGGAATCAAAAATTACAAAATGACGAAATACTTGTAAGAGAAATTATCGATATTGATACAAATTACATGGAGGACGAGTCCACTGGTTCAAGTGCAAAACAAAAAAGTTCTGGAGATAATGAAGGGGATGATGTTGCTAGTGAGGATGAAGATTTTAATCCTACTCTGGCAGCAATGGAGACAGAAATTAAACCTAAAGTTTTAAAAACGGTAAACTTACTTACAAAAGAGTATAATAAATTAATTAAACTTCAAAAAGAGAAACTAGACTGTGTATTGAAATCAGAAAGTTTTTCCTCAACTAAAGAAAAAAGTTACGAAAAAATTGTAAATGGAATATTAGAAAATATTAAATCGCTTCAATTATCTCCATCAATTTTAGAAGATTTAGTTCAAAAACATTATATAGAAAATAAAAAAATTATTTCTTTAGAGGGAAATTTATTAAGATTAGCAATGAATCAGAAAATACCAAGAAATGAATTTATTAAATTTTACATTGGAAACGAAATAAATCCTAATCTTAAAAAATTTTTAGACACAAATGAGATTTGGAAACAATTTTTTAATAGAAACAAAGATGAATTTAAAAATATTAGAAATAGATTAGTAGAAATAAGCTATAAACTTGGAATATCAGTAACTGATTTTAAAAAGTTAGTTAGTAGAATTCAAAAGGGAGAAAAAGAGTCAAGAATAGCTAAAAAAGAAATGGTAGAAGCCAACCTTAGATTGGTTATTTCAATCGCAAAAAAATATACCAATAGAGGACTTCAATTCCTAGATTTAATTCAAGAAGGTAATATTGGTCTAATGAAAGCAGTAGACAAATTTGAGTACAGAAGAGGATATAAGTTTTCAACTTATGCAACTTGGTGGATTAGACAAGCAATAACAAGATCTATAGCGGATCAGGCTAGAACAATAAGAATTCCAGTACACATGATTGAAACTATAAATAAAATTGTAAGAACTCAAAGACTTATATTGAGTGAATTTGGAAGAGAAGCTACTCCAGAAGAGCTGGCAAAAAAGTTAAGAATGCCATTAGATAAAGTAAGAAAAGTTTTAAAAATTTCTAAAGAACCGGTATCATTAGAAAAACCTGTGGGAGATGAAGAAGATAGCAGCCTAGGTGATTTTATTGAAGATACAAAAGCTTTAGATCCAATGGATCAAGCAATTAAGTCAAACTTAGGAGAGGCAACAACGAAAATTTTATCAACCTTAACTCCTAGAGAAGAAAGAGTATTAAGAATGCGATTTGGAGTTGGAATGAATACAGATCATACTCTAGAAGAAGTTGGCTTGCAATTTTCAGTGACAAGAGAAAGAATAAGACAGATAGAAGCAAAAGCTTTAAGAAAATTAAAACATCCTAGTAGATCAAAACAATTAAAAAGTTTTTTGGAAAGTTAAATTTAGATTTGGGCCGTTAGCTCAATAGTAGAGTACTGCATTGACATTGCAGGGGTAGTTGGAGCGTAACCAACACGGCCCACCATGTCAAAAACTAGATTGATTAAAAATAAAAAACAAAGTAGAAAGAATATTGATTTGGGCCTGTAGCTCAGTTGGTTAGAGCAGTACACTCATAATGTATTGGTCCCAGGTTCGAGTCCTGGCGGGCCCACCAAATAATAAATCTAATTATTAGAAAAATCTTCGAGAACTTTAAATAATGCTTTTATATCACCATCGTTAGAATTAATTATTGATGAAAATTCCTCTTTTTGTGTTCTTGCTAAACTTAATCCCTCTATAATTAAATCTCTAATTAGAGGATTTTCAGGATCTTTTGTATAAATTCTCCAGTCAATTTTTATTTGTGGCCTTTCATTTGTTGCTTTTAGCAAGCTATTAACGATTGTATAATTTTCATTTAAAATTTCTTTATCATAAACATCAATTTCAGGATTTGTATATTCAGCAAGCCTACTTGAAAAACTTATCAAAAAATAATTGTTAAATAACTTATTGTAAATTTTTTTTTGTTCATTATTTAGAGTTTTTCTAAATGATCCAAGGGTATATTGACCTATGCCTTTAATATCTACAGTTTCATTAGCAATGGACTTTAATTTCTCAATTTTTTTTTCTTTAGAAGAATTATCACCCAATATTGCTGATGCTCGGTTTACAGTTGACTGAACAAAAATATCAGGCTCCATTGAAAAAACATTACTTAAACTTAGAAAAAAAATAATTATGGTAATAAAAATTTTTTTTATTTTCATTTTTTTTTAATATGATTTTTAATTTTGGATTTCTTCCCAATCACTATCATCTTGGGTATTTATGATTTTTTTTGAGTTAAGAATTTTTTGTTGTCTATCTTGAAGATATAAACTTTTAACTGAAGCATAAAAATCTAAAGAGTTTTTTTCAAGATTTTCAATAGAATCATAATTCTTTGCCCTAAAGTCAACTCCAGCAGTTACTCTTGAGGTATAGTAATCAATATCATCTACGTGATGGGTGTTATTTCTAACTGTTATGTTGTACCAAGCATCACCACCCATAAAATTTGCCAAGGAGGCAACGGTATCTCTAGCTGTGCTCGGTCCTAAAACAGGCAAAACAATATAGCAACCAGGCCCAACACCAGCAGTTGCTAATGATTGACCATAATCCTCATTTTCATATTCTGGCATACCCAAATGTTGGGCAACATCAAAAATTCCTAATATACCTACTGTTGTGTTAATCAATAATCTTCCTGAATTAACTCCTGCTAGTGACAAATTTCCCTGTAACAAATTATTCGGAATCGTTACAAGATTTGATAAATTAGTTAGAGAATTGCTTACCCCAGTTTTAATTGGAGAAGGTAGTTTTTTGTATACACTTGATACTGGTTTAAAAATAATACCATCTAAAGCTTGATTGAATGCAAAAGTTCCTCTATTAATTTTTTCAAAACAATCCTTTACTTCCGTAGGTTCGTTCTTTTTTATCAAAAGTTGATTATTAGAGTCAGCGTTAGAATTACATACTAACGTAAAAGTTGTAATTAGTATTATTATAAATTTTTTATGCATTGGTTTTCTTATAGTATATTGGAAAATAATGTAAATTAAGTATTTATTAAAAATGAGCTTAAAAATAGGCCTAAATTTGATCAAACATTACTCAATAAATTTTAGTTTACTTAAAAGAAACAATAAATTAATTAAATTTATTATTATCCATTACACTGGGATGAAAAAACAATCTAATGCTATTAAAAAATTGTGCAATCAAAAATCAAAAGTTAGCTCACATTATTTTATTAAAAATAATGGAGAAATATTAAATTTAGTCCCAGATTTATTTGAAGCCTGGCATGCAGGAAAATCAAGATGGGGTAAATATAATATGTTAAATAAATATTCAATTGGAGTTGAGATTCAAAATCCAGGACACGATAATGGTTATAAAAAATTTAATGCAAAGCAAATTTTCTCTTTAAAAAAATTACTTAATTATCTTATGAAAAAATTTAAAATTAATAAAAAAAATATTTTAGGACACTCAGATATAGCACCTAATCGAAAAAAAGACCCAGGTGAAAAATTTCCCTGGAAATACTTAGCTAAAAATAATTTAGCAAGCTGGCATAATATGAATGAAAAAATTATTAAAAAGTATAGAAAAGAAAAAATTAGTTCAAAAGATGAGAGTATTTTCATCAAAAATTTATATAAATTTGGTTATTCAAGATTTTATAAAAAAGATATTGTTAAGGCATTTCAAAGAAAATTTAGACAAGATTTAATTGATGGAAAAATTGACAAAGAGTGTTTAATAATAAGTAAAAACCTCCTTAAATAATAATTTATTATACTTGAAATTTTAAAATTAAATTATAAATTGTATTCGCCAGATGAACGACTTATCGCTTAATTAATTTTAAGAGGAAAGTCCGGACTCTATAAAGATGCAGTGCCAGGTAACACCTGGCGGGGGCAACCCTAGGGATAGTGCCACAGAAAATATACCGCCTTAACAAGGCAAGGGTGAAAAGGTGTGGTAAGAGCACACCGGTTCTATTGGTAACAATGAACGCTGGAAAACCCCACTGGGAGCAAGACTAAGTAGAGATGACATTGTTGAAAAACTAAAAGCTATCTTTAGCTCGTCATCAGGGTTAGTTGCTTGAGCTTAAAAGTGATTTTAAGCCTAGACAAATGGTAAGTTTAAATGACAGAACCCGGCTTACAGTTCATCTGGCTTTATCCTATTTATTCTTCATTTATTAAATGTTCATGTTTTGATTCACTTTTGTAATAAATTTTAACCAAAATTGTTAAAAATAGTAAGTATTGACTCTATTTAAAAAAACCCATAATATCCCATATATTCCCAATTATGTGGGAATAAAGGAATTTATGGTTTATGTTTTTATCAACCTACGAAAACAGATTGGACAAAAAAGGAAGGGTGTCAGTGCCTGCAAGTTTTAGATCTTATTTATCTAATCTAGGATATAATGGAATAGTTTGCTATCCGTCATTTAATAACCAAACAATCGAAGCATGGCCACAAGATAGAATTGAAAAAATTTCAAACGCTATAGACTCTTTAAACCCATTTGAAGAAAAAAGAGATTTTTTTGCTACATCTATATTATCTGAAAGTATTAGTTTACAATTTGACAGTGAAGGAAGAATTTCACTTACAGCAAAATTATTAAAACATGCAAAAATAAGAAATAGCATGTTATTTGTTGGTCAGGGCAAAACATTTCAAATATGGGAACCAACAAATTTTGAAAAATTTAAGTCTAACGCTAGAAAAAAAGCTAATTTGAATCGTGCGAGTCTTAAATGGGAGCAACAATTAAACAAATAATGGGGGATAAAATGACAATTAACTTTAAAACACCAGAAATTCAAGAGCTAAGACCAAGACTTTTAGTCATGGGAGTTGGTGGCGCAGGTGGAAATGCAATAAATGAAATGATCGATAATGGAATGGAAGGTGTTGAATTCATAGCTGTAAATACGGATGCACAAGACTTAAAGCATAGTAAAGCAAAATCAAAAGTTCAAATAGGTTTAAATTTAACCAAAGGTTTGGGAGCAGGTGCCAAAATTGATATTGGCCAAGCTGCTGCAGATGAGTCTTTAAATGAAATCATAAATATTTTACAAGGCGCCAATATGGTATTCATAGCAGCAGGAATGGGAGGCGGCACTGGAACAGGTGCAGCACATGTAATTGCTAGAGCAGCAAAAGAGCTAAATATTTTAACAGTCGGCGTTGTAACACTTCCTTTTTTATATGAAGGACCTTCTAGAATGAAAAGAGCTCAAATTGGATTAGAGGAATTAAGAAAACATGTTGATACAATAATAGTGATTCCAAATCAAAATTTATTCAAAATTGCAAATGAACAAACTACGTTTGAGGAGTCTTTTAATCTTTCAAATAATGTTTTAATGCATGGTGTTCAAAGTGTAACTGACCTAATGGTTAAGCCAGGTATCATTAACTTAGATTTTGCAGATGTCGAAACAGTTATGGCATCAATGGGTAAAGCAATGATGGGTACTGGTGAGGCTGATGGAGAAGGAAGAGCTATGAAAGCTACAGAACTGGCAATTAGTAATCCTCTCATCGATGATTATACACTTAAAGGCGCCAAAGGATTACTAGTAAATATAACTGGTGGAAAAGATCTTAAACTATTTGAAGTTGATGAAGTAGTACATAAAATTAGATCTGAAGTTGAAGCAGATGCTGAAGTAATAATTGGTGCAATAACAGATACATCATTAGAAGGCAAAATTAGAGTATCTATAGTTGCAACATCATTAGATGGTCAACAGCCAGAGTCAAAATCAGTAATCAATATGGTACATAGAATTCAAAATAGAAATACAGGATATTCAGATTTTGCAGGAAATGGAGCTACAGCATCTTTTGCATTCTCAAATAACAGTTCAAATCCAGTGTCTCATGGAGCCAATGCTCTAAAACTTGAAGATGAAGTTATTTCACAAAATACAAATAATATAATTGCAAATGAATCAATTGATGAGGTTAACAATCAATATCACGAAGAACTCCTCAAAAATCAAGATGCAGAAAATATTGTAGAAAATACTTTAGAGGATGATGAAAAATCTTTTACCCAAGAGGCAATGGATAGTTCTGAAGAAGATCAAGTAGTAACAAATAATCTTAAAGAATTTGGAGTTGATACTGATGAACCAGATTTATTTAACTCTGATTTTCAAAACTCTAGTTCTGATGATTTATTAGGATCATTTGATGATGACAATGAAGAAGATGATCTTGAGATACCCGCATTTTTAAGAAGACAAAAAAATTAATGGTCTTCAAGAAAATAAATGGAAGCCACCATGGCATCGGATGCTCCAAAACATTATCCGGTACTGCTGAATGAAATAATTAGCATTATTACCCCTCACCATGGTGGTACATTTATTGATTGTACCTTTGGTCAAGGTGGCTATACAAAAAAAATTCTATCATATGAAAATACCAAGGTAATAGCTATCGATAGAGATATTAACTCAAAAAACTTAGCAGATAAAATTTCAGAAAAATTTCAACAAAGATTTTATTTCAAAAATAAAAAATTTAGTCAATTAAATGATATTAAATTACAAAATGAAGAAATAAAAGCAGTGATATTTGATTTAGGTTTTTCTTATACTCAAATAAAAGATCCATCAAAAGGATTGTCGTTTAATTTTGATGGAGATCTTAATATGCAAATGGGATTGAATAATTTTTCAGCTAAAGAAGTAATAAATAAACTAGACATTAAAGAATTAGAAAAAATTTTTAAATTTTTTGGGGAAGAAAAAGAAGCAAAAAAAATTGCTATCAATATCGAGAAAGAAAGATTTAAAAAAGAAATTGATACAAAAATATTAGTAAAATTAATTCAAAAAACAAAAAAAAATAAAAAATTTTAAAACTCATAGTGCTACAAAAGTTTTTCAAGCTTTAAGAATTTTTGTGAATAAAGAGATAAGTGAATTAATCAATGGACTAATAATTGCTTCAAAAATTTTAAAAAAGGATGGTATTTTAGCAGTTGTAACTTTTCATTCATTAGAAGATAAAATTGTAAAATTTTTTTTTAAAAGTTTGTCGGAAAATAAAAGTATCTCCAGATATATGCCTGAGGTGAAACAATCAGATACATTATTTAATATTATTTCAAAAAAGCCGATTATCCCATCAGCAAAAGAATTAAAAGAAAACGCATCCTCCAGGTCAGCTAAACTTAGATATGTAGTAAAAAAGAAAGATTTTTATGAATTTGAAACAGATATTTTTGAAAAATTTAACTATTTGTTAGAAATTGAAAATTATGGAAATAAATTATGAAGAAATTTTTAATAATTTTTTCTGTTCTGTTTCTAATTTTATTTACAGCATTTATTAAAAACTCAACAAAAAAAATTGAGGATGAAGTTTTCATTTTAGAAGAAAATATCAGAGTTTTAAAAAATGATTTTGAAAAAATAAAATTAGAATTTGATTATTTAAGTTCAGCAGAAAATTTACTTCAATTTCAAAATTTATATTTTGATGATGAATTAATTAGAAGAGATATTAAAAATATTGAGATTATAAATAAAGATGGTGATGAAATTAATATTCAACAATTGAAAATTAATAATGAGTGACAAAAATTCAAAAATCATACTTGAAGATCAACAAAATGATATTTTGTTTGAAAAAAGTAAATCTAACTTAAACATAACGTTTAATAGAGTAGCATTCATTTTTTTTATTTTTTTTATAATAAGTTTAATTTTTTCTATTCATTTGATCCACCTTGGTTCAAGAAAAGGAAATACTGAAAAAACTAATATTATAAGTAATTTTTCAAATGATCTTTTAAGAGCTGATATTTTAGACAGAGATGGTAATTATTTAAGCAAAACAGTTAATTCTATAGATATTGGAATAAGTCCAGTAAAAATCATTGATAAAAAAAAATTATTATTAAATCTAAAATATATTTTTCCGGAAAAAAATTACGATGAAATTGAAAAAAAAATTGATAAGAGAAAATTTTTTTATTTTGAAAAAAAAGTTTCAGAAGAAAAATATGATCAATTAATGAAATTAGGTGATAAGTCTATTGAACCAAGAGAAAACATAATCAGATTATATCCACAAAAAAATTTA
>QCJE01000006.1 GCA_003216235.1 Pelagibacteraceae bacterium AG-404-P07
TATATAATAGTCCGGCGAGTCGTCTCATTAAGCTTGTTTCATATATATCAGCTTCTTTATTTGAATAAATAATTCTCCACAATGTTTCAACAATCTTTATTTTGTTGTCATCATTCATTTTTTTTACTTCTTTAGTAAAATCTAAAATTTGATTTGAATTAGACTCAATTTTTTTTCCTTCAAAAATAATTTGTTGAATATTTTCTTCGTTAATACCAATTTCTAAAAGTGCTTGTATAATGATTTTTTCCTCGTTTTTTGAATAATCTTGATCAATTTTTGCAGCATGTATCAATAATGCTGCAACTTTGATAAAATTTTGATTTACTTCATTTTTTTCATTTTTGAAAAACATAATCTATTAACTTAATCGCAGATCTTTTAAAATACCAAAAGGGCTCTCTTTTTTGCCTTTTTTATCAAAAGTTTTTTTGAAAACTTTTTTAGGAGAATATCTAAAATATATATTCTCCTCTTTTTCAGTAATCTTATAATGCATATTCTTTAAAAGCTTTTTAAAGTTTTCTTTATTACAACCTAAAAGGTTAAGCATTTCTGGAATCATTTTAATTTCTTTACTTTCTATTTTGTCAGAATTTATTATTTGTACAAATAACCTTTCAAGAATATCTATTCTTACATAAAGATCATTAAATTTTTCAAAACCACAAAGAAGCATAAAATTTTTATTCAGTTTTTTGTCATCTAAAAAATTTAAACCGAATTTTGGTGGTTTTAAATTGAAGTATTTTTGATGATAATTTTTCCAAAGCAAAGTTCTCAGCGATACAGCATCTGGCTTAATTAGTTTAAATAAAAAAATATGATATCTTCCAAATTTTACTCCAAGTTCTCTTAAAACTTTTCTATCATTTTGTTCCAAGTTTTTTACATATTCGGTAACGTTTTCTCTTTTAATTACTCCATTATTTTCATAAAGCCTATAAGCTAAAGCTTTTATAGATGAATTTTTGTCTTTTAGATTTTTTAAATCAATAAGGCTCTTTAGCACTGTATCAATTTTATCTTTAATCCATTTATTAATAAATTCCATTAGCTTTTGTTTTTGATTTTGTTCTAAAATGTCATCAACGATTAATTCAAAATTAGGATTTAAATAATCTTTTCCAGACATCAATTTTGCAATTGGAGAATTATTCCAGTAAATTTTAAAATCATCTTTTAGTTCTATTAGAGCTGATTCAATTATAATTTGAATTCTTTTTTCGAGTTCTGGCCCAACAGTTTGTCGAGCTGCCTTTTTCAAAGATTTGATATCAGTCTCTAATGCTCCTTTTTTAAGATCTAGTTCTAACTTTAAACCATTAATTTTACCAATAAACTGATTATCAATTATCACTTCATTATTATTATTAATTTTCATGTCAAATTCCATATCTTGTTTTAAACCTCTAGCAAGTATACTTGCACGTTTATCAATAAATGTTTTGGTAAGCTCATCATGAAGTCTATCTGAAAGTTTATCTTCTAATAATTTTGTTTTTTCAATCCAATAGTTTTGGTTTTCTACCCAATTATTTTTATTTGAAACATAAGACCAAGTTCTTACATTTGCAATTCTATTTGATAGAGAATCTACATTTCCCTCTAATTTATCAAGTTTCATTAGTTGAATTCGCATATAATCATCAGTAATTTTACCTTTTTGACTATTAAGATACTTAAAAACATTGCTAATAACTTCATAATGATTTCCAAAAGTCTTTTTAACAAAATCAGGTATTTGACAGCACTCCCACAATAGTTTTAATTTTTCTTGATCAAACTTAATATTTTGAAAGTTTTTTTCTCTTAAAAAAAACTTAAGAGCTTTTTCATCCTCACATTCGTGTATTTTTCGTAACCAGTTTTTTGATGGTTTTTCCTCTAAAGATTTAATAAGTGATAAAGGATTATTGAAATTTAGATTAGAATTTCTCCAAAACAAAAATTGAATTTCTTCAAATTGATGTTTTTCAAGCAAATCAACTTCTTCAGCATTTATCTCTCTACACTGTCCGGTAATTCCAAAACTACCATCATTTAAATATCTTCCTGCTCTTCCTGCAATTTGACCTATTTCTGATAAGTTTAATCGTCTTAATTTTTTTCCATCAAATTTTTTCAGATTAGAAAAATAAACATTATCTAAATCCATATTAATACCCATACCAATTGCATCTGTAGCAACTAAAAAATCAACATCTCCGGATTGATATAATTCAACTTGAGCATTTCTTGTTTTTGGGCTTAGAGATCCCATTACAATTGCTGCACCGCCCTTCTGTCTTCTAATTAATTCTGCTATTGCATAAACTTCTTCTGCTGAAAATGCAATAATAGCTGTTTTTCTATTGATTCTTGAAATTTTTTTGTGACCTGAGTATGTAAGTTTTGACAAACGACTCCTATTTATAAATTCAATATCATCATTTAATTTTGAAATAATATTTTTAATAGTATTAGAACCCATTAACATCGTTAATTTATCTCCTCTTAAATTGAGCAATCTTTCAGTAAAAATATGTCCCCGCTCATGATCAGCGCACATTTGTATTTCATCAACTCCAACAAAATCTAACTTTTTATCAATAGGCATAGACTCAACTGTACAAAGAAAATATTTTGCATTAGGTGGTATAATTTTTTCCTCGCCAGTAATTAAAGCAACTTTATCTAGGCTAATTTTTTTTGTTACTTTGTCATAGACCTCTCTAGCCAATAACCTTAAAGGAAAACCAATCATTCCAGTATCAAAAGACAACATAGTTTCGATTGCTAAATGAGTTTTACCTGTATTTGTAGGACCTAAAATTGCAGTAATTTTATTTTTTGTCATTTCTATCTTTGGTGTATCTTTTTTTTTATCTACCAGATATTGTTAGTCTCAAAGAACAAAAATAGACTAAAACATGACCGAATCGGTAGGATAAAAGTTCTCATTTTAAATTTTTTAAGAATTTTAACACAAATAAATAAATTTTTATAATAATAAATCTGAGAAGAACTAGTTTAACCGCCAGGACCTAAATCTGATGGTTTAACTTTTAAAATTTTCCAAACACCTGAGGCAGATGTAATAATTTTATTGTTACATTTCAGCTCACAAAATAAAAAAACCAATGTTTTTGTTTTTTTTAAAATTTTTACATTACCAATTATTTCATCACCTATTTTTGATGCTCCAATAAATTTTAGGTCTAATGAAATGGTTACACAAGGAGCATTATCTGCAGAACGATGTGCCGCTGTACCAGCACCTGCATCTACTAAAGCTGATAAATATCCTCCGTGAGTAATACCAGCAGCATTTAAATGATTTTTATTAATAATCGATTTAAATTCATATTTTGTTTCAGATATATTTCTAAATAAAACACCACCATTGTGCTTCATAAAACCTTGTTTTAAACTAATTTGTTCAAATTTTTCAGACATAATTTTTTATAATACAAAAGTTAGAATTAATAAAATTATAAATATGATCAGAAAAAAATATATTACAGACTTTTGAAGAGGGGCTTTTGTAAACCATTTAAACATATTAATTCTTTTTTGGTGCGCCTGCTAGGAGTCGAACCCAGAGCCTCCTGGTCCGTAGCCAAGCGCTCTATCCAATTGAGCTACAGGCGCATTTTAATTTAATTTAATTATTGTATAATAAATATTAATGTATTTTAACAATTAAGACAAATTTAAGACAAATTTTAAATTTTATATAAATAATATTAAAAATAACATAGATGACTATACTAAAAATCTAATGAGTAAAAAAAATTGTGCAATTATTTTGGGTGCAGGACCTACCGGATTAATAACAGCTTGGAAACTGCTTCAAGCAGGATGGAATGTAAAAATAATCGAAAAAAAAAATATAACTGGAGGATTGTGTAGGTCCTGGAGAAGAAAGGGTTTTATAATGGATACTGGTCCACACATATTTCATACTCCCGATAATATACTTAAGTCATTTTGGAAAAAAAATTTTGGTGATTTATTAATTGAAGGAAAATTTAGCTGTAAAAATGTTCAAGGTAAAAATTTTGATCAATTTTATGATTATCCTCTTTCAATAGAAGGTTTGAGACAATTTAATAATAAAACTAGAGTTAAGATTAAAAAAGAATTAAAAAGTTGTAACAAAAAAGATCAAAGATACAAAGCTAAAAATTATCAAGAATATATAGACTCTTTTATAGGACCAACATTACGAAAAATGTTTTTTGAAAAATATCCTCAAAAAATTTGGGGTATAAGTACAAAAAAAATGACACCAGATTGGGCACCAAATAGAATTAAATTTAGAGAAAAAATTTTGCCTTTTTATCATGAACAGTATGTGGCGGTAGGAAAATATGGAACAGGATGTCTTTATGATAGAATTAAAAATTTTATTTTAAAATTAGGTGGAAAATTTTTGTTAAATGAAAATGTAATTAATTTTAAATCAGAAGATGGTAAAATTATTGAGATTTTAACTAATAAAAAAACTTATAAAATAAAAAATAATGAAGTTGTGATTTCAACATTGCCAATCAGTATAACTTCAAGACTTTTAGGTAAAAAAAATCAACTTAAATTTAGGGGCATATGTTCAGTATATTTATTTTATAAACAAAATCAAATTTTACCAAAAAATCATCATTGGTTATATTTTGATTCAGAAAAACTTCTTTTTAATAGAGTTACTGAAAATAAAAAAATGTCAAAGTTTGTAGCACCAAAAAATAAATCTTATTTGACAGCAGAGATAACTTATACCCAAGGAGATAAATTTTCAAAATTAAAACCAAAAGAGATTATTAATATAGTTAAGAAACAGATGGCTCAGACTGGGATTGTAGATAATAAAAAATTGATTGATGCTAGTATTAATTTTGAACCTTTTGTTTATCCTGTGCAGTTTTCAGATTATAAAGAGGAGGTTATGAGGGTTAAAAGTTTTGTCGAGAATTTTGATAACCTTTTTTCTATTGGAGCTGGAGGAGAATTTAATTATGCTGATAGTCAAATTCTTTTTCATAAATCCTTCGATTTAGTAAACAGTCTTGTAAATAGACATAATAATTTTACAAATGAATCTAAAAATATAAATACAGTAAATTTGAATAAGAGTGTTAAGATTGCAGATAAAGTGATTGGTCCAGGAAATAAAACCTTTATTATTGCAGAGGCAGGATTAAATCATAATGGAAATCTAAATATTGCAAAAAAACTAATTGATAATGCTAAAAAGACCAAATGTGATGCAATAAAATTTCAATCTTTTTTACCTGACAGTAGAGTTTCTAGATTTGTTAAATCAGAAAAATATGCAGAAAAAATTATTGGAACTCAAGAGAGTATAAGTGAATTATTTGAGAGATTAAGCCTGAATTTTAAGACACAAAAAACTATCTTTAGTTATGCAAAAAAGAGAAAAATAGTGATTTTTTCAACACCGTTCGATTTTGAAAGTGCAGATTTTTTAGACAAATTGGGTGTAGCAGCTTTTAAAATAGCGTCTGCAGATTTAGTAAATATTCCTCTGATAAAACATGTTTCAAAAAAATTTAAACCAGTAATTATATCTACGGGTATGTCAAAAATATCAGAAATAGATGACGCTGTTGAAGCAGTTAAATCCACAGGGAATAAAAATCTTATATTATTACATTGCAACTCTTCATATCCATCAACATATTCAGAAGTTAATTTGAGATTTATGGATACAATTAGAAAAATGTATAATATTCCAGTTGGTTTTTCTGATCATACGACTGATTTACTTTCCTCAAAAGTAGCTATTTCAAGAGGTGCAAATGTTATTGAAAGACATTTTACATTAAATAAAAAAATGGAGGGACCAGACCATATATTATCATCAGATGAAAAAGAAATGTCTGAACTAGTTAAATTTAAAAAAAATTACAATAGATGGAAGTTACTGATCAAAAAAGATTTTAAAAAAATAAGTATCAATGAAAGCATTAAATTATTATTAGGAAACGGTTTAAAAAAAATTCAACCCAATGAATATATTACTATAAATTCACAGAAAAAAAGTATTTATGCAAAAAAGGATATAAAAAAAGGTGAAAAATTTTCAAAAGATAATATTTGTATAAAAGGACCAGTAGCTGGCTTAATGCCAAAGTATTATGAAATTATAGTTGGCAGAAAAGCTGTAAGGAATGTAAAAACAGATTATCCTGTTACTTGGGATAATATTCTTAAATAAAATGTTTTTAAAAAATTTAAAAAAAAAATATTTAGAGGCAAAAATACTTGCAAAAAAAAAAGGAAAAAAAATTGCTTTTATAATAGGAAATACAATTAAAATTGAAAAAGGAAACTATTATTTTACGCCACCACGGATAACCGATAAACTAGTTCTTTTTGGAATTATTGTTTTCAGAGAGTCTATAGCTATAGATGCATGTAAATATCTAGATGGTAAGGTAGATATCATTTTTGCAGATGGTGAAAAAAAAATATTTCCAAAAAAAAGTGGTGCTCCTGGAAATATAGAAAGGCGCGTTAGAGAAAGAGTAAAAAAATCAAAAGTATATATTTATAAGGGAAATGACTTAACTGTAGACTCAGTAGATTTAATCGTTAGTCAATATTTTAATAAAGATTTGAGAGGAGTAGCTGGCAAAAAAATTGGTATCATAGGAGCTGGAAATATAGGATCTAAAATTGGATTATTTATGACAGAATTGGGTGCCAAAGTTTTTCTAAACCGAAGAAATAAAAAAAAATTAAAATGTATTGTAAATGCTATAAATTATTTGAAACCTCAGAATACTAGAGAGAAAGCAAAAATAGCGAATAAAATATTTGCTGCAAAAAATTCTGATGTTTTAATTGGTTCGACTGACGGAAAATCAGTAATAGATGAAAAAATGGTTAACTTAATGAAAAAAAAATCAATTATTATAGATGCTGGTAAAGGAACTTTAACTGAAAATGCAATTAGAAAAGCAATTGAGAGGAAAATAGAAATTTTTAGAGTTGATATTTTTCCTTCACTTGAGGGCCTAATTTCAAAAACATTTTCAATGGAAAAACAAATAAGTAAATTATTAAAAAATAAAAAAATTGAAAATATAAATATTTTTAACTCTGGAAAATTAGGTAAATATGGTGATTTAATTGTTGATGATATTGATAATATAAATTTAGTTTATGGTATTTGTGATGGTAAAGGAGATTTTTTAAGAAAGGTGCCCAAAAAATACAAAGTTTTGATTAGAAGAATCTTAAATAAATGAAAATATTTAAACACCCAGTAATATTGGAAACTGCTTGTGGACATGATGGAAGTATAAAAACATTAAAAAAACTTGTTGATATAGCCGCAAATACTCAATCAAAAATTATTAAGTTCCAAATTTTTAACCTAAAAGAGAGAGCTATAGAAAATACTAAAGAGCATAGAATATTTAAACCTTTGGTAATTAGTGAAAAAAATTGGAAATTAATAATTTATTATGCAAAAAAAAAGAAACTTTATGTTTTTGCAGATGTTTATGGAGATTTTAGTTTTAATTTAGCAAAAAAACTTAAAGTAGATGGATTCAAAATACACTCTGAGGATTTTTTTAATAGCTATTTTATAGAAAAAGTAATTGATACAAAAAAACCAACAATAATTAATATTGGTGGCACCTATAAGTCGGAGGTATATAATTTGATTAATTTTTTACATAATAAAAAAAAATTATCCAAAAAAATAATATTAATGATGGGTGTTCAAACATTTCCAACACCTTTAGAGGGACATTCTCTATTTGAATTTAAAGCACTCGTTAATAAATACTCTAAATTTAACATCTCTTTTGGATATTCAGATCATTTAGATCCAAAAAATGAATTGTCAAAAATACTACCAATCGCTGCTTTTTCATTAGGTGCAGATTTTATTGAAAAACATTTTACTGATAATAGAAAAAAGAAACGAACAGATTACCAATCAGCGATGGATGAAAACGAAATCAAAAATTTTATTAAATTGTTTAATCAATTTAAAGGCACTCTGGGTAATATTGATAAATTAAATAAACATGAAATTAAATACAGAAAAATGTTTAAAAAATCGATTGCTTTTAATAAACAAAAAAAAATTGGTGAAATTATAAAAAAAAATGATTTAAATTTTATAAAAAATAGTAAAACGCCCTCTCCAATTTTTTCACATACTATTGTTGGGAAGCAAGTTCTGAAAAATATAAAGAAAAATGAGCCATTAGATTTAAAAAAAATAAATAATAAAATTGGTGCAATTATAGTTGCAAGAATGACCTCCAAAAGACTTCCTAAAAAAGCTATACAGAAAATAAATGGTGAAAATTCTTTAACCCTTGTTATTCGGCGAATTAAAAAAATTAAAAATATTGATGAAATAATATTAGCAACTTCAACACATGGATCTGATAATTATTTAAAAAAAATAGCTCAAAAAGAAAAAATTAAATTTTTCAGAGGCTCTTTAAATAAAGTAGCTAATAGATACTTTGAAGCAGCAAAAAAATATAAATTAGATCACTTTGTAAGAGTAACTGGGGATGCTATTCTCTGTGACGAAGTAATGTTGAATAAAGCAATAGATAGCCATATTTTAAAAAAAGCAGATGTCACTTTTATAAAAAATATGCCATATGGTACTGCTAAGGAGATAGTCTCTTTTGATAGTATTAAAACAATTAATAATACCGCACAAAAAAAAGATAACACTGAATATTTAGAATGGTTTTTGGAAAATAACAAAAATTTTAAAGTTAATTATATTAAATCAAAATATGTTTTTAATAAATCAATGCGTTTAACATTAGATTATAAAGAGGATTTAAAATTATTTAATATCATATTCAAAAAATTTGATAATAAATGTAATTTTACATTACAAGATGTTCTTAGTTTTTTAAAAAAAAATCCTAAATACCTTAAAATAAATAATTTTTTGGTGCCAAAATTTGAAAAGACAGATATTAATACAGAATTGAAAATATGAAAAATATTCAAAAAAATAAACAAGATATTCTTGTAGGTTCTTCAAAGCTTAATGATAAGAAAAAATCTATTTTTGATAAAAAAAATTATATGTTGGAACATATGAACTTGAACAGAGCATTCACTCACATAGTAGATAAAAATGGTTTTGATGATGTTAAGAAAAAAGATTTATTAAATGATTATAGAGAAAATTATGAAGAATATCGTTATAATTGGACTAATTCTTTAAATGTAAAGAATAAGTCTAGGCCCCTATCAGTTGATATTGAAATAGCAGCGATCTGCGATTTAGCATGTCCTCATTGTCATAGAGAATTTTTGGTAACACCCGACAAAGTTATAAATTTTGACTTATATAAATCTATTATTGATCAAGCAGTAAAATTAAATGTGCCTTCTGTAAAACTTATTTGGCGTGGAGAGCCATTATTGCATCCGAAAGTAAAAGAATTAATTCAATACGCCAAGGAGTCAGGAATAGTTGAAGTTATTATTAATACTAACGGTACTAACTTAAATACTAAAAAAGCAAACGATTTGATTGACTCTGGTTTAGACCAATTAATTTATTCTTTTGATGGCGGAACAAAAGAGACTTACGAAAAAATGAGACCTGGAAGATTTAAAAAAAATAATTTTGATGATGTTTTCAATAATATTAAAAGTTTTTATGAAATCAGAAAAAAAAGAAATTCAAAATTTCCAATTACAAAAATCCAAATGATAATGACAAAAGATACAAGAGATGAAGTGGAGAACTTTTACTCATTATTTGGTGATATTGTAGATGACGTAACAATAACTCAATATAATGAGAGAGGTGGGAACATAAGTGATCTAGATAAACAAACCAAAGATAAAATAATGAATTATTTTAAGAAAAATAATCTTCCGGAAAAAACTCCATATATGGTTGATATTGATAATAATATTTTTGTATCATTAAAAAGAAAACCATGTGAACAAATTTATCAAAGACTAATGGTAACTTATAGTGGTAGAGTTGGAATGTGTTGTCATGATTGGGGCGCAAGACACGGCATTGGTTATTTGAGCAAAGAAGCTTTCAATGAAGAAAATGATAAACAAGAAGTAGTTAAAAAAATTAATAAAAATCAAAAAGGTTTTCAATTATTAAAAGATGCAAAAAACCCTAAAAATTTAAATGAACCTGAGAAAAAAATTGAAACTTTAAAAGATATTTGGCAAGGCAAAGAGCTTGAAAGAGTAAGAAATTTTCACGAAAATGGAAAGATTGACTCAATACCAGTTTGTAAGAATTGCACTTTTAAGGATACTTATGATTGGAAATTAATAGATATTTAAATTTCATTTATTTATTTTTTGCTAATCAATATGTTAACTTTTAAAGTATTTAAATTTAAGGCAAATTTTAAATTTTATGGATAACAAATCAGATGAAGTAGTTATTGTAAGTGCAATGAGAACACCAATAGGTACCTACAAAGGTTCATTAAAAAATTTAAGATCCGATCAACTTGGATCTATAGTTATAAAAGAAATTTTAAAAGAATCTAAATTTAATAAAGATGAAATTGACGAAGTAATTATGGGTCAAGTATTAACTGCAGGTGCTGGGCAGAACCCAGCAAGACAAGCTGCAATAAATGCTGGCATACCAATTTCAAAACCAGCTCATATAGTTAATCAAGTATGTGGGTCTGGACTTAGAGCAGTGATATCAGGTTATCAATCAATCAAATTAGGAGAGTCAATAAATGTAATTTCTGGAGGCCAAGAGAATATGTCAATAGCCCCACACTCAATCTTTTATAGAGATGATAAGAAAATTTCAGAAGATAGACTATCGGATACAATGATTAATGATGGACTAATGGATGCTTTCAATAATTATCATATGGGTGTAACAGCAGAAAATGTTGCAAAAAAATTTAATATATCAAGAGAAGAACAAGATCAATTTGCATTGAATTCCCAAAAAAAAACAGAAGTAGCATTGATCGATAATAAATTTAATGATGAGTTAATTAAGATCAATCACTATGGTAATATTTTAGATAAGGACGAACATCCGAGAGCTAATTTAAAATTATCCGATTTAGAAAAATTAAAAACAGTATTTCAAGATAATGGCACTGTTACACCCGGAAATTCTTCAGGGATAAATGATGGTGCTGCAGCTTTATTTTTGACTTCTTTAGAACACGCAGAAAAAAAATCTATTAAACCATTAGCAAAAATAGTGTCATGGGCCTCTGTTGGAGTAGATCCTACTTTAATGGGATTAGGACCTATTGAAGCTGTTAGAGAAGCAACTAAAAAAGCAAAATGGAATTTGAATGAAATTGATTTATTTGAGATAAATGAAGCTTTTGCTGCTCAAAGTATAGCGGTAATTCGTGAATTAGGTATCGAACAAAATAAAGTTAATGTAAATGGAGGAGCGATTGCTCTCGGTCATCCTATTGGCGCATCTGGAGCAAGAATACTGGTAACTTTAGTGCATGAAATGAAAAGACAAAAAAAAAACAAAGGTTGCGCCACACTTTGCATAGGTGGAGGAATGGGTATAGCTTTGTGTGTTGAGAGAATTTAGGAATTAATCTTTCCGTACTTTTCTTCTAGTAAAATTTTTTGTATCCATATTTTTGCATCAATATTAGTACTTACTTTTGGTTGAATAAGTGTTTTTAATAACTTTTTAATCATTTTTGAAGCATGTACGTAAAGAGTGTCAAAAATTTGAGCAGAATGTGTTAAGATTTGCGTTTAACAACATTTTTATAGTGTATAAGACTTAAAAAATGACTGAAAAATTATTTGTTCCAGATATTGGAGATTTTGAAAATGTTGAGATAATAGAATTGCTTGTTAAAAAAGGGCAAGTAATTAAAAAAAATGATCCAGTAGTTACTATAGAAAGTGACAAATCTAGTGTTGAGATACCATCAATTTTTTCAGGAAAAATTGATTCTATAGTTGTAAAAGTTGGTGATAAAGTTTCAAAGGGTGATTTAATTTTAAATATATCAAGTGTTGATCAAAAAATTTCTTCGTCGCAAGATGTTCCAAAAAATACAGAAAATTTAATTCAAGAAGCGGAAAGCTCCTTAATAAAAGATCAAGAACAAAAAAAAACATCTCAAAAAATAAAAAAAGAAAAACCTGAAATAATACAGGTTATAAATGAGGAGGATATTGATCCATTAGAGACAAGTGAATGGTTAGAATCTCTTTCAGATGTCATAGACAAAGATGGAAATCAGAGAGCTCATTATTTGATTAAGGAATTAATTAATAAAGCTTACATGGAAGGAGCAAATATTCCATATACTCAAAACACTCCTTATATTAATTCGATTCCTGTCAGTGATGAAAAAAAATCAAATGGTGATCAAAATATAGAAAGAAGAATAAGATCTTTAATTAGATGGAATGCTGCTGCAATGGTAGTAAGGGCAAATAAAAAATTTCCTGAACTTGGAGGCCATATAGGAACCTTTGCTTCTGCTGCTACATTATATGATGTTGGAATGAACCATTTTTGGAGGGCCAAAAATAATAAATTCGGAGGAGATTTAGTTTATTTTCAAGGACATAGTGCACCGGGCATGTATGCTAGAGCATTTCTTGAGGGAAGACTAAATGAAAAACAATTAGACAGTTTTAGACAAGAGGTTAATCCAGGTGGTTTATCTTCTTACCCTCACCCATGGTTAATGCCAAACTTTTGGCAATTTCCGACTGTTTCAATGGGTTTAGGACCAATGCTAGCTATTTATCAAGCTAGATATATGAAATATTTAATTAATAGAGGTTTGATTAAAGATGAAGGTAGGAAGGTTTGGGCATTTTTGGGAGATGGAGAAATGGATGAGCCAGAGTCTCTTGGAGCAATAGGTTTAGCTGCAAGGGAAAAATTAGATAATCTTATATTTGTTGTAAATTGTAATCTTCAAAGATTGGATGGACCTGTACGAGGGAATGGAAAAATCATACAAGAATTAGAGGGAATTTTCAGGGGTGCAGGATGGAATGTCATTAAAGTGATATGGGGCTCCTATTGGGATCAGTTATTAGCAAATGACAAAACAGGACACTTAGTGAAGACAATGAACGAAACAGTTGACGGTGAATATCAAGCAATGAAAGCAAGAGATGGTGCTTATGTTAGAGAAAAATTTTTTGGAAAATATCCAGAAACTAAAGAATTGGTTTCTAGTCTTTCTGATAAAGATATCTGGAGATTAAATAGAGGAGGTCATGATCCTCATAAAGTCTTTGCCGCATATGATAAAGCATCTAAAAATAAAGGAAGCCCAACAGTCGTAATTGCTAAGACTATCAAAGGTTATGGTATGGGTAAAAGTGGAGAAAGTGTAAATACTACGCATCAGACTAAGAAATTAGATGTTGATGATTTAATGTATTATAGAGATAGATTTGATGTTCCTTTGACAGATCAACAGGTTAGAAATATTGAATATTACAAACCTGATCAAAATTCTCTAGAGACAAAATATATTAAAGAAAGAAGACTTAAATTAGGTGGTTTTATTCCAGAAAGGACCACTTATGCAAAGTCAATTAAAGCACCTCCTAAAGATATTTTTGACAATATGAAAGTTTCAACTGGTAAAAAAGAAATGTCTACTACAATGGCATTAGTGAGAATGCTAACAAATCTCTTGAGAGATAAAAATGTTGCACCTCGATTAGTCCCTATTATTCCTGATGAGGCTAGAACATTTGGTATGGAAGGTTTTTTTCAAAAAGTTGGGATATATGCTCATGAGGGACAAAAATATGAACCTGAAGACTCTGCTCAATTGAGTTCTTATAGAGAGGAAAAAAGTGGACAAGTTTTAGAGGAAGGAATTAATGAAGCTGGTGCAATGTCTTCTTGGATTGCGGCAGGAACCTCTTATACAAATCATGATATTGAAATGATACCTATTTATCTTTTTTACTCGATGTTTGGATTTCAAAGAGTTGGGGACTTTGCATGGGCAGGTGCAGATAGTCAGTCTAGAGGATTTTTAATTGGAGCTACAGCTGGAAGAACAACTTTAGCTGGTGAAGGGCTTCAGCATCAAGATGGTCACAGTCATCTTATGGCTTCAACTATTCCCAACTGTATATCATATGATCCAACCTTTCATTATGAATTAGCAGTTATTTTTAGAGATGGATTGAAAAGGATGCATGAAAAAAAAGAGAATATTTTTTACTATATTACAACTATGAATGAAAATTATCCTCATCCAGCTATGCCTAAAGACAAATCCTGTGAAGAAGGAATTTTAAAAGGAATGTATAAAATAAAAGAATTTAATAAATATAAAAAAACTAAAATCCAATTTTTGGGATCTGGAACAATTTTAAGAGAAATGATTGCAGGTGCTGAAATATTACAGAAAGAATATCAAATAGATAGCGAAATTTGGAGTGTAACAAGTTTTAATGAGTTAAGAAGAGATGGTCTAGAAGTAGAAAGATATAATCTTTTAAATCCAGACAAGGAACCAAAGAAGTCTTATGTTGAAAAATGTTTAGGTAAAACAGAAGGGCCTATTTTGGCTGCTTCGGATTATATGAGAATGAATTCAGATCAAATAAGACCCTACATTAATAAAAGTTTTTATTCACTAGGAACAGATGGGTTTGGACGAAGTGATACACGAAAAAATTTAAGAAATTTCTTTGAAGTTGATAAGGAGCATGTTGTTACATATGGATTAAGTGTATTAGCAAAAGAACAGCTTATAGCATCTAAGTATGCCAAAGAAGCAATAAAAAAATACAAAATTGATGTTAATAAACCTATGCCAACTAAATTATAATGTCAGAAATAGAAATAAAAATACCAAATATTGGAGACTTCAAAGATGTAGAAGTGATAGAAGTTTTAGTTTCTGAAGGTCAAACTTTAAAAAAAAATGATCCCTTAATAACAATTGAGAGTGATAAATCTAGCGTAGAAATTCCTTCAAATTTTGATGGTAAAATTAAAACTTTGCAAATAAAGGTAGGAGATAAAGTTTCAGAGGGTGACTCAATTTTAATTTTAGAAAGTATTAACGAAGCAAAAGAAAAAGTAAAAAAAAAATCAGTAATTGAAAAAGAGATTAAAAAAAATCAGGAAATAAAACCAGAACCTCAAAAGATATTAACGGATCAAAATAAAGTTCTCAATATATCATCTGCAAGCCCAAAAGTTCGAAAATTTGCCAGAGAACTTGGGGTAGATATTAATAAAGTTGCGGGCAGTGAACGTAAAGGTAGAGTTATTGAGAGTGATGTAAAATTATTTGTAGCTTCTAAATCTAATAACCTAATTAATTATGAGAATAAAAGTAATGAAAAAATAAAACAAGAATTTGCTCACTCAGAATTTGGAGAGGTACAAATAAAAGATATACCAAGAATTAAAAAATTATCGTCAAAATATTTAATGAATTCTTGGACGAATATTCCACATGTAACCAATCACGATGAAGCAGATATCACCGAACTAGAGGAATTCAGAACATCACTGACAGACATATACACTGGAGAAAAAAAAAAGATCACACCTTTAGCTTTTATTGTTAAAGCTTTGACAGCATCTTTAAAAAAATTTCCTAATTTTAATAGCTCTATTGATGATATTGACGGTGGAAAAATGACTGTTAAAAAATATTATCATATTGGAATAGCTGTAGATACTCAGTATGGTTTAATGGTTCCAAAACTAAGAAATGCAGATAATAAAAATATTAATCTTATAAGTTCTGAACTTAAAAATCTTAGTGATCAATGCAGAAATCTCAAAATCGATAAAAAAGAATTGTTTGGTGGATCTATGACAATAACAAGTTTAGGTGGAATTGGTGGATCGTTTTTCACACCTATTATAAATTTTCCTGAAGTTGCAATTTTAGGAATTGGAAGATCCGAAAAAAAACAAGTTTTCTTAGATGGAAAGTTCGTTACAAGAACTATGTTGCCTTTATCATTGTCTTATGATCATAGAATTATCGATGGTGCTGAGGCAGCACGTTTTAATAATGAGTTAAAAGAAAATTTAGGAAAAAACTTTGCTTATAAGTTAGCTATCTAAAAAGATTATGTCAAAAACGGTCTCACTGTTCTGCGCATTATTGTGTACATTTATTTGGGGAACTACTTTTATTGCACAAGATACAGGAATGGATAACATAGGCCCATTTACATTTAATGCTGTAAGATTTTTTGTAGGTTTTTTAGCTATCGTTCCTCTTGCTTTTTTATTCGAATTAAAAAAATTTAAATCAGAGTTTAAATTAGATTTTAAAACATTTGCTGTTTTATCTTTTTTAATAGGCTTGTCACTTTTTTTAGGTTCAGCATTACAACAGGTTGCTCTTCTTTATACCGATGTAGCAAATGCAGCTTTTTTTACAATTTTCTATGTCCCCATGGTACCAATTATAATTTTTTTATTTAAAAAAAAATCAATACATTGGAGTGTATGGCCTTCTGTAGTTCTATGTTTAATAGGTGGTTATTTACTTACAAATTTTTACGATGCAACAGTGAGACTTGGTGATACACTAGTTGTATTAGGAGCTTTGTTTTGGAGTACTCATATCATTTTTACCGGAATAATAGTTACAAAATATAATTTGCCTTTAACTTTAGGTGCTATTCAAACTTTATTAGTAGCCTTATTTTCTTTTGCAATTGGATTTATCTATGAAGAATTTGTAATTGAAAATATTTTAAATGAAATAGACTCAATTTTATATGCAGGTATTCTTTCAGGAGGATTTGCTTTTGTTTTACAAATTTACGCTCAAAAAAATATTACACCTGCTCCAGCAGCAATAATTTTTTCATTAGAGGGTGTTTTTGCAACAATTGCAGCTTGGTTTTTATTAAATCAAATACTAGGAATAAATAATCTATTAGGATGTTTTTTTATATTGTGTGGTGTTTTGTTATCTCAATTGTTACCTTTAATGAAAAAATCTTTTTAAAAATAAATTATCAACATCAAAATTAAAGCAATTATTAATCTATAAATTACAAAAATATTTAATGAAAATTTATTTAGATATTTTAAAAAAAATTTAACTGTTATATAAGAAAAAAGAAAAGACGAAACTATGGCAATAATTATTAATATATTAATTTCAATAGATTCATTTTGTATATCTTTTAATCCAAGAAAGCTTGCTCCCGCCAAGGCAGGTATAGAAAGTAAAAATGAAATTTTTCCTGAGTCAACCCTATTAAACTTTAAAAATCTTGCAGCTGTCATAGTAATACCTGCTCTACTAACTCCAGGTACTAATGCTAAAATTTGAAATAATCCAATGAACATAATAGATGTTAAGTTAAGATTTGTAGAAATGTTTTGATCAATTTTTCTTTGGTCAGCAAAGTATAAAATGATTCCAAACAATAATGTAGTCCATGCTATAACCTCAATATTTCTTAGAAGATGAATTAATTCAGTTGAATGTAATATATATCCAAAAATGATAAGCGGTAAGGAACCAATTATGATTAGTTTTAATAATTTTTGATTGTTTTTTAAATCGAATAAATCTTTTTTAAAAAAAAATATTATTGCAAATAAAGACCCTAAATGTAAACTTATGTCTATTAACAGTGAACTTGCTTTAAGATCATATAGATTGGATACTACAATTAAGTGAGCTGAAGAACTTATTGGTAAAAATTCTGATATTCCTTGAATGGCTGATAGAATGATGATTTCTATAAAATCTTGGAACATATAAGTGTCGTAACTTAAAAAATATCCTTTTAAAACAATTCGATTTAATCATAATAGGTATGCAAAATTTAAAATTTTCATATTTTAAGCTATTTTTGATTAAATATAGGTCATATATACTGACCTAAATAATTCTTTTACTAATAAAAACAATGTATATTTTACCTTTATTCTAAATAAATTATGAATGATAAAATGCTCAAATTTGTAAAAATAGGTCAACAAACTCCACCTAAAAGAGATGTTAGTAACAGGAAAGATGATTTTAAAGAGATTTATGATGATTTTTTGAAGAAAAAGGCTGAAGAACAATCAAGTAGATGCTCTCAATGTGGAGTGCCATTCTGCCAGGTTCATTGTCCTCTTAGTAACAACATTCCGGATTGGCTAAAGTTAACAGCAGAAGGAAGAATGAAAGAAGCTTATGAATTATCTCAAAGCACTAATAATATGCCTGAAGTTTGTGGAAGAATATGTCCTCAAGATCGTCTTTGTGAAGGTAATTGTGTAATAGAACAATCGGGACATGGCACTGTTACTATTGGATCGGTTGAAAAATACATAACAGATAATGCATGGGAACAAGGTTGGGTTAAACCAATCGAGGTAAAATATGAAAAAGATCAAAGTGTTGGTATTATTGGAGCAGGACCAGCAGGTTTGGCAGCAGCTGAACAATTAAGAAAGAATGGATATAAAATTACTGTTTACGATCGTTACGATCGTGCAGGTGGATTATTAATTTATGGTATTCCAAATTTTAAATTAGAAAAACATGTAGTTGAAAGAAGAACAAAGCTTCTTAAAGATGGTGGTATAGAATTTGTGCAAAACTTTGAAGTTGGTAAAGACGCTACCTTAGAACAATTAAGAAAAAAGCATGATGCAATTTTGATTGCAACAGGAGTATATAAACCTAGAGAGATAAACTTATCAGGAAATGATTTAGAAAATATTTTCCCAGCAATGGAATTTTTAACAGCCTCAAATAAAAAAGGCTTAGGAGATAAGGTTGAATTATTTGATAGAGGAATTTTAAACGCAGAAGGAAAAGATGTTGTTGTTATTGGTGGTGGTGACACTGCTATGGACTGTGTTAGAACTTCGGTGAGACAAAAAGCGAAGTCAGTCAAGTGTATATATAGAAGAGATAAAGAAAATATGCCAGGATCTGCTAGAGAAGTTGCTAATGCTGAAGAGGAAGGTGTAAAATTTGTTTGGTTAACAAGTCCAAAAGAATTTAAAGGCACGAATAAAATAGAAAAATTAATTGTTAATCAGATTCAGCTTGGTGAGCCTGATGATTCAGGTAGACGAAAACCCCAGGTAAAAGAAGGTTCAGAATTTGAAATTAAAACTGACATGGTTATCAAGGCTCTTGGATTTGATCCTGAGGACTTACCATACTTGTTTGGTTCAAAAGAATTACAAGTTACAAAATGGGGAACCTTGAAAACAAACTTTGATACTATGGAAACAAATCTTAAAGGAGTATTTGCTGCAGGAGATATAGTTAGAGGTGCATCACTTGTTGTTTGGGCTATTAAAGATGGTCGAGATGCAGCATCTGCTATGAAAACTTATCTGGAAAATAATGAATTAAAAAAAATAAGAGTAGCTTAATGAAAATCTATAAAAAAAATCTAAAACTCTTAACTGAAAATCATGTTTATTCAAAAGATATGGAACATGACTCTTGTGGTGTCGGAGTAATTGCTTCAACGGAAGGAAAAAAATCTAGGGAGATTGTTGAATATGGTATTGAAGCTTTAAAAGCAGTTTGGCATAGAGGAGCTGTTGATGCTGATGGAAAGACAGGCGATGGTGCAGGTATACATGTTGAAATACCAAAAGACTTTTTTATAGAAAAAATCGAAGTAACTGGGCATGACTATGATAATTCAGAAATTTGTGTTGGTATGATTTTTCTACCAAGAAATGATTATACCTCACAAGAGAGCTGTAAAACTATTGTAGAAAGCGAGTTAACTAAGAATGATTTTAGCATTTATGGCTGGAGACAAGTTCCTGTGAACCCTAAAATCTTAGGTGAAAAGGCGTTTCAAACTATGCCTGAGATAATTCAGGTATTATTCAAATCCAATGATCCAAATTTAATAGACAAAAATTTAGAGAGAAAAATTTATGAAACAAGAAAAAAAATTGAAAATAAAGCATTCGAATTATCACTAAATAACTTTTATATTTGTTCAATCAGTTCAAAATCAATTATTTACAAGGGATTATATCTAGCTCAGGCGATATCAGATTTTTATTTAGATTTGAGGGATAAAAGATTTATTTCACGATACGCAATATTTCATCAAAGATTTTCAACTAACACAGCTCCTAGTTGGAGTTTAGCTCAGCCATTTAGAGCAATTGCTCATAATGGAGAAATTAATACCTATAAAGGAAATAAAAATTGGATGCGTGTTCATGAACAAGAAATGAGCAGTCCACTTTTTGATGATGTAGAAAATTTAAAGCCAGTTATTCAAAAAGGTGTCTCCGACTCTGCAGCCTTAGATAATGTTTTTGAGTTGCTAAATAAATCAGGTCAACCTGCACCCTTAGCAAAACTTATGCTAGTGCCAGATGCTTGGTCAAAAAAAAATAAAACGCTACCAAGAAGCCATCAACAATTATTTAATTTTTTAAACAGCACTATGGAGCCTTGGGATGGACCTGCAGCTATAGCTGCAACAGACAATGAATGGGTTATAGCTGCCAATGATAGAAATGGACTTAGACCGCTCAGATACGCAATTACAAAAGATAAAATGCTTTTTGCAGGATCTGAAACTGGAATGATTAAATTAAATGAAAAAAAAATTTTATCTAAAGGTAGATTAGGCCCAGGTGAAATTATTGGGGTAAGAATAGAAAAAGGAAAAATTTTTTCAAATGATCAAATAAAAGATTATTTGGCTAAAGAATTTAAACATTTCAACTCACAAATTATTGATTTAGATGAAAAATTAACCATCTCAAATGAACAAAATAATTTTGAAGGAGAAAATTTAAGAAGAAGACAATACACTTTTGGAATAAGTTTAGAAGATCTAGAGCTCATTTTACATCCTATGGCTGAGGATGCAAAAGAGGCAACAGGTTCTATGGGTGATGATACACCTTTAGCTGTCTTATCTGATAGGTATAGACCACTATATCATTTTTTTAGACAAAATTTTAGTCAAGTCACTAACCCCCCAATAGACTCGTTAAGAGAAAACAAAGTAATGAGTTTAAAAACAAGATTTGGAAATTTAGGAAATATTTTAGATTTTGATACTTTAACAAAAGAAAATATTTATGTTTTAAACAGTCCAATTTTATCTAATTCACAATTTAATAAATTTATCAATTTTTTTGGTAAAAATTCTATAAATATAGATTGTACATTCACACAAGAGGAAAATTTAACTAAAGCTATTAAAAGAATTCAAAAAGAGGCAGAAATTGCTGTTAGACAAGGTATAACACAAATTATTCTTAGTGATAAAGATCTTTCTTCACAAAAACTACCAATGCCCATGTTGTTGTGTGTGGGAGCTATAAACACTTTCCTGATAGAAAAAAAATTGAGAGGCTATGTTTCTATCAATGTTCAGTCTGGAGAAGCTTTAGATACTCATTCATTTGCAACTCTTATAGGTGTTGGAGCTACTACAATAAATCCATATTTAGCTTTTGACAGTTTGTATCAAAGACATTCAAAAAAACTTTTTGGGCAATTCAGCTTCGATGAATGTGTTCACAGATATATAAAGTCAGTCAATGCTGGTCTGTTAAAAATAATGTCTAAGATGGGTATTTCAGTTTTAAGCTCTTACAGAGGAGGATGTAACTTTGAAACAGTTGGACTAAGCAGAACCGTTGTTGATGATTATTTCCCTGGTGTAACGTCAAAAATATCTGGAATAGGCTTAACAGGTATTGAAAAAAAAATAAGAGAAATTCACAAAGAAGCATTTGAAAGCACAGAAACGGTATTACCAATTGGTGGTATTTATAGATATAGAAAAAATGGTGAAACACATCAATATCAAGGAAGACTTATACATATGTTGCAGAGTGCAGTAGGCTCTAATTCCTATGATGCTTATAAGAAATATGCAGAAGGTATATATAGTTTACCTCCAATTAATTTGAGAGATCTAGTAGATTTTAGGAAAAAAAAATTAGGTCCCTCAATAGAATTATCAGAAGTGGAACCTATTGAAAAAATTTTAATGAGATTTGGCAGCGGAAGTATGTCTCATGGAGCTTTATCAAAGGAAGCACATGAAACTTTAGCTATTGGTATGAATAGAATTAAGGGCGCATCTTGCAGTGGTGAGGGTGGTGAAGATGAAAAAAGATTTACGAAAATGGATGATGGTGACAGTGCAAATTCAAGAGTAAAACAGATTGCCTCAGCAAGGTTTGGAGTAACAGTTAATTATTTAAATAATTGTAATGAAATCGAAATAAAGATAGCTCAAGGAGCAAAACCTGGTGAAGGAGGTCAGTTACCTGGTTTCAAAGTTACAGATGAGATAGCTCGTTTAAGACATTCAACTCCAGGGGTAACATTAATTTCTCCACCACCACATCACGATATCTATTCAATCGAAGATCTTGCTCAATTAATATATGATTTGAAACAAATAAATCCAAAGGCAAGAATTGGTGTTAAACTGGTTGCTTCATCTGGCGTTGGAACTATCGCTGCAGGAGTAGCAAAAGCAAAGGCAGATATTATTTTAATTTCAGGTCACAATGGTGGAACAGGAGCAACTCCACAAACAAGTGTTAAATATGTTGGTATACCATGGGAAATGGGACTTACAGAGGCAAATCAAGTTCTTACTCTAAACAATTTAAGACACAAAGTTACCTTAAGAACTGATGGTGGGATCAAAACAGGTAGAGATGTAGTGATTGCTGCTATGATGGGAGCAGAGGAATATGGCGTAGCAACAACTGCTTTGGTTGCAATGGGATGTATTATGGTGAGACAATGTCATTCAAATACTTGCCCAGTAGGCGTATGTACGCAAGATGAAAAATTAAGAGAAAAATTTAATGGCACACCAGATAAAGTTGTAAATTTATTTACATTTATTGCCTCAGAAGTAAGAGAAATTTTAGCAGAATTAGGTTTTAAATCTTTAAATGATATAATTGGAAGAACAGATTTATTAATGCAAGTAAATAAAGCTTCTCCAAATTTAGATGATTTAGATTTAAACCCTTTATTTGTTCAAGCAGATCCTGGAAGTAATAAAAGATATTGTGAAAATCAAGAGATAAATGAAGTTCCTGAAACATTAGATCAAGAAATTTGGCCCGATATAGAAAAATCATTAGATAATTCAGAGAAGATTGAAAAAGAATTTGTTATCAAAAATACAAATAGAGCAGTAGGTACTAGAATTTCTCATTATCTTTTTAAAAAGTATGGTTATGAAAAATTGGAGGATAACTTTCTTAATTTAAATTTCAAAGGCTCAGCAGGTCAATCTTTTGGAGCTTTTTCATCTAAAGGATTAAAATTAAATCTAAAAGGAGATGCTAATGATTATGTTGGCAAAGGATTATCAGGTGCAACATTAGTTATTAAATTATCAGACGAAAGTAATTTAGTATCAAATGAAAACACAATTATTGGAAACACAGTTTTATATGGGGCAACATCTGGTAAACTTTTTGCTGCAGGTCAAGCAGGTGATAGATTTGCGGTTAGAAACTCAGGTGCTGTAACAGTTGTTGAAGGGTGTGATTCAAATGGATGTGAATATATGACTGGGGGCACAGTTGTAATTATAGGATCAGTTGGTGATAACTTTGCTGCGGGTATGACAGGTGGTATGGCATTTATTTATGATAAATCAAAAGAATTTGAAAAAAAAGTAAATTCAGAGTCAGTCGTATGGCAAAATATTGAAACAGACTATTGGAAGAAATATTTAAAACTACTAATCTTAGAACATTTAAAAGAAACAATGTCTAATTTATCAAAAAAAATAATTGATAATTTTGAAGAAGAAGTAAAAAATTTTGTACAAGTTTGTCCAAAAGAAATGCTCAACAAACTTGAAAACCCTATTACATTTAAATCAAAAATTCAAAGAGTTAGCTAATCATTAACTTAAGTTCTCTTTTTAAAATTTTTATCCATTTTGATGAAGATAGACTGTGATCACCATTTTTAATTATAACTAATTTTTTCTTATTTGTTTTGAAAACTTTTAACATTTTTTTTGAGTAAATTATTGGTACAGAATTATCCTTGCTGCCGTGAACCATAACAACTTTTAAATCTTGATAAATTTTTTTATCTAAAACTTTATTTTTTCGACCATCTAAAATAAGTTGATATGTAATTGGATATTCATAATCTCCATGTTTTAAAGTAATTATTCCTTTTTCTTTAATTTCCTTTTTCATTTTTTTTGAAAATTTATTCCACATAAGATATTCTAAAAATTCAGGGGCAGAGCCTATACCTAGAACACCACAAATTTGTTTTTTAAAAAATTTAAATTGATTTAAAGAAATCCATGCTCCCATACTTGAACCTATTAGAATAAAATTATTTTTTTTTACAACTTTTTTTATAAGAATTGTTGTATCTTTACTCCATTTAGAAATATTCCCATTAGTGAACTTTCCTGAAGATTTACCATGACCAGAATATTCAAGAGCCAAAAAACCAAGGTTATTTTTTTTTGCAAAGCTATAAAAAGCTTTAGGTTTTTTTCCCTCTAAATCTGACATAAATCCATGTAAAAAAACAATGTAAGTACTATTTTTCTTAAAATGTTTTAGATGTCTAATTTTTCTAGTTTTAGTAATTTTTAAATAACTGAAATTAGTCATAAAAGTTTATTAGTTTAATCTAATATTATATAATTATATTATTAAATGTCGTCTAATATAAAAATTTTACAAGTGATTCCAAGGTTGGGCTATGGAGGAGCTGAAACTGGCTGTTATGATATTGCGCATTACCTAAATGAAAATAATTGTAAATCATTCATAGTCACAAGTGGTGGAGAATTAATAAAATTTATAAATAAAAAAAAGGTAAAATTAATAAGGTTACCTGTACATAGCAAGAATCCAATATTAATATTATTCAATAGCATTGTCTTAATTGGAATAATCTTATTTTATAATATCAATATTGTTCATGCTAGAAGCAGAGCACCAGCATGGTCTTGTTTAATTGCTACAAAAGCTACAAAGAGAAAATTTGTTACAACATTTCATGGTACTTATAATTTTAGTGGAAAACTTAAAAAGTTTTATAATTCTGTTATGGTTAGATCAGATTTAATTATTGCAGGATCAAATTTTATTTTTTCACATATTAAAGAAAATTATTCTGAATATTTAAAATCCACAAAAAAATTTCTAGTTATATTTAGAGGAATAAATATTGATTATTTCGACTCATCTACAAAACTTGAGAGTGATGAAAAAAAACTTCTCCAAAAATGGGGAATTAATAAGGAAAAAAAAATTATATTAATGCCTGGCAGATTAACGTCTTGGAAAGGTCAAGAGTTATTTATTGAGGCAATTAAGTTAGTTCAAGTTGAATTGGGTTATGAAGCGTTTTATGCTGTAATATTGGGCAGTGAACAAGGTAGAAATTTATATAAAAAAAAACTTATTCGTTTAATGGAGCAACATCGTTTGAATAATCAAATCAAATTTATTGAGCATTGTGAAGATATGGCTCTAGCGTATAAAGTTTCTGATATTGTTGTTTCAGCCTCAATAGAACCTGAGGCATTTGGAAGAGTTGCAGTGGAAGCACAATCCATGGAAAAATTAATTATTGCTAGCAATATTGGTGGTTCAAATGAAACAATCGTAGATGGAAAAACAGGTATTTTATTTAAATCTGGAGATGCAAAATCACTGAGTAAAAAAATTATACAAGCGATAATTATGGATGATACATCAATTAAATTAATCGGTAAAGAAGGAAGAAAAAACATAATAAAAAAATTTAATGTTGAAAAAATGTGTTTTTCTACTTATGCAGAGTATAAAAGGTTACTTAATTAAATGCCTATTATTACATTACCAGATGGAAACAATTTAGATTTTCCAAAAAAAGTTACTGGATTGGAAGTAGCCGAAAAAATAAGCAAATCATTAGCTAAACAAGCAATGGTCATTAGCATTGATGGAAAATTAAAAGATTTAGATTTTGTAATTGAAAAAGATTGTTCAGTTAAAATTTTTACTTCAAAAAATATGGAAGGGCTCGAGACAATTAGACATGATACTGCGCACATACTTGCTATGGCAGTTCAAGAATTATTTCCAGGAACTCAAGTTACAATAGGTCCAGTAATTGAAAATGGTTTTTATTATGATTTTGCAAGAAAAGAGCCATTCACTGAGGAAGATCTAAAAAAGATTGAGGAAAAAATGAGAGAGATAGTTGATCGAGATGAAAAAACAAAAAAAGAGGTTTGGAGCAGGGATAAGGCAATTTCTCATTTCAAAAAAAAGGGTGAATTATATAAAGCTGAATTGATTGAAAGCATACCTAAAGAAGAAGAGGTATCTATTTATTTTCATGGTAAATGGCATGATTTATGTAGAGGGCCTCATTTATCTTCAACAGGAAAGATTGGCAAATTTTTTAAATTAATGAAAGTTTCAGGTGCTTACTGGAGAGGCGACTCCAAAAATGAAATGTTGCAGAGAATATATGGTACAAGCTGGGCAACTCAAAAAGATTTAGATACCTATTTAAAAAGAATTGAAGAAGCAGAAAAAAGAGATCATAGAAAATTAGGAAAAGAAATGGATTTGTTTCATTTCAGAGAAGAAAGCCCTGGCTCCGTTTTTTGGCATGAAAAAGGTTGGGCATTATTTCAAAAATTAATAAATTATATGAGGGCCAGACAAGATGCTGCCGGTTACAAAGAAGTTAATACTCCTGAAGTTTTAGATAGATTGCTTTGGGAAAAATCTGGTCACTGGGAAAAATATGGAGAAAATATGTATACTTCTGAAACTCCAGATGAAAAAGTTTTTGCAATTAAACCAATGAACTGTCCAGGACATATACAAGTTTTTAATCAGGGACTTAAGAGTTATAGAGATTTACCACTTAGAATAACAGAATTTGGTAAGGTTCATCGATATGAGCCCTCTGGTGCTCTTCATGGATTATTAAGAGTAAGAGCTTTTACTCAGGATGATGCTCATATATTTTGTTCAGAAGATCAAATAACAAGTGAATGTTTGAATGTTACAAATTTAATTTTAGATATTTATAAAGATTTAGGATTTGAAGATGTAATTTTGAAATATGCAGATAGGCCAGAAATTAGAGTTGGTGATGATAAGGTTTGGGATAAAGCAGAAAAATCATTGCTTGATGCAGTTAAGGCATCAAAATTAGAATATAGCATCAATAAAGGTGAGGGTGCATTTTATGGACCTAAAATAGAGTTTGTTTTAAGAGATGCAATCGGTAGAGATTGGCAATGTGGAACTTTACAGGTTGACTTAAATTTGCCAGGTAGATTAGATGCATCTTATGTTGATAAAGATGGAACAAAAAAAATTCCTGTAATGCTTCATAGAGCTCTTTTTGGATCTTTAGAAAGATTTATTGGAATTTTGATTGAACATTATGCTGGTAAATTTCCTTTTTGGATATCTCCATTACAAACAGTAGTCATACCAATTTCAGAAGAATTTAATAATTATGCAATTAAAGTTTCAGAAAAAATAAAATCTGCAGGGATGACTTCGTATGTAGATCTAAAAAATAATAACCTAAATTATAAAATTAGAGATCATTCACTTGCAAAAGTACCTCTTTTATTAATTTGTGGTAAAAAAGAAGTTGACTCTAACTCAGTAACCATTAGAAGATTGGATTCTAACAAACAAGAAAATATGGAATTAAAAACATTTTTAAAAACATTTTCTGCTTTAAACAAAGCATCCTCGAATTAAGTGCCAGTATTTAAGCAAAACTATTTTCAAAAAAGAACCAAAGATAGAGGACCTAGATCAAATAATAGGATTTTTTCTCCAGAGGTTCAGGTGATTGGAAGTAATGGTGAAAACTTAGGAATCCTAAACACAACAGAAGCTATTGCTAAGGCAAAAAATCAAGGTCTTGATTTAATTGAAATAGCTCCAAATGCTAACCCACCTGTTTGCAAGATAATGGATATGGGAAAATACAAATATGATGCACAAAAAAAAGCAAATCTTGCAAAAAAAAAACAAAAGATAATTTTATTAAAAGAAATTAAAATGAGACCAGTTACTGAAACTCATGATTATGAGTTTAAGGTTAAAAATGCAAAAAAATTTATAGCAAAAGGAGATAAAGTAAAATTTACAATAAGATTTAAAGGTCGTGAACTCCAGCACTCCCATCTTGGAAATGAGCTTATGTCCAAAATCAAAGAGGACATGAAAGATATTGGGAAGGTAGAAATGCATCCAAAATTTGATGGAAAACAAATGATTATGGTGATCCAGCCTTTATAGGGTCTTAATAGATGTTGTAAAATTATATCTTTCTTTGTATAACGTCGCTCAATTATGCCAAAACTTAAGACAAAAAGCTCTGCAAAAAAAAGATTTAAGATATCAGCTAGAGGAAAAGTAATAATGGCTCAAGCTGGTAAAAGACACGGCATGATTAAAAGAACGAATTCTCAAATTAGAAAATTAAGAGGCACAACAACGATGTCAAAACAAGATGGTAAAATCGTAAAATCGTATATGCCATACAGTTTAAGAGGTTAAAATGGCAAGAGTTAAAAGAGGTGTAACTAGTCGAGCTAAACATAAAAAAGTTCTAAAGGCAGTTAAAGGCCAATGGGGGAGAAGAAAAAATACGATTCGAGTTGCGAAGCAAGCAATGGAAAAGGCTATGCAATATGCTTACAGAGATCGTAGAAATAAAAAAAGAGATTTTAAATCACTCTGGATACAAAGAATTAACGCTGGTGTGAGAGCTGAAGGACTTACTTACTCTAAATTTATTCACGGGCTTAATAAGAGTGGTATAAAAATTGATAGAAAAATACTAGCCGAGATAGCTTATGATAGTCCAGAAGCCTTTAAAACTATTGTCCAAAAAGCACAATCTGCTTTAAATTAATCTTCGCTATTGTTTTATTTTTCAGAGGAAATAATCTGTATAAATGTCAGATCTAAAAAAAATAAAAGATGACTTTTTATTAAAACTAAAATCTAAAACAAATCTTTCAGAATTAAATCAGATAAAATTAGATCTCTTTGGAAATGAAGGTTTAATTACATCACAATTTAAAAAAATAGGATCAATTCCAGACTCAGAAAAAAAAAAATTTGCTACAGATTTAAATTTAATAAAAGATGAATTAAATAGTGTTATTAATCAAAAAACAAAAGAATTAGAGATAGACCAAATAAATTCAAAACTTGAAAAAGAAAAAATTGATGTAACTTTACCTGAAAGAGGTTTTTTAAGGGGTAAAGTTCATCCCGTTTCTCAAACTATTGATGAAATATCGTCAATTTTTTCTGAGATTGGTTTCAGCGTCGAAGAAGGTCCAGATGTTGAAAATGAATATAATAATTTTACAGCGTTAAATACTCCAGACAATCATCCAGCAAGAGATATGCATGATACATTTTATCTAGATGTTAATAAAGAAAAATTATTAAGAACTCACACCTCTCCAGTTCAAATTAGAACAATGATGAATGGTAAAGCACCATTTAAGATCATTGCACCAGGTAGAACCTATAGATCTGATAGTGATCAAACACATTCCCCAATGTTTCATCAAGTTGAAGGTCTTCATATTGATAAAAATATTAATATGGGTCATCTTAAAGGTTGTTTAAATTATTTTATTAAAGAATTTTTTGAGGTTGATAAAATAAAGATGCGATTCAGACCAAGTCATTTTCCTTTCACGGAGCCCTCTGCAGAAGTTGATATTGGTTATGAAATAAAAGATGGAAAAATATCAATAGGAGAAGGAGATAAATGGTTAGAAATTTTAGGCTGCGGTATGGTGCATCCAAATGTCTTAAAAAATGTAAAAGTAGACCCTAAAAAATATCAAGGATATGCATTTGGAATAGGAATAGATCGTTTAGCCATGTTAAAATATGGTATTAATGATCTAAGATCTTTCTTTGAATGTGATTATCGATGGTTAAATCATTATGGATTTGATCCAATAGATGTTCCAACAAATTATAGAGGATTAAGTAGATGAAAATTACTTATGATTGGCTGAAAGATCATCTTCAGACGAATAACTCAGAAAAACTTTTATTAAGTAAACTCACAGATATAGGCTTAGAGGTTGAAAGGATTGAAGATACATCTACGGATTTGGATAAATTTATTATAGCAAAAATTGTTAAAGTCAAAAAACACCCTAACGCTGATAGGCTTAAAGTATGTAATGTTGATATTGGCAATGAAGAAATTGTTGAAGTTGTTTGTGGTGCATCAAACGCTAAAGATGGACTTTTAACGATTTATGCACCTCCTGGTGCAATAATTCCAAAAAATAATATGAAATTATCAGTTACAAAAATAAGGAATGTTACTTCATATGGAATGCTATGTTCTGAAGCTGAGCTTAACTTATCTAATGAAAGTGAAGGTATAATTGAACTTGAAAAAAATAAGCATGATAAGAAAATTGGAAAAAAATATTTTGGAAAAAAACCATCTAAATTAATTGATCTGTCTATAACCCCAAACAGGCCTGATTGCCTAGGTGTAATTGGGATAGCGAGAGATTTATCTGCCGCAGGGTTTGGAAAATTTAAGGTTTATAAAAATAAAAGCGTTAATTTCAAAGGCAATAATAAAATAAATGTTAAAATTTCAAAGGAAAAAAATCAAGGATGTTTGGCCTTTGGAAGTTGTTTGATAAAAAATGTTAAGAATGTTGAAAGTCCCGCGTGGTTAAAAGATAAGTTAATTTCAGTAGGACAAAAACCGATTTCAGCTATTGTAGACGTAACAAATTATATAATGTTGGATTTAAATAGACCTCTGCATGCTTATGATGCCGACAAGATAAACAAAGGCATTACAGTTAGAAATTCAAAAAATGGGGAGAAGTTTAAAGCTTTAAATAATAAAGAATATAAACTTAGTGAAGGAATGTGTGTTATTTCTGATAATAGTGGAGTCCTAGGTTTGGGAGGGATTATAGGAGGAACAACAACAGGCACTGAATTTAGCACAAAAAATGTTCTAATAGAATCTGCTTATTTCAACCCAAGATCAATTAGAAAAACTTCAAAATTATTAAATATAGATACTGATGCTAAATATAGATTTGAGAGAGGTATTGATCCACTTTCAATAGAAAAAGGATTAATTAGGGCCGCTCAATTGATCAAGGAAATTTGTGGAGGTGATATAAATAAGATAGATATTCAAAATATCACTAAGTATAAAGATACGCACATTAAATTTGATATTAATTCATTTTATAAAATTGCTGGATTTGAATTATCAAAAAAAGTGGTAGTCAAAATTTTGAGTAATTTAGGATTTGGAATTAAAAGTAATAAAGAAATTTTAAAATTAAAAGTACCTTCTTGGAGACCAGACATCACCCAAGAAATTGATATAGTTGAGGAATTGATGAGAATTTATGGCTATGATAAAATTCAACAAATTGAACCAATTAAAGATAGAAGAAAACCAACGTTAAATAAGACACAAAAGTTATTTCATTTTTTACAAAGAGCGGTTGCTGCCAAAGGGTATCGAGAAGTTATAACTTGGTCATTTACAGATTCTAAAGTTAATGATCTATTTAAATCCAACAGTAAAGATATTGAGATTATTAATCCAATTAGTTCAGATCTAAATGTTTTAAGAAGCTCGATATTATCTAACTTAATTTTTAATTTGAACAAGAATCTAAATAGAGATTTCAAAGATTTATTATTATTTGAGATAGGTCCAGTATTTTATGGATCCAATCCCGGTGAACAAGAAACCGTGATAGGCGGACTTCGTTCTGGAAAAATTGATAGACTTTCATGGATCGAAAAAGAGAGAAATGTTGATATTTTTGATGTTAAAAGAGATGTTTTTCAAACTTTGGTTGAAGTTGGATACGACAGATCAAAATTTTTTGTTGATGATAAAACACCTAATTATTATCACCCTGGGAAATCTGGTAGAGTTTTTTTGAACAAGGGCAAGGATAAAGTTGCTGCATACTTTGGTGAGATCCACCCTACAATAATAAAAAAAATGAATATTAAAACTGAATCATTAATGGTTTTTGAAATATTTTTAGACAATCTTAAAGAGACCAAAAGATCACTTAAAGATCAAAAAACAAAATATTCAATTTCTGATTTTCAAAAATCTGAGAGAGATTTTGCTTTTATAATTGATAAAAATTTTGATACTCAGGCTTTAATTGATATTATTTTTAATACTGACAAAGAACTTATAAAAGATGTCAATATATTTGATGTTTATGAAGGTGAAAAAATTCCAAATGATAAAAAATCAATAGCTCTTAATGTAAATATTCAATCAATGCACAAACCTTTAAAGGAGACAGATTTGGAAAAATTAAATAATTTGATTATTATCAATGTAGAAAAAAAGACGGGTGCTAAAATCCGATCTTAAATGAAATGAGCACTATTGATAACATAAGAAATTTTGCAATTATCGCTCATATTGATCATGGAAAATCAACAATTGCAGATAGAATTATTCATAAATGTGGTGGTTTAACAGAAAGAGAAATGAAAGCACAAGTTCTAGATTCTATGGATATAGAAAGGGAGAGGGGAATTACAATAAAGGCCCAAACAGTAAAGTTGAATTACAAGTCAAAAAATGGAAAAGAATATATTTTAAATATTATCGATACTCCTGGACATGTGGATTTTAGTTATGAAGTAAGTAGATCTTTATATGCCTGTGAAGGCTCTATATTGATTGTAGATAGCACACAAGGTGTAGAAGCACAAACATTGGCAAATGTTTATCAAGCTCTAGATATAAATCATGAAATTATACCTGTTTTGAATAAAATAGATTTACCTGCATCTGATTTAGATCGAACAAAAAAACAAATCGAAGATGTAATTGGGATAGATACTGAAGATGCTATTCCTTGTTCTGGTAAAACTGGAGAAGGTATAGAGGAAATTTTAGAGAAAATTATTAATCAACTACCTGCTCCAAAAGGTTCTTCAAATGAAGATTTAAAATGTTTATTAGTTGATAGCTGGTATGACACTTATCTAGGCGTAGTAATTTTAGTAAGAGTGATAAATGGCAAAATAACAAAAAATATGAAAATAAAGATGCTATCTACTAATCAAGATTATATCATAGAAAAAGTAGGTGTTTTCACTCCAAAACCAAAAGACATAAATGAACTCAATTCAGGTGAGATTGGTTTTATCACAACCGGTATTAAAGTTTTATCTGAAACAAAAGTAGGAGATACAATATGTGACGCCTCTAAAGGACCTGTTGATCCTTTGCCAGGTTTTAAACCAAGTAAACCAGTAGTTTTTTGTGGATTATTTCCTGTTGATAGTTCCGAATATCAAAAACTAAAAGATGGATTAGCAAAATTAAAATTAAATGATGCAAGTTTTTCATTTGAAGCAGAATCATCGTCTGCTTTAGGATTGGGTTTTAGGTGTGGTTTTTTAGGCTTACTTCATCTTGAAATAATTACTGAAAGATTAGAAAGAGAATTTGATGTTAATTTATTAACAACAACACCTGGAGTAGTTTATAAAGTAAACTTAAACACTGGAGAAAAAATAGATTTACAAAACCCATCTAGTTTATCAGATCCCACACATATTCAATCAATTGAAGAACCATGGATTAAAGCAACTATTATTACACCCGACCAGTATTTAGGCTCAATAATAAAACTTTGCCAAGATAAAAGAGGTATTCAGAAAAATTTAACTTACTCAGGTAATAGAGCTGTTTTAAATTATGAATTACCATTAAATGAAGTTGTATTTGATTTTAATGATAGAATAAAATCTATGACAAGTGGTTATGCAAGTTTTGATTATGAATTAATTGAACATAGAGAAGGTGATTTAGTCAAACTTGGAATACTTGTCAATGGTGATCCTGTTGATGCGCTTGCAATGATGATACATAAAGATTTTGCTCAAAGAACTGGAAGGGAAGTTTGTGAAAAATTAAAAGATTTAATTCCTCGGCACAACTTTATGATACCTGTTCAGGCAGCCATTGGTGGAAAAATAATTGCTAGAGAAACAATTAAAGGATTTAAAAAGGATGTATTAACAAAAATACATGGTGGTGGTGCTACTGACAGAAAAAGAAAACTTTTAGAAAAACAAAAAAAGGGTAAAGCTCGATCAAAGCAATTTGGAAAAGTTGAAATTCCACAAGAGGCTTTTATTGGAGTACTTAAAATTCAAAAAGAATAATAAATGGAAAAAATTAATTGGGGAATTATTGGTTTAGGTAATATTGCCCATAAATTTTCTGAGGCATTCAGAGAAATTGAAAATTCAAAATTATTAGCAGCTGCTAGTAACGACAAAAAAAAACTCAATGTATTTAAAGAAAAATATGATTTCGAAGATAAATTTTTATTTAATAATTACGATGAATTAATTAATTGTAAAGATATAGATATTATATACATAGCTTTACCAAATTTTTTACATCATAAATGGGTTATAAAATGTATTCAAAATAATAAAAATGTTTTAGTAGAAAAACCCGCAACAATAAATTTATCTGAGGTAAACGATATAAAAAAAAATTTACATTCTAAAAATTTATTCTTTGGAGAGGCATTTATGTATAGATATAATCCTCAAATTAGCTCAATAATAAATTTGATCAAAGATAATAAAATTGGAAAACCTCTATCAATGAAATCTTATTTTGGAAATAATGTATGGTTCAAACGGAAACTATTTTTTTTTAAAAAAAAGAAAAAAATTGACAAAAATAACAGACTTTTTAACAAAGATTTTGGTGGTGGATGTATTTTAGACTTAGGGTGCTACCCTTCTTCATTTAGCCTATTAATTAATTCTTTAATTGGAAATTCTAATTTTAAATTAGAAAACGTTTCTAAAGAATTATGTGAAACAGGCGTTGATATAGACTCTTACGCTGAACTCGTATTTGAGTCTGGGTTTAAATCAAGCCTATATGCATCATTTAAAAAGAATTTGCGCTCAAGTATAATTGAAGGTGAAAAAGGTAGTATTATTATTAATGATACTTGGTCATCTAAAGATAGTATTGAAATTAAAAGTGATAAAAATTATTCAATGAAATTCGATAAAGTAAAGAATATCTATTCATATCAGATTGAATGTATTAGCAAAAATTTGTTAAATAAAAATTATAAACCAACGTTTCCAGTAATGAGCTTAAATGAAACAGTAAATAATATGGAAATAATTGATTTGTGGCTAAACTCTTAAGACTAAAAAAAAGTGATAAATGAAAATAAAAAAAATTTTTCAAAACATTTTTAAAAAGACATTTCAGTTTTTATTTAAATTTTTATATGGAAGGATTATAATAAATCAAAATCAACAAAAGATACATTATAAGCAAAAAAAAATTAGTTCAGATAACTATTTGTATGAAATAAAAAATGGGAGAATTTATACAGATTTAGTTGAACATGTAGCCATCATCCAAGATAATTTCATTTTGCCAAATATTTCTTATCAACAGATTCATGGTAATTTTAAAAATATTGATTTTAATAAAACTTTAATAACAGGTACGCCTAGATTTCTAAAAAAATTTAAAGGTAGTATTTTATCTCTTGTTCAAGGAGCAAGTGGCAATAATTATTTTCATTTTTTATTTGATATAGCAACAAAACTAAAACTATGTGAACAAAATTTAAATCTGAGTCGAATTGATTATTTTTATTTACCAGGAATAGCTAACTGGCAAAAAAAAATTCTCTCTGTTTTTGAAATATTCGAGAATAGAATGATAAACAGTCTACAACACAGACATATTCAAGCTGATACTATTTTTGCTTTAGAGCAACCTTGGTATAAAAAAGGTTTTGTACAAAACGAAATAAATGAAATTCCTGATTGGATTATTTATTCTCTAAGGGAGAAATTTTTGTCATATAAAAAAAAATTTCAATCAAATGACAAAATTTTTATAGATAGATCAGACTCATTATATAATCATTGTAAATTAATTAATAATAAAGAAATTATAAAATTTTTATCTGATAATGGTTTTTCTAGTTATAAAATTAGTGAGCTTGATTTTTTTGAACAAATCTATTTATTTCATAATGCTAAAGTTATAATAGGCCCTCATGGAGCTGCGTTTACAAATTTAATTTTTTCAAATCCAAGTTTGAAAATAATGGAAATTATCCCTGAAAATCATTCAAGTAAAAAGTGCAAAAAATTTTCTGAAATATTAAATTTTAATTACAAAAGAATTGAATTACCAAAAATAAACAAACATCAAGATGGTGATATGTTTTTAGAAATTGATGAAATTAAAAAATTAATTTAGATTAACCATTCTTTAAGTAAATCTTTGTTTTCTAATATAAATTTTGGAAAAGTTTGGTCTAATTCTACTTTTTCATATTTAAAATTTCTTTTAAATAAATCTCTATAATTCAAGATATTCTCTTTAATAATTTCTTCATCAGAATACTCTGGTGAAGAAAATTCTTGATGCGCAAATGATCTAAGTTTTGATGAGATTTCTATTGGTGTTAATAATGAATTAAAATGCCATCCTCCATTACTTATTATTTCTAAATTTTTATCTTTATAAAATTTCCAAAAAGGAGCTTTTAAATTTTTAGAATTAATTTTTTGTCTCATATAATCAATAGATTTAAGATCTTTTTTTTTGCATATTCTTGTCCCTTCCCAAGGAGTTTCAAATTTATTGTATAAATTAAATTTATAACAATATGACTTTTGAAAAAAAATTCCATATTTTTTATTTAAATTTATATTCTGCAGAACTTTAGGATTTGGAATTTCATCTGGATCAGAAAATAAAATATAATCGTTAGAGTCTGCGAAATCTAAATTATCTAAAATATATTCTCTTTGGATTGCTTGATTTTTCCAAGGATTATTTGTTTTAGGAAAAGGTGTTTCATATTTTAAATAAATTAATTTTTTTTTAAATTTTTCATTAAATAATTTAAAGTTAAGATTTTTTTTCTCTCCAATATGACTAAATTTTGATTCACAAATAACAAAATAGTCTACATACTCATTTAGAATTTCAAATCTTATATTTGTTATAAAATTTTCTTGATAAAATGTTATACAATCAAATATTTTCATTATTTGATGATTAAATTATTTTAATATTATGTATAGTATTAAAATTAGATGGAGAGATGGCCGAGTGGTTTAAGGCGCACGCTTGGAAAGCGTGTAAAGGGGTAACTCTTTCATGGGTTCGAATCCCATTCTCTCCGCCATCAATTAAGCTTGATTTTAAAGACTTATTTGATGTTTATTATTTTTTAAACATACAAAAATTAAACATTAATTCTTAAAAAATGGTATAATAAATTTTCCTTAAAAAAAAATGAAAAACATAAAAACATACCAGGCAGACTCCATTAAAGTACTTAAAGGTCTTGAGGCTGTCAGGAAAAGACCTGGAATGTATATTGGAGATACTGATGATGGAACGGGGTTGCATCATATGGTTTATGAAGTAGTAGATAATTCAATAGATGAGGCATTAGCAGGTTATTGTAAAAAAATAACTGTAACTATTAACTCAAATAATACCGTCACAGTTGAAGATGACGGAAGAGGAATTCCAGTTGATATTCATAAAGGTGAAAAGAAATCAGCTGCTGAAGTTATAATGACACAACTACATGCAGGTGGAAAATTTGACCACGATTCTTATAAAGTTTCAGGTGGATTACATGGCGTAGGTGTATCAGTTGTAAATGCATTATCAGAAAATTTAAAATTAGAAATTTATAGAGATGGAAAAAAATATTTTATTGAGTTTAATAATGGAAAAGCAAAAACACCACTTAAAGTTATAGGTAAGTCAAAAGAGTCTGGAACTAAAATTACCTTTTTACCATCAAAAGAAGTATTTTCCTCAATAAAATTTAGTGGGAATATTTTAATCAAAAGAATGAGAGAATTGGCTTTTTTAAACAAAAGTATAAAAATATTTTTTACAGATGCAAGCCAGAAAAAAGATAAAAATTATGAATTTAAATTTGATGGTGGTGTTTCAGAATTTGTGGACTTTCTTGACGAAAAAAGAGAAAAGCTATTAAATAAAAATGGAAATGATTTATTCAAAAAACCAATTTATATTGAAGGAAAAAAAGATAACATCGAAATTGAATGTTCTTTAAAATGGAATGGAACTTATGGAGAAGATGTTTATCCATATACCAATAATATATATCAAAAAGATGGTGGTACACATATTCTGGGTTTTAGAAGTGCTTTAACTAGAATAGTTAATAAATATGCGAATGAGCATAATCTTTTAAAAAAAAATAAATTAAGTATTTCAGGAGATGATATTAAAGAAGGTTTAACTTGTGTGTTATCAACAAAAATTCCAGATCCTAAATTTTCATCTCAAACAAAAGATAAACTAGTTTCCTCTGAAGTAAGAATGATAGTTGAAACAATTATAAATGAAAAATTATCTATTTGGTTTGATCAAAATCCATCCATAGCAAAAATTATATTAGCAAAAATTATTCAAGCAGCTTTAGCAAGAGATGTTGCGAGAAAAGCAAGAGAAGGTGTTAGAAGGAAGGGTGCATTAGAATTAAGTGGTTTGCCAGGTAAATTAGCAGATTGCCAAATAGGAAAACAAGAAGGAACGGAATTATTTATCGTAGAGGGAGACTCTGCTGGTGGTTCAGCAAAACAAGGTAGAAACAGAGAAAATCAAGCTGTGTTACCTTTAAGAGGAAAAATTTTAAATACTTATGTTGAAGATTTAAAACAAAATAAAAATGGCAATGGTAATAAAAATGGCTCTGATTATAGGACAAAAGCATTGTCGAAAATGATTTCTTCAAATGAAATTTTGACATTAATAAATGCTTTAGGTTTAGATCCAAAAGTACAAGAGATCGATTTAAAAGATTTGAGATACGGAAAAATCATTATAATGACTGATGCTGATGTTGATGGATCACATATCAGAGCATTATTGTTAACTTTTTTTAATAATAAGCCTTTTAATAAATTAATTGAAAATGGTCATATTTATTTAGCTCAACCACCATTATTTAAGATCAATAAAGGTGTAAAAGGAATTTATATTAAAGATGAAAAAGAGTTAGAAGATTATATCACTAAAAATAATAAAGATTTTAAAAATATAAAAAAAGGATCAAAAGAATTTTTTAAAAAATTAGATTTAGAAAAATCAAAACTAAATATACAAAGATTTAAAGGATTAGGAGAAATGAATCCCGAGGAACTTTGGAATACAACTTTGGATCCAGAAAAGAGAAATCTTTTACAAGTTCAATATTCTAAAGATTTAAAAAAAGATCAAAGCCTGATACATACATTGATGGGTAATGATGTTAGTTTGAGAAAAGATTTTATCATTTCAAATGCCATAAACGTGCAAAACTTAGATGTATAAAAATGAAGTTTTTTGAAACTTCGAAATATTATACTTTAAAAAAATCTACATACATTTCCCTAAGATGGATTGGAATAATTGGTCAATTATTTTCGGTTTATTTTGTATTTTTTTATTTAAATTTTGATTTCAACTTTATTATCTCAAATTTAGTAATTTTTGTAGGAATCTTAAGTAATTTATATTTAGTTTTTATTTATAATAAAACTCAACTTTCAGATAGATCTGCCTTAATTTTTTTATTAATTGATATAATTCAACTTGCGGTACTTATGTATTTAACAGGTGGAATTGTAAATCCATTTGTAATATTTCTTTTAATTCCTAGTGTTTTTGCATCTTCTAATTTAGGTTTAAGAACAAATTTATTAATTGTGGTAACAACAATTTTTATAATTATTTTTCTTACGTTTTATTCTAAAGAATTACCATCACCTTTAAATAATCATTTTCATGTAGATGATTATTATTTTTATTCAATACCAGTAGCGCTAATAATTGCTTTGGTTTTTCTAAATTATTTTGCAATAATTTTTGGCGCTGAGTCAAGAATTAGAAAAAAAGCTTTAAACAAGATGGAGGAGATAATGGCCAAAGAACATGAAATGTTATCTTTAGGTGGTCAGGCGGCTGCAGCAGCTCATTCTTTAGGAACACCTCTCTCAACAATCAAAATTATCTCATTAGAACTTTCTAAACAGTTAAAAGACAATAAAGACTTAATTCAAGACATAGAATTGCTTTCAAGTCAGGTTGAAAGATGCAACCAAATACTAAAGAGGCTGTCTTTAAATCCTAATGAAGAAGATGAATTTATTGATGAAGATCTTAGTATCAGAGAGTATTTAAAAGAAATTACTTCATCATTTAAGGAAACAAGTGAAAAAGAATTTATCTTAAATTTTGATCAAGACGCTAATTCAAAAAAAATTACAAAATCTATAGAAATTATATATGGTTTAAGAAATTTTATTGGTAACGCGAATAAGTATAGCAAGTCTAAAATTTTTATAACTTTAAAAAGTGATAATGATGTTAGTGAAATTACAATTGAAGATGATGGAAAAGGATATCCAAATGAAATTTTATCAAAAATAGGTGAACCTTATCTTCAAGCTTACCGAAGTGGTAATAAAAAAAAAAGTGGTTTAGGTTTAGGAATTTTTATTGGAAAAAATTTATTGGAGAAAAACTTTGCTAATATCAATTGTCGTAATTCAAAAACAAGAAGTGGAGCAGAGGTTATAATCAGATGGCAGAATAAGGACTTATTTAAAATTTAATTCAATTTATTCTTTTTTTCAAACAATTTACTTAATTGAGAAATCATTACATCACCAAGTTCATTCACATCAGTAATTTTGATAGCTCGGTTATAATATCTTGATACATCATGACCTATGCCTATAGCTAAAATTTCTATTTCAGATTTATCTTCTATATGTTTGACAATTTTTTTAAGATGTTTTTCTAAAAAATCTCCAGAATTTACTGATAAAGTAGAGTCATCTACTGGAGCACCATCTGAAATTACCATAAGTATTTTTCTTTCTTCTTTTCTTTTTTTTATTCTGTTAAATGCCCAAGATATAGCTTCTCCATCTATATTTTCTTTAAGCAAACCTTCTTTTAACATTAATCCTAGATTATTTTTCGCTTGTCTCCAATGAGTGTCAGCGCTTTTATAAATTATATGTCTTAAATCATTTAATCTACCAGGTGTTTTTGGTTTTCCTTTTTTATTCCATAATTCTCTACACTTACCACCTTTCCAATTTTTAGTCGTAAAACCTAAAATTTCTACTTTGACCGAACATCTTTCTAATGTTCTTGATAAAATATCTGCACAAATAGCAGCTATAGTGATAGGTCTTCCTCTCATTGATCCAGAATTATCAATTAAAATTGTGACGATTGTATCCTTAAAATCTAAGTCTTTTTCTTTTTTGAAAGATAAAGAGTTATAAGGATCCATTATAATCCTTGGTAATTTTGAGCTATCTAACAATCCTTCCTCTAAATCGAAATCCCATGCTCTATTTTGTTTTGCTAGTAATTGTCTCTGAAGTTTGTTTGCAAGTTTTGTGATTAAGTCCTGAAAAGCTATTAATTGATGATCTAGCGTTTTTCGCAATTTAATTGCTTCTTCTGAATTCTCTAAATTTTCTGCTTTTGTAATTTCATCGAATTGATGAGTAAATATTTTATAATCAATATTTAGTTCATTAAGTTTTTTTTGAATTACATTTTCATTACTTATCTGATCAGAGTCAGTATCTACCAATTGTTCATCTATCCTATAATCGTCAATATCATAATCAGATTCCAAACTAACTTCAGTTTCTTCATCTTTTTTTTGATCTTTATTATCTTCATTATTATTTTCATCATTTTCATTTGAGGGATTTTGTTTGTTGTCATCTTGTTCATTATTCTCTGTTTCTTCTGTATCTTCATTTTGAAATATATCCATTTCTTTAAGAATTTTTGAAAATTTCGAAGAATAATTTTCTTGAGACTCTAAATTTTCTTTTAAATAATCAATATGATCACTTATAGAATTATCAAAATCTTTTTTCCAAAAATTTAACATCTTCTCTGTGAGTGAATTCAATTTAATATTATGAAATTTATTTAACATGTATAATTCAAAAGCTTCAATAACTGGAACGTCATCTTTAGATTTAAGTTGGTCTTTACGTTTAAAATTTATTATTTGATTATAATTTTCGACAAAATTTTTTTCTATACCCTTAAGCATTTTTCCGCCTAAGGACTCGTATCTAATTTTTTCTGCAATAGAATATAATTGTTTACATGATGAATTTGATGGTAAATTTTTATTATAAATTTCTTTATTAGAAAATCTTATTTTTAAAGCTGAGCTATCCGATTTCGCCCTGGCTTTTATAAAATCATTTTTTGAGTTAAGATTATCTAATTGAAAAAAATCAAATTTATTTGAGCTTTTATTATTATTAGTTTTGTCTTTATGACCTAAATCATCTGAAATTACTTTAGCTGTTGAAGATAGAGCTTGTTTAAATTTTTCAATTACGGTAGCAGTTTTATTGCTATTACTCATTTAAATTTGAATATTTACAAGTGACTCGGGTAGTTCATCTCCAAAACACCTTTGATAGTATTCAGATATAGTGTTTTTTTCTAAATCATCACATTTATTTAAAAATGTTACTCTAAATGCATATCCAGTATCTTTAAATATTTCAGCATTTTCAGCCCAATGCAAAACCGTTCTTGGACTCATTACTGTTGATATGTCACCAGCTATAAAACCCTTTCTTGTTAAAGTGGCTACTTTAATCATATTAGAAACTTTTTCTTTACCTTTAGCGTTATTTAAGTTTTTATTTTTTGCTAAAATAATTTCCATTTCTTTTTCTAAACTTAAATAATTCAAAGTAGTAACAATATTCCATCTATCCATTTGACCTTGATTTATTTGCTGTGTACCATGATAAAGTCCAGATGTATCTCCAAGCCCAACTGTGTTAGAAGTAGCAAATAATCTAAAATATTTATTTTGTTTTAAAACTTTATTTTTATCTAAAAGAGTGAAATTACCATCTGCTTCCAAAACTCTCTGAATAACAAACATTACATCTGGTCTCCCCGCATCATATTCATCAAATACTAATGCAACTGGATTTTGAATTGACCAAGGTAAAATACCTTCATTGAATTGGGTAATCTGTTTTCCATCCTTTAGAACAATCGCGTCTTTCCCAATTAAATCTATTCTACTTACGTGACTATCAAGATTTACTCTAATGCAAGGCCAATTTAATCTAGCAGCAATTTGTTCTATATGCGTAGATTTTCCTGTTCCATGATAGCCTTGGACTAAAACCCTTTTGTTATAAGCAAAACCAGAAATAATTGCTAGTGTTGTATCTCTATCAAACTTATAATTTTTATCTATTTCTGGAACATACTCATTGCGTTTTGAAAAGGCATTAACTTCCATGTCAGACTCAATTCCAAAAGTCTGTTTAATTGAAACTTTTATATCGGGCAGTGTGTCAATATTAATTGTCAATTTTTTCTCTGTATGTATTTTTTAATTGCGTATAAGCTAAAGTTATTAATTTAAGTTTTTCTTCATATTTTTTATTACCAGAATTCATATCAGGGTGAAATTTTTTAACAAGGATTTTGAATTTTTCTTGAATTTTTTGCCACTTAATACCAATAGAAATACCCAAAATACCAAAGGCTTTTATATCATTATGATTAAAATTAAATTGACGCATATGATTAAAGTCACTTTTTTGTCTATTATTGTCTAACTCATCTTTTAAAGTATTATTCCATAAAACTTTAAAGAAATTGTCCGAAGAACTAAAACTTTGTGTAGGTTTATGCCATGTCATATCTGATTTTAAAAAATTAATAACTTGATCATCATTCATTCCTTCAAAATAATTCCAATTTTTATTGAATTCTTTTATATGCTCCAAACATAACATCCTGAATTTTCTGCTATTATCCTTCTCAACTGGTGCTTTATACTCACCTATTTCAGAACAATTATCCCAGTCACAAATATTTTTCATGTTATATTATACTTATAATTTATGGATATAAATCATTTAATTTCAATTATAAAAAAAAAACTATCTGATCAAATTAAGATTGAAAATATTAATATAGAAGATAAATCTTTTTTACATAAAAATCATAAAAATAACGAAAAAGGAAAATTTCACTTAAAGATTTCAATTGATTCAAAAGAGTTAAGCAAAGTAGGTAAGCTTGAAAGTAATAGATTAATCTATAAAATTATAAATGAAGAAATCAAACTTTATATTCATTCTTTACAAATTTTAATTCATTAATTCATTTTTTAAAAATAATTTTAATCTTTTTCTACTGAATTTTTGATTGATTATTGGATATCCAATTTTTTTTAATAAAACTAAACTAATTTTATTTGAGTCATTTTTTTTATCTTTTATCATAAATGATAAAATTTTGTTGATATCTTTTTTTGAAAAATATTTGTTTATGTCCCATGGTAAATTTGAGTCTTCTAGGCATTTTTTAATTATTTGATATTCAATTTTATTTATTGATTTATTTTTGTTGCTAAAATTTAACGCAGAATTCATTCCCAAAAGTACAGCTTCGCCATGATTTAATTTTTTTGAGTAGCCAAGTGATGCTTCATAAGCATGAGCAAAAGTATGTCCAAAATTTAATGTCTTTCTCAAATTTTTTTCTTTTTCATCTTTTTCAATGACCAGTTTTTTTACTTTGCAACTTTCATAAATGGATTTATCAATAAATGGTGATTTAAGATCAATTATTTTTTTAAAATTTTTATTTAAATACATAAATAATTTTTTATTAGCGATTAGTGCATGCTTTAAAATTTCTCCATACCCACAAATTAGTTCTCTTTTTGGAAGTGTTTTTAAAAAATCAATGTCACTAATTACTAAAGAGGGTTGATAAAAGGTACCGATTAAATTTTTACCAAAACTTGTATTTATTCCTGTTTTACCACCAATAGATGAGTCAACTTGAGATAATAAAGTAGTTGGAATATTAATAAACTTAATTCCTCTTTTAAAAAGGCTTGAAGCAAAACCTCCTATATCCCCAGTTATACCACCTCCTATTGATATCAAACAGTCATTTCTTGTAAAATTCTTATTTAATAAAGTGTTTAGAATAAAATTTATAGTTTTTTGATTTTTATTTTTCTCATTCGATTTTAAAAAAATTGAGGATATTCTTTTCCCCTTAAGAGATTTAAAAATTTTTTTAGTCATTCTTTTTGGAATTTTAGAGTCAATTAACAATAAACATTGATCAAATTTAATTGAATTTTGAGTTAATATTTTTGAAAATTTAGAAATCAAATTTGATCCAATTAATATGAAATATTTTTGTGATTTAGTTTTAATTTTTAATTTTACTGTCTTCATATATTTTTAACACTTTTCTTATAATTTCAGTTTTTGTTTGATTGTTACAGTTTATTTTATACATCGCTTTTGAGTAAAAATTTGAGCGTTTTTTAATCATATCAAATAATTCATTTTTTGTTGAATTAAAAGCTATTGGTCTTTTAGGGTTTCTTTTTATTCTATTGATTAAAGTTTTACTATTCCATTTTAACCAAAAAGATAAGTGATTTTTTAATACTTCTAATCTAATATTTCTATTTAGAAATGCTCCACCACCTATAGATATAACTATATTTTTTTTTTGTAATATTCTTAATGTTGTTTTTTCCTCATATTCCCTAAAGAATTTTTCACCTTTTTCTTTAAATAAGGTTGATATTTTTTTACCCAATTCTTTTTCTATATATTTATCTACATCAAAAAAACTTTTTTTTAATTTTTTGGAAAGTAGTAATCCAATTGTAGATTTTCCGGATCCCATCATACCTACAAAAACAATATTTTTACTTGATTCCATAATATTCTTTATTGAAAAAACACAAATATGTCTTAATTTGAAACTAACTAAAGTTATATGCAATTTATAAAAAAAACAAGTTCGAGAACAAGTATTCTTAGTATTGTTATAAAATTATTGTTAGTATTATTTGTGATTCTTGGAGTTGTTTATCTACTCAATAAAATAGATTTTCCTGCACCGCTTAAAGAAATAGAAAAAATAATTCCTAATGAGAATTTTAAAATTGTTAAATAAAAAATATTTTTTAATTATATTTATTTTCTTTTCATTAAATATTCACGCTGAAGAAAAACCAGTTGATATATGGAATATAGGTAAAGAAAATATTGGGGAAAATTCTTTAAAAGAGATAGCAGATAACGAGATTACTACGAGTATTAATAACAGTAATGAAACTAGTATTTATGAAATGCAATCAAAAAAAAAAATTGAAAGTATAGAACTAGATGAAAATTTGAATTTAAATGAAATTAATTTATTAGGTTTATATGATCCTGAAAAATTTGATTTAGATATTAATATGTGGATCCATTCAGATGGAGATCAACTAAAAAATATTTTTTCGAAATTATTTAAAATAAATTTTTCAGATGATGCAAAAGAAATTATGAATATATCTGTTTTAACTAATTCGTATTCTCCAAAAAAAAATATTTCAAAAAATGAATTTTTGAAATTCAAATCAGATTGGTTAATTAAAAACTCAGATTTTGATTTAATTAGAGAATATCTTATTAAGAATCAAGCTTTTGATCTTCAACCAGAATTAACACGATTTTTTATAAATGAATACTTATCGAATTTTGAAATTGAAAAAGCTTGTGACATATTTTCAGAAAATTTAAATCCTATAAATGATAAATATTTATCAAAGTTTGAAATATATTGTTTGATTAAATCAAATAAAAATAATGAAGCCCAAATCTTATTTGACTTAAAAAAAGAACTTGGTTTTAAAGATAAGTATTTTGAAAAAAAAATAAATATTCTATTTGGTTATACAGATGAAATTGATAAGAGTATTTCAGAAAAAACTATTCTTGATTTTCATTTAGCCCATATTACAAATCCTAATTTCGAATTTGAACCAGAAGAAACAACTAATAAAATAATTTGGAGATATCTTTCTTCTTCAAATTTATTAAAATCTTTTAAAGAAGTAGATACAAAAAATTTAGATAAAATTTCAACTATTGAAAAAGCCGTTCATAACAAAAATTATCCAGAAAAAGATCTTTTTAATTTATATAAAAGATTTCAATTTAGTATAAATCAACTTTTGAATGCAAAAGAAAATTATCAATCCTTGTCTAACATTGAAGCAAGAGCATTAATTTATCAAAAAATTTTACTTGAATCAGAAATGGTAGAAAAATTAAAATTGTTAAAAATATTGAAAGAATCTTTTAAAAAAGATGATATCGACCAAGCTTTTGACAAGGAATTAAAGAAATATTTAAATGAAATGGATCCACTTAAAATACCTGATACTTTAACTAGTTTTTATTACACAAACATTAAAATTAAAAAAGAAGAGGATAAAAAAATAAAATATAATAATGACATTATACATCAATCTAAACTTGTTAATTATTTTAATGGTGATTATTCAAAATCTAAAATTACTAAAGATATAAATAACTTTTTAAGAAAAATAAAAAAAAATAAAAAATACTTTCTTTCAAAAAAAGATATAATTTTAATTGAGTCGTTAAAGTCTGATGGGATAGTTGTAGAAAAAAAATATGATGATTTGTACGAAATAAATATATCAGAAATACCGACTGATATTCAGGTAATGATAAATAATAAAGAAAAGGGTGCTGCTCTGCTAAGAATAGCAGAAGTTATTGGTCAAGATGAACTAGAAAGAATAGATGAAGACACTATTTATTTTATAATAAGTACTTTAAATCAGCTAAATATTGACTCTATAAGAAATAAAATTTTACTAAAAGTTCTCCCTTTAAAAGTATAAATAATACATTAAAATAAACTTATCATGACAGTTAAAACTATATTAACAGAACCTAACGATATATTGAGAAAGGTTTCACAACCAGTCGATAAAGTTGGTAAGGATGAAAAAATATTAATGGATGATATGTTGGAAACAATGTATGCAGCAAATGGGATAGGTCTTGCAGCAATTCAAATAGGTGTACCAAAAAGAATAATTGTTATGGATTTAGGAAGAGAGGATGGAAAAAAAGATCCAAGATATTTTGTAAATCCTGTAATTAAGAATAAAGATCAAGCAAGATCTACGTATGAAGAGGGCTGCTTATCTGTTCCAAATCAATTTGCAGAAATAGATCGACCAAGTAAATGTGAGGTTCAATTTTTAGACTATAATGGAGAAAAAAAGATATTAAAAGCAGAAGGGTTACTAGCAACATGTATTCAACATGAAATGGATCATTTAGAAGGAATCCTCTTTATCGATTATTTATCAAAATTAAAAAAAACAATGATTTTAAAAAAACTATCTAAAAATAAATCCACTCGTATAGTTGTTTAATAAATGGCAAATAAGATTATTTTTATGGGTACCCCATTGTTTGCAGTACCAATTTTAAAATCATTATATCAAAATGGTTATCCAATATCAGTTGTGTATACACAACCACCTCAAAAATCTCATCGTGGACAAAAGATTAATAAATCACCCATTCAAGGAATCTCGGAAACTTTAAATATTGAATTTAGATCTCCAGAAATATTAAAAGATAATAAGGAAGAGTTTGAATATATAAAAAAATTAGATGCAGATCTTGCAATTGTTGTTGCTTATGGAAAAATTATACCAAAAACCTTTTTGAATTTAACCAAAAAAGGTTTTTTTAATATACATGCATCTATTCTTCCTAGATGGAGAGGTGCAGCTCCAATTCAAAGATCAATAATGAATTTAGATGAAAATGTAGGAATAAGTATTATGAAAATAGTTGAAGAATTGGACAGTGGGCCAGTTAGTAATATCTATAAAATAAGATTAAATCAAAATGATAATGCTCAAGAAATATCAGAAAAATTATCAATATTAGCAGCAGAAAAAATTTTGGGCAATGTTGATGACATTTTGGAAGATAAAGTAAAATTCACTGAACAAGATCACTCAAAAGCAACCTATGCAAAAAAAATAGAAAAAATAGAAGGTAAAATTAATTGGAATGAGAAAGCTATAAATATTATTGGAAAAATAAATGGCTTATTTCCAAATCCTGGTGCTTTTTTTAATTTTAAAGGAGAGAGATATAAAGTTCTTAAAGCTGAAATGTGTAATGGCGTAGGTATGATTGGTGAAGTGCTGTCTGACAAATTAGAAATAGCATGTAACAATAATGAGTCTATTAAAATTCTTGAAATTCAAAGGCAAGGAAAAAAATCTCAAAAAATAGGAGAGTTTATGCTTGGTTCTCAAATTAAAAAGGGTTTAATATTAGAAAATGTTTAGATATCAAATACTCATTGAGTACGTTGGTACTAACTTCAGAGGTTGGCAGGTCCAAAAAAAGGGAAAAACTATTCAAGGATTTATACAAGAAAAAATTTCAAATCTTTTAAGAGAAAAAATATTATTATTAGGATCAGGTAGAACAGATACCGGAGTACATGCATTTGAACAGTCTGCTCATTTCGATTGTAAAATCAAAATTAAAAATTTTGATAAGTTTTTGAAATCAATGAATTATTTTTTAAATAAAGATGGAGTCACAATTCTTAAAATTAAAAAAAGAAATAATAATTTTCATGCGAGATTTTCAGCTAAGATGAGAATATATAAGTATATAATTATAAACCGTCTTGGAAGGCCAGTTATAGAAAATAATAGAGGCTGGCATATAATGAAGAAACTTGATTTAACAGAAATGAAAAAAGGTGCAAAAAAGTTAATTGGAACTAAAGATTTTTCGACTTTTAGAGCTTCAAGCTGTAGAGCAAAAAGCCCTATAAAATCTTTGAAATTAGTAAGGATTAAAGCTTCAAGAGATAAAATAGAAATAGAATTTAGGTCTCAATCTTTTTTACAGCAACAAGTTCGTTCTATGGTTGGTTGCTTGAAATATCTTGGTGAGAATAAATGGTCATTAAAAAAATTTGAAAGTGTAATGAAATCAAAAAAAAGAACATTATGTGCTCCACCAGCGCCACCAGAAGGTTTATTTTTATTTAAAATTATTTATTAGCTTCTTTTTTAGTTAATGAGAATTTTTTATTAATGCGCCATCTTGATTCTGCTCTAACAATATATCCACAACACTTTTTAGATCCACACTTACAAGGAAATTGTTTATAATCTTTGTCAAAACCAAAACCATAATCACATGTAAATTCCTCACCTTTTTTAATATCTTTTATTGTAGTCACCCAAACTTTGAGGCCTTTTCCCTCGTAGTCACAATTGTTATCACACGAATGATTTATTAAACCAGCTGTATTCCAAGAAAAATCTCCATCTAAAGTATATCTTTTATTTAAAGTGAATAAGTAGATTGGTTTTTTATTGTCAAATTTATCAGAATTATCCACTTTTTTATTAGTTATAATTTTTCCAACATAATTTATAATTTTTGTTCCTGCCTTTATATTTTTTGTGGCATAAAGTCCTCTACCTTTATTATCAATTTTAGATTTTTTTATTTTATATAATTTCATGAAGAGTTATTTATAATTTATTGGAGCATTATCAATTGAATTCTAATAATGCATCAACATGCCTCTTAGCACTATCTTTAAGAGCCTGTAAATCATACCCACCTTCAAGAATTGAAACTACTTTACCATTAGAATATTTTTTTGATGTTTCTAATATTCTTTTTGTTATTTCATAATAATCATCAGTATAAAGTTTAAATTGTGCAAGTGGGTCTGAGGTGTGTCCATCAAATCCTGCACTAATAAGAACAAATTCAGGCTTAAATTCTTTTAATCTTTTTAAAGCAAATTCAAATGCATTTAAGTATTCTTGCGAGTTTGTGCCAGCTGGCAAAGGAATATTGTAAATATTATTAAATTTACCTTTTTCTTTATCAGATCCTGTTCCAGGATAAAAAGGATATTGATGTGTTGAAATAAATAAAACATTTTTATTGTCGTAAAAAATATCTTGTGTTCCGTTACCATGATGAACATCAAAATCCACAATAGCAACTCGCTTATATTTATATTTATTAAGTAAATAATTAGCACCAATTGCAACATTATTTAAAATACAGAAACCCGCAGCTTTATTTTGATTACTATGATGACCGGGAGGACGTACATTGCAAAAAGCATTTTTAAATTCTCTATTTTGCACACCGTCTATTGCCGCAATAATTGATCCAGCAGCATCAAATGTTGCTTTTTTACTTCCAGGAGAAATAATTGTATCACCATCAAGAAATGAAAAACCCTTAGCTGGAAAAGAATTTTTTAATAAATCAACATAATTGGATTCATGAGTATATTCTATTATATCATCAGTAATTATTGAGGGTTTTTTCCACAAAATATTTTTATTGTTATGCTTTTTAAAATTTTCAGTAATAACCGAAACTCGTGCTATTTGTTCTGGATGACCTGGACCAGTATCATGATTTTGAAATGTTTTTGAAGTAATTAAACCAGTTTTCACTTAAAATAATTTTGTAAAATATTTTTATAAATCTTAGTCAAATTTTTTAGATCTTTCAAAGATACTGCCTCATCAACTTTGTGCATAGTTTTTCCTACTAACCCGAATTCTAAACCTGGTGATATTTTTTTTATAAATCTTAAATCTGAAGTTCCACCTGTGGTAGATAGTTTTGGCTTAATCTTAGTGATTTTTTTAATTATATTTTGGATCATAAAAGTTGTGCTATTTGCTTTTGTTAAAAAAGCTTCGCCTGATACTCTATATTCAATTTTGTATTTAGATTTATTCTTTTTACTAATTTTATTAAAAATTTTATTAAGTCTTCTTTTTATAGAAGCTGATGAATGTTTATTGTTAAACCTTATATTGAATGTTGCTTCTGCAACTGCAGGAATAACATTATCTGCTTTATTATTAATATTTATTTTAGTTACTTCCAAGTTAGTGGGTTGAAAATTTTTTGTGCCTTTATCAAATCCAATTTCTTTAAGTTCATTCAAAATTTTTATAATTATTGTTGATGGATTCTTTGCCCTATGAGGATATGCTACATGTCCTTGTAAACCGAATATCTTCAATTTACCGGTTAAACTCCCCCTTCTGCCAATTTTAATCATTTCACCTAATTTATTTGGATTTGTTGGCTCACCAACTAAACAAAAATTAATTCTTTCTCTCTTTTTTTTTAAATAGTCTACAACTTTTTTTGTTCCATTTACCGCATCACCTTCTTCATCTCCAGTTATTATTAAACTTATGGAACCATCAAAATTTTTGTTTTCATTTAAAAATTTACTTACTGCTGAAACAAAGGATGCAATAGAACTTTTCATGTCATTTGCCCCTCTTCCAATTAAATGACCATTTTTTATAGATGGTTTAAAAGGATTAATTGTCCAATCTTTAATATTTCCTGGGGGTACCACATCTAAGTGACCCGCATAACAAAAATTAGGTCCTTTAGTACCTATTCTTGCATATAAATTTTTAACAGGTTGAAAATTTTTTTCTTTAAATTCTAATATTTTTGTTTTGAAACCTAATTTTTTTAATTTTTTTTCTAAAAATTTCATTACTCCTGCATCGATCGGAGTAACAGATGGAAATTTTATTAGCTCTTTAGCTAATTGTAATTCATTTAAAACATTCATTTTAATCTCTTAAAAGATCGTTTATAGACGTTTTGGATCTTGTTCTTTCATCAACTTGTTTAATTATAACCGCACAATATAATGATGGTGCCAATGAGTTTTTTTTGTCAGGCAATGATCCTGGAACGACGACTGAGTAAGGTGGAATTTTTCCATAAGAGATTTTTCCAGTTTTTCTATCAACTATTTTAGTTGATTGACCAATATACATCCCCATACTTAAAACTGAGCCTTCACCAACAATTACACCTTCTACTACTTCTGACATAGCTCCTAAAAAAACGTTATCTTCAATTATTGTTGGCAATGCTTGTGCAGGCTCTAATACTCCACCAACACCTGAACCAGCCGAGATATGACAATTTTTTCCTATTTGACAACAGCTACCTGCTCTAGCAAAAGTATCTATCATTGTACCCTCATCTATATAAGCACCAATGTTTACATAGCACGGCATTAAAACAGCATTTTTTCCAACAAATGACCCTTTTCTTACTGGAGAATTAGGAACCATTCTAAAGCCAGCTTTCTCATGGTCTTCTTTCGACCATCCTGCAGTTTTACCTTTTAATAAATGAGCTTTATCATACCAACTACTATAAGGACCATTTAAATTTTCCATTGGATAAATTCTGAAACTTAACATAATTGCTTTTTTAAGATGCTGATGTGTCACCCATTCTCCATCAATTTTTTCAGCAACTCTAGATTTACCACTATCTAAATCACTGATAACTTGATTGATAGCATCCTTAAGTTTTTGATCAGAGTTTTGGTTTATTTGGTCTTTAACTTCCCAAGCATCATTAATAATTTTTTCTAAAGACATAATTTATTGACTTTTTAATAACCTTATTTCTTTAAGAAATAAAGATAGATTTTCAATTTTATGGGAAATATATTCTTTATCAGAATCTATCTTTCCAAAGTGTTCATCATTAATTAACCAAACAGTTGTACATCCTCTTTCATGGCCAATACTAAGATTTTTAGCGATATCCTCTATATAAATTGTCTCTTTTGGATTAATGTCAAATTTTTTAGCCATTAAATCAAAAGTTTTAGCTTCTGGCTTAGGTACATAACCAGCATCTTTGATGTCAAAAACTTTATCTCTTCCAAAAAGATCATAAATACCCAGATGAGTTAAAATATTTTCAGCATGCTCAGCACTTCCATTAGTAAAAATAAATTTTTCCATATCTAGTTTTTCAAGCTCATTTCTCATGATTTTATCTTCTTTCATAAATGATAGATCAATTGTGTGGACATATTTTAAAAATTCTTCTGGTGGAATATTGTGATGTATCATTAAACCATTTAAGCTTGTGTTATATTTATAAAAATAATTGGTTTGTAACTCTTTAGCTTTTTTGGTGTCTATTTTTAATCTTTCCGATATAAACATTGTCATTCTTTTAGAGACCTGACCAAATACTTTTTCTAATGAGTAGTTATTATGTTTTCCATAACAAACTCCATCAAGATCTAACAAGAGATTCTTCATTTGTTTAATATTTTTCATTTTCTTATTAAAGTCCCGGAACCTTTATCAGAAAAAATTTCAAATAATATAGAGTGTTGTTTTCTACCATCAATTATCCCAACAGCTGTTACACCATTGTTAACGGCATCTAAACAAGTATTTATTTTAGGAATCATTCCCTCAGTAATAGTTTTATCCTCAATCATTTTCATTATTTCTGATGAAGAAATTTCTTCAATTAGTTTTTTTTCTTTATTTAAAACTCCCTCTACATTGGTCATTAGAAGTAATCTTCTAGATTGTAACGATTTAGCAATTGCACCAGCAGCAGTATCACCATTAATATTATAAGATTGATTATTTTTATCCAAGCCTAGTGGTGAAATAATTGGAATCTTTTTATGTTTAAGAGTATTCACTATAATGTCATTATTAATTTTATTTGGTATTCCAACAAACCCTAGTTCTTCAGCTTCTGGGATCACTTCAATTATGTTCTGATTTTTGGTGTGGATTGAAATTGCTTCAGATCCTTTTTTTTTTAAAGATTTAACAATATCATTATTAAAATCAATTAAAACAGTTTCAACTATGTTTATAATTTTTTTATCAGTTACTCTTAGTCCTCTAATAAATTTAGACTCAATATTTGATTTATCTAACTCCCTTTTAATTCTTGGACCACCTCCATGAACAACTGCTATGGAAAGTCCTAGTTTATTCAATATACTTATGTCTGTTATAAAATTATTAAATATATTTCTATCAATAAATACATTTCCGCCATACTTTATAATGATTAAATCATTTTTGTATTTTTCTATATATTTTGATACCTCATTTATTGGTGGTCCATTTTTAGGTAAAATTTTTTTTAAATCCATCAAGTTTTTTTTGATTTTATACTCAAGAATTAAGTTGTAGTTTTAATCGTTGTTCTTTTCATTATGAACACTTGTTGTGCCATCGTTAAAATATTATTTACTGTCCAGTAGATCACTAAACCACTAGGGAAAGGTGCAAGTATTACAGTTAGAAAAAGAGGGAAAAATGCAAAAATTTTTGCTTGCATAGCGTCTGTTGGTGCAGGATTTAGTTTTTGTTGTATCCACATAGAAACCCCCATTGCCACTGGCCAAACACCAATTACTAAAAAAGAAGGAACATCATATGGCAACAAACCAAAAAGATTAAATATACTTGTTGGATCACGCTCACTCAAATCTTGTATCCAGCCATAAAACGGCATTTGTCTCATTTCTATAGTTACAAACAAAACCTTATACAGAGCAAAAAATACTGGGATCTGAACCAGAATTGGTAAACATCCAGACATTGGATTTACTTTTTCTTTTTTATAAAGTGCCATCATTTCTTGTTGTAATTTCATCTTGTCATCTTTATGCAACTCTTTAAGCCTCACCATTTCAGGCTGCAACGCCTTCATTTTTGCCATGCTTCTAAAAGAAAAATTTGCAAGTGGGAAAAAAACTAATCTGATACAAATTGTAATAGCTATAATTGCTAAGCCATAATTTCCAAGAAGTTTAAAGAAATAATCGATTCCAAAAAATAAGGGTTTGGTAATAAAGTATAAAAAACCCCAATCTATAACCAAATCAAATTTATCTATATCTAATGCTTTGGCATAACCATCAATTACATCTACTCTTTTTGCTGCAACAATGATTTGTAATTCTTCCTCGATTAAAC
>QCJE01000007.1 GCA_003216235.1 Pelagibacteraceae bacterium AG-404-P07
ATTTTTGCTACACCAAATAATTCTGGTTTTATAACTTTATGAAGTATTACCTTAGCACCATTTTTTAATTTTATATTTGATAAAAGTAATTTCGAGAGATTTTGGCCATAAAAAAAATTATCACCTAAAATCATTGCAACATTTTCTTTGTCAATAAATTTTTCTCCTATTATAAAAGCGTCAGGCAGTCCTCTCGGTTTAGATTGCTCAAGATAGGTTATTTTTATTCCTAGATTATTTCCATTTGGTAAAATTTTTTTATATTGTGCTAGTTGACCTTTATTAACTATTATTAATATATCTTTAATTTTTGATAACAGTAAAATCGATAATGGATAAAAAATCAAAGGCTTGTCATATATAGGCAGTAATTGTTTATTTACAGCTTTGGTTAACGGGCTCATTCTTGTTCCTTTACCTCCAGCTAATATAATTCCTTTTTTGATCATTTTTTACCCAATCTATTTATAATATCTTTTTTTGAAAGTGATTTATAGTATGACTTGTTTTCAAAATACCAGTTTATTGTCAATTGTATTCCTTTAGAAAAATTTGTTTTTGGGTACCATTTAAGTTCTTTTTTAATTTTATTACTGTTAAGAGCATATCTAATATCATGGCCAGGACGGTCTTTAACAAAATTAATTTTTACTCTTTTACCAATTTCAATTATTTTTTTTGAATTTTTTAAAAGTTCTTTTGTGACTTGTAAATTATTTAAGTTTTTATTTGATCCAATATTATAAAATTCACCAATTTTACCTTTGATAAAAACTCTTAGTAATGCTTCGCAATGATCCTTTACATAAATCCATTCTCTAGAATTAGTTCCTTTTCCATATATCGGAAGAGATCTGTTATTTATTATATTGTAAATAAGTTTTGGAATTAATTTCTCAGGGTGTTGTTTTGGACCATAATTATTAGAACAATTTGTTACCATAGCAGGTAAATTATAAGTTCTTATATATGAGCTAACTAGATGATCAGATGCAGCTTTACTCGCCGCATATGGAGAACTTGGCTGGTAAGGATAATCTTCATCAGTTCTTCCTTTCAAAACATCTCCATAAACTTCATCAGTTGAAATATGAATTAATTTGGATTTATTTTTTTTTGAAAAATTTTTAAAACATTCCAACAAGTTATATACCCCAACAATATTACTTTGAATAAAATTACCTGGGCTATCTATAGATCTATCTACGTGAGTTTCTGCAGCTAAGTTAAAAATTCCTGATGGCTTGTATTTTTCGAACACTTTACCAATTTTCTTATTCGCAATATCAAGTTTTATAAATTTATATTTATTAGATTTTTTAAAATCTTTTGTATTGTAGGTATTTGATGAATAGGTTCCCTTATCTACATTAATGACGTAAAAATTTTTTTTTAATAACAGTTCTATGAGATTACTACCTATAAATCCTAACCCACCAGTGACTATGATTTTTTTCATTTTTTGATTTTTACATTAAAAACAAATATTAGTATAGTTGAGTATATATATATTATGTCAATAACTAGGCAAAATCTTTCAGTGATAATCGTTAGTTACAAAAGTGAAAATGTAATTGAAAATTGTATAAATTCTATTGATCCTGAAATTGAAATAATTGTAATTGATAATTCTAATAACAATGAAATGAAAAAAAAAGTTGAGGCTAAGTATCAAAATGTTAGATGTATCTTATCAAAAGAAAATTTAGGGATGGGGGCAGGAAATAATTTAGGTATCAAGAATGTTAATAAAGATTTTGCATTTATATTAAATCCAGATGTTGTTTTAGAAAAAAATTCTATAGATGAGATATTTGCAGTATCAAAGGTAATTGATGATTTTGCAGTTATGGCTCCTATTTCAAATAAGAATGAATATCCAAATTATACATTAAAAAAAAATCATAATTTTGATCTAGTTAAACCTTTCAAAGTCAAAAGTGTTGATGGTTTTGCAATGCTTTTAAATTTAAAAAGATTAAATCATTTTGAAACTTTTGATAATTATAAATATTTTGATGAAAATATTTTTATGTATTTAGAAAATGATGATTTATGTAAAAGATTAAATGATCTCGGAGAAACGATTTATATAGTGCCAAAATCCAAAATTATGCATTTGGGTGGAAGAGCAACGGATATTAAATATGAAAATGAAATTGAACTTTCAAGAAACTGGCATTGGCTATGGTCAAGATTTTATTATAATAAAAAGCATTATGGTTTTTTTACAGCTCTTTTAAATGGACTACCTTCTTTTATTTCAGCATCAATAAAATTTTTATTATATTCATTGATAATGAATAAGAAGAAAAGTAAAATTTACTTTAATAGAATACTAGGTTTTTTGAATGCATTAATAGGAAAAAAGTCTCATTACAGACCAAAAATAAATAATTTTAATGACCTGGAAAATTAATCAAATTTTCAACTTTATAATCCTTTTTTAAAAGATTATCTGATCCACCTAAGTCAAATAAGTTAATTACAAAAATAAAAGCTGCAACTTTGCCTTTTGATAATTCAATAAGCTTTGCAGCAGCCTCAGCAGTTCCTCCTGTAGCTATTAAATCGTCAATTATTAAAACAGTTTCATTTTCACTAATAGAGTCTTTATGAACCTCAATTGTTGCGGTTCCATATTCTAGTTCAAAATCAACTGAGTGTACATCAGCTGGAAGTTTATCTTTTTTTCTCAACATAATGAAAGGTTTTTTCAAAATATATGATACAGCTGACGCAAACACAAAACCTCTTGATTCTATAGCAGCAACTTTATCAAATTTATATTTTTTTGATTTTTCAACTATTAGATTAATTGTTTCAGCAAAAGCTTTTTCATCTTTAATAAGTGTTGTTATATCTCTAAATAATATACCTTTTTTTGGATAATCGGGTATTGATCTTATAAAGTCTTTTAAATTCATAATAGTTATTTATAAAAGTATAAATAAATTAATTTTTTGACATGACAATAAATAAATTAGCAATAATAGGTGGTAGTGGGCTCTATGATGTAGAAGAGTTCAAAAATAGAGAATTATTAGATCTTAATACTTCATGGGGAAAGCCTTCAGATAAAATTTTAAAAACTAATTATAATGGTAAAGAGGTTTATTTCTTACCAAGACATGGAAAAGGTCATTTCATTTCCCCATCAAAAATAAATTTTAGGGCAAATATTGATGCTTTAAAACAATTAGGTGTAACAGATATTGTATCAGTTTCTGCTGTTGGCTCTTTAAAAGAGGATTTGCCTCCAGGAAAATTTGTTATTGTTGATCAATTTATCGATCGTACATTTGCTAGAGAAAAAACTTTTTTTGACGAAGAGATTGTTGCCCATGTTTCTATGGCTCATCCAACATCTAATGGTTTGATGAATGCCTGTGAAGAGGCAATTAAAAAAGAAAAAATTGAATATCAAAAAGGTGGTACTTATGTAGTAATGGAAGGGCCACAATTTTCTACATTAGCAGAATCAAATTTATATAGATCATGGAAAGCGGATGTAATTGGTATGACAAATATGCCTGAAGCAAAATTGGCTAGAGAAGCAGAAATAAGATACGCATCAGTTTCAATGGTAACAGATTATGATTGCTGGCATCCAGATCATGAAAATGTTGATGTGCAACAAGTAATTAAAGTCCTTTTAGGAAACGCCGCAAAAGCAAAAAATATGATAAAAAACTTAATAGAAAATTTTGAAAAATATATTGATCCTAAAGATCCGACAAATAATTGTTTAGATGTGGCAATAATAACAGCACCAGAAAAAAGAACAAAAAAAACAATTAATAAACTTAAAACTGTTGCTGGAAGAGTTCTTAATAAATGAGAATTGAAGGCAAAGAATATCGAACTATTTGGTTTGAAAATAATGTTGTAAAAATTATTGATCAAACAAAACTTCCACATAAATTTGTTCTAAAAGATCTTAAAACAGTTAATGATGCTATAAATGCAATAAAAGTGATGGAGGTAAGAGGTGCCCCTTTAATAGGAGCTACAGCAGCTTATGGATTGGTTTTGGCTATCATTGAAAATAATGACCAATCATTTTTAAAAAAATCAGCAGAAAATTTAATTAATTCCAGACCAACAGCCATAAATCTTAAATGGTCTGTTGATAGAATGATGAATAAATTATCAGGTGTTAATAGTGATAAAATTTTTGAAATAGCCAAGAGTGAAGCAAAAGAAATTTGTGAAGAGGATATAAAGTTTTGTGAAAATATTGGATTAAATGGTCTTAAAATAATTGAAGAAATTTATAATAAAAAAAAAGACACTGTAAATATTTTAACACATTGTAATGCAGGCTGGCTTGCAACAATTAATTGGGGAACCGCAACTTCTCCAATATATCATGCACATAAAAAAGGAATTCCAGTCCATGTTTGGGCAGATGAAACTAGACCAAGAAACCAAGGAGCTAATCTAACATCTTATGAATTAAATGAAGAGGGTGTAAACAACACAATCATCGCAGATAATACAGGTGGTATTTTAATGCAAAGAGGTAAAGTTGATATGTGTATAGTTGGAACAGATAGAACTTTAGCTAATGGTGATGTTTGTAATAAAGTTGGAACTTATTTAAAAGCATTGGCTGCTTACGATAATAATATTCCTTTTTATGTAGCATTACCTAGTTCCACAATTGATTGGAATTTAAAAGATCATAAAGACATCCCTATAGAAGAAAGAAATTCAGAGGAATTATCACATATGGAAGGTTTTGATGAAAAGGGAAATATTAAGAAAATTCAAATTTATCCAAAAAAAAGTAAGGCAATTAATTTGGCATTTGATGTAACGCCAGCAAAATATGTTACTGGTTTAATTACCGAAAAAGGTGTTTGTGAGGCCTCACAAGAAGGATTAAAAAAATTATTTAAATGAAAAATATAAAAGAAAGAGAGGAAGTAATTGAATATTCAATTAAACTTAATACCACTAATTTATCCCCTTTAAGATCAGGAAACATCTCAGTTAGAGGTATTGAGGATGATATTGAGGGTTTTTTTATTACTCCATCAGGAAAAAAATACGAATCACTTAAACCAGAGGATATTGTCTTTTTATCTTTAACTGAGGAAAAAGACTTTTTATCTTGGTTTAATTCAGGCAAAAATCCTTCATCAGAATGGAGATTTCATCAGGATATTTATAAAAACAAATGGGAAGCAAAAGCAATTGTTCATGCTCATTCACCTAATGCTTCAGCAGTTTCGACTCACGGTAAGTCTATACCACCATTTCATTACATGATTGCTCTAGCAGGAGGCGAAGATATTAAATGCGCTGAATATGCAACCTTTGGAACACATGAACTTTCAATGAATATTGTTAAAGCATTAAAAGATAGGAAGGCATGTTTAATGTCAAACCACGGTCAGGTTGCATTTGGAGAAAATTTATCTAAAGCATTTGAACTTGCACAAGAGGTAGAAAATATTTGCCAACAATATGTTATTGCTTTAAAGATGGGAGAACCCAAGATTCTTTCATTTGCAGAAATGAAAAAAATTTTGGAGAAAGTTAAAAATTATAAAAGTGGATAATTTTTATGATAAAAGTTGGGGAGCACATCACTTTAGACATTATAGGGACAGATAAAGAATATGATCCTTCAGTCTATGAGAGAGTAATTAATGAAATTGCTGAAGCAGCAAAAGTAACAATTCTTAATATATCTAAGTATAAATTTGAACCTCAAGGTTTTACTATATTAGCGTTACTAGCCGAGAGCCATATTAGTTTTCATACATTTCCAGAAAAAGGAATAATAAGCTTTGATTTTTTTACATGTGGAAAGATAAGCCCATCAATTGCAATTGATATCATTAAAAAAGAATTTAAGCACAAACGAATAGTTAAAAAAGAATTTAACAGAGATACTAAAGCTTTATATCACGATATTTACAGCTCTTCTGGTCTTCAAAAAGCATACGTAGTTAACGATGTTCTAGAAGATTTTAAATCAAAAGTAGGCCAACATATAGAAATTTTAGATCTCGAACAATTTGGTAAATCTTTATTTATTGATGGTGAAATCCAAGTCGCTGCCTCAGATGAACATTTGTATAGCTCAACTTTTGTTGGTTCAGGATTAAACCTAAATAAAAATAATGAAAGAGCAGCAATAATTGGTGGTGGAGACGGTGGTGTTGCTAGAGAATGTATTTCAAAAAAATTTAATTTTATAGATTGGTTTGAGCTTGATCCTGAAGTAGTTGAAGTTTGTAATAAACATTTAGGAGATATAGGAAAAAAAGCTACAGAAAAAAATTCTGTAAAATGTGTTTGGGGAGATGCTTTCGAAAGTATCAAAGCAATTAAAGATGATAGTTATGATCATATATTTGTCGATCTAAATGATGATCAATTTTGTATTGATCTAGCAGCAAAAAATATGGACTCACTTGTTCGAATTTTAAAACCAAAAGGAGTTATTACAGCTCAAGTTGGTAGCCAAGATAAAAAACCCCATCAAGTTGAAAATTGGTTGAATGTATTTCATCATCATTTTGGAAATACTAAATTATCAAGGGTTTATGTACCTAGTTTTGATTGTTCGTGGAATTTCTCTTCATCAATAAATCACTAATTTTTTCTTTTTAAAGTCTCCAATTTGTGAAATACTATTTTTTTATTAAAGGAGAGAATGATGAATATATTTAAAAAAACTATTTTTTCAGTTTTACTTTCTTTATTGGTTATGGGGAATGTTCATGCTGACAAAATTAGAATTGGAACAGAAGGTGCTTACCCTCCATGGAATTCAAAAGATGAGTCTGGTAAATTAATCGGATTTGAAGTGGAGTTAGCATACACACTTTGTAGATATATTGGAGAACAATGTACTATAGTTGAACAAGACTGGGATGGAATGATTCCAGCATTAATCATGAGAAAGTTTGATGCAATAATGGCAGGAATGTCAATTACAGCAGAAAGACAAAAAGCAATTAGTTTTTCTCAAGGTTATGCTGACGAAGTTGCATCTTTAGCAGTCATGAAAGGTTCAAGTCTTGAAGGTTTAGACACTCCAGCAGGAATTAATTTAACTAAACCTGACGGAGCTGCCAAAAAAGCATTAAAAACTCTTACAGCAGCATTAGCAGGTAAAACTGTTTGTGTACAAACTGCTACAATCCACCAAAACTTTTTAGATTCTGGTGATGTTGGAAAAGTAAATGTAAGAACTTACAAAACTCAAGATGAAGTTAACTTAGATTTAGCATCAGGAAGATGTGATGCTGCATTAGCTGCTGCTGTAGCATTTAGCGATTATGCAGAAAAATCTGGTAAGCCAGTTGTATTAACTGGACCAACTTTTTCAGGTGGTGCATTTGGAAATGGTGTAGGTGTTGGTATTAGAAAAGATGACACTGAACTTTTGAAAAAGTTTAACGCCGCAATTAATAAAGCGAGAAAAAACGGAGATATTAGTAGAATAGCTACTAAGTGGTTCGGTTTCGACGCTTCTATGTAATTCAATTTTAGATTTGGCGACTATAATGTATAGTCGCCAGTATCTATGGAACTTCTAGCATTTGGAGATACTGGATGGGGAGACGAATTATTTCGTGCTACCTTGATGACTATAGCTGTATCAATTACAGCAATGCTAATAGGTTTTAGTTTTGCTGCAATTTTTACTCCACTAAAACTATCTAAATTTAAATCTCTTAATTTAGTTGCAAATATTTACACAACAGTCATTAGAGGTGTACCTGAGTTATTGGTAATTTATCTTTTCTTTTTTGGTGGAAGTGGAGCAATTATGTTTGTGGCTTCTATGTTTGGTTATAATGAATACATAGAGATCAATGCATTTATAACTGGTTCATTTGCAATTGGTATTATATCTGGAGCTTATTCTACAGAAGTTTTTAGAGGGGCAATTCAATCTATCGATAAAGGTCAATTTGAAGCTGCAGAGGTTTTAGGTTTTAGTAAATTTAAAAAGTTTTATAAAATTATTCTTCCTCAAATGTTGAGACTCGCGATACCAAATTTAAGTAATGTTTGGCAAATCACACTAAAAGATACATCTTTAATTTCTGTTACAGGCTTAGTTGAAATAATGAGACAATCCTATATTGCAGCAGGATCTACAAGGGATCCTTTATTTTTTTACTCATTTGCAGCAGTTTTATATTTGTTGCTGACATTTTTAAGTATGAAACTGATTAATAAATTAGAAGTTAAGTATAGCAGGGGGTATTGATGGATTTTGAATTAATGATCAATAGTTTTCCAAAGTTATTAAATGCTGCTGTTATAACTTTAAAACTTTTATCCGTATCTTTAATCGTAGGATTATTCATTGGTCTTTTATTTGCAATTCTAAGATTAAATAAAAATGTTTTAATTAATAAATTTGCATATGGTTATTCATACGTATTCAGAGGAACTCCACTTCTAGTACAGATATTCATTATCTATTTTGGTCTAGGTCAAATTGAATATTTGAGATCAACATTTTTGTGGGTGGTTTTAAAAGAACCTTATTGGTGTGCAATTATCGCTTTCGCATTAAATACTGGTGCTTATACATCTGAAATTTTAAGATCAGCTTTTCAAACAATAAAACCCGGTATGATTGAAGCAGGTAAGAGCTTAGGAATACCAAATAAAATAATATTTTATAAAATTCAAATTCCTATTGCTATTAGACAATCACTTCCTGCATATGGAAATGAAATAATTTTAATGATGAAAGGAACTTCTCTTGCAAGTACGGTTACTCTCATGGATTTAACTGGCGTTGCTAAATATATAATTTCTACAACCTTTAAACCTATTGAAGTATTCATTGTAGCTGGTGGGATTTACCTATTTATGACTTTTGTTATTCATAATGTGATTAAATACTTAGAAAAAAAATATAGTTTTTCTCAATGATAGGGCTTACAGCAAAGCAATTAGAACACTATAAAAATAAAGGATACGTCTCACCTGTTAATGCTCTGACTTTTTCTGAGGCCAAAGAAATTAGAGATGAAATAGAAAAAATTGAAAAAAATTGGCCAAGTGCACTTGAGGGAATTAATCGAAATTATATTCATTTAATTTCGCCAATATTTAATAAGGTATGCTTAAATAAAAATATCCTAGATGCTGTTCAAAGTATTATTGGAAAGAATATTCTTATTTGTGGCACCACTCTTTTTATAAAAAATCCAAATGAAAAAGGTTTTGTAAGTTTTCATCAAGATGCCAAATATATTGGTTTGGAGCCTCATAATTGGGTAACTGTATGGCTAGCTGTTACGGATGCAAATGAACAAAATGGTTGTATGAGAATGTTGCCAGGTTCACATAAAGAAAATTTAAAAACTCATGAGGAAAAATTTGATGAAAATAATTTATTAACCCGAGGTCAAACAATTACAAACGTTTCACTAAATAAAACAGACCCCATAATTCTCAAAGCAGGACAAATATCCTTACATCATCCAACAATCGTCCACGGATCAGGACTAAATCATAGCAATGATAGAAGAATAGGATTTGTTATCCAAAGTTACATAGGGGATAATGTTGATCAAGTAATTGGAAAAATGTACGTTCAAAGAGCGCGAGGAGAAGATAAATATAAACATCATGAGTATTCTAAAATACCACTTGAATTAATGGGAAAAAATGAAGTTAACTCTCAAAATAAAGCCAATGAGGAGTTAGCAAAGATTTTTTATAGTGGTTCAAAAAAAATTGGAAAATTTTAAAGAATAACAAGATCTAGTTTTTGTTTTCCAAGTCTTTCATTGCCATCTTTAGTTACTAAATAAGTTTCACCTAAATTCATTGCTAATTGATTTTCAGAGTCCATTAATATCATATGCATAAAAAATACATTGCCTGGTTCGATTACATAGGGATTGCCAGTATAAAGCATTGGCCAGTCCATCCAATTAGGAGAAAAAGTTGATCCTAATGAATAACCACAAGCATTCATTCTTGATTTATTATAACCAAGATCATCAAAAGTTTCTGCGTGTACATCAAACACTTCACCAACATTATTGCCTGGTTTCAATTTATTTTCACAATTCGTTAAAGCTTCAACACAGGCTTCATGCATTTTAATATGTTTTGGGTCAGCTTTTCCTATTGGAATAGTTCTAAACATCGCTGAATGATAATGTTTATAAGTTCCAGCCCATTCGATACTCAATTGATCTTGTTTTGATAGATTTCTTTTTTCTGCTTGGTATCGACATAAAAGTGCATTATGTCCAGACCCAATAATATATTCATTTGCAGGGTAATCTCCTCCACCTTCAAGAACTGCTTTTTGCATTTCTGCTAAAATTTTTGCTTCACTTGCACCAGCTTTAGCATTTTTCCAAGCTTGGTCTAAAGCATTGTCTGCAAGTTCAGCTGCTTTTTTAACATAGACAATTTCTTCATGAGATTTAATAACTCTTAGCTTAGTTATCAATTCAGATTGATCTTCAATATTACAATAGTTTTCTAAAGATTTATTTAATCTTAAAGCATTTCGTCCAGTCATTCCATAAGCTTCATATTCGATCCCTAAATTTTTTCCTTTTAAAGAAAGTTCATTTAAAATTACCTTAAGATCATCAGTTGGATTTGAACCGTCTTTATCAACCCAAATTCTAATATCTTTTATATTAGATGTGTTTTGTGCCTGTCTTAAATCAGGAGCTCTCGTTAGTAATATTGTGTTTCCATTTTTATCTAAAATTAATGTTTGAAAAAAAACATAGCCAAAGGTGTCATATCCAGTCAACCAATACATGGACTCTTGTCTAAACATTAATAAAGCATCAAGGTTTTGCTCTTTCATTGATTTTAAAACTTTAATTTTCCTTTGTGAAAATTCTTCTTTTGAAAAATGAAGTCCCATTAAATGATTTAGTAGCTAGTGTATTCCTTGATTTCTTTGATTACAGATCCGGTATGGTTATTTATCTCTAATTTAATTTTAGCACGATCATCATTTAGAAAATGTACATCTCTTGAAAGTTTAATAAATTTTTCTCCGAAATCTTTATTTTTCTCACACTCTCTCTTATCATCTTCTATAACCCAAAGTTTCGCATTTATTTCTTTAAGTGATTGATAGAGGTTATTGAGCTTATCATCAGTCTTAACATTTTTTCCTAATTGATCTTTTAAAATAGAATGTTCTTTGTGAATAAATTTTAACTTTTCGGGATCTTTTATTTTTTCCTGCTTAATCTCCAAAATCGAAATTTTGTCTAAAAGTTCTCCTATTGAAACTTCTACTATAATTTTATTCATAAAATTAAATACTGTGCTATCTTGTTATAAATATGTCTAATATATTAATTATCAAACACGGATCATTAGGAGATATAGCTCAAGCAAGCGGTGCAATTCAAGATATATCTGAAAACCATAAAAATGATCAAATATTTCTACTTACAACAAAGCCTTATTTCGATTTATTTAAGAAAAATCCTTACATTCATGATGTAATTTTAGACAAAAGATTACCAAAGTATAATTTAATCTATTTATATTTTCTAATGCGAGAGTTAAAAAAACATCACTTTTCAAAAGTTTTTGATTTACAAAACTCATCAAGAACTTCTTTTTATAAGAATATTCTTTTTCCAAAAGCGGATAAAATAGTTTGGTCAAGTTCAACCACAACACTACCGTTAGATAAAAATAAAGAAGAATTTGATAAAATTTCAGTACTTGAAAGATTTAATCATCAATTAAAAGAATCTGGATTAAATACATCAAACACTTTAAAACCAGATATTAGTTGGGCCTCCACAGATATAAGTGGAATAAAAAGTTTTTATAAACTTAATAAATATATTTTATTATTTCCTTTTTGTTCACCACATTTAACTATTAAAAAATGGCCACATTATAATAAACTTATTGAATTAATTTCAGGAAGATTTGGCGATCAGTATAAAATTGTAACTGCCCCTGGCCCGTCAGAAATAAATGATGCAAAAGATATAAATGCAATAGCCTTATTAGATAACGGAAAAGCGCTAGATATATCTCAATTAACCTCATTAATTAAAGGCAGTTCTTTTGTAGTTGCTAATGATACTGGTCCTGCACATATTTCAGCTCATACAGGTACCAAAGGTCTTACATTATTTGGCAAACACACTACCGCTTATAAAGTTAGTATTGAAAGAGAAAATTTTAAAGCTATCGAAGTAACTGATCTTAATAACTTAAGTGCTGAAAAAGTTTTTGAAAGATTATCTAACTCTTTATCTTAGTTATTTCTAGTAATCTTAGAATTACTGGCACAATGAACAATATGAATAATAATCTTATAATGTGATGAAAAGCTACAAAGTCTGGCTCTAAATCAAAAGCAATAGCGATAACAGCTACTTCATAAATCCCCCCAGGACAGAAAGATAAAATTAAACTTAAAAAATTAGTATCAACAAAAAATGTTGCTACATACGCTGCAATCAAACCTAATAATACCAAAAGTATAGTTGCAACCAATCCATGAAAAGAATTATTTGCAACTTCTTTAAATGTTTTGTTAGCAAATCTACAACCAACAGAAGCTCCTAAAATTAATAAACAAAAATTAATTGAAGCATCTGGCAATTTATAAGATGCAATATCAAATATTTGTAAAAAACCACTAGCAACTAATGTTCCAGAAAGTAATGCTGCAGGTACTTTAGCTTTATCAAAAAAAAATATAAATATTAATGAAACTATTATTAACAAAACTAAATCCCAATGGTTTTGAGACATGTAATCGAATTTTTCTAATTCTAAAGCTTCAACTGGGTAAAGAGTAACAATTATAAAAGGAAATAAAGTTATAATTATTATCAACCTGATTAAGTGCGCAGTTGCAACCTGAGATAAATCTGATTTTTCATATTCAGCTAAAATCATTAAAGGACCTAAGGCACCTGGTGCAGCTGAAAATATTGATGTTTTTTCTTTATAACCCGAAAATTTTTGTAAATATTTTGAAACAATTAAGATACTAACAACAATATAAAAGAACATTATAACTGTTGTCCAGATCCAATTAACCATTTGACTAAAAAGGTTTTGGTCAATGTAATTTCCAATATGAAGACCTAAGATAATCAATATTGAGCTTAAAGCTATTTTTGGCATTAAAACTTGAGAACCATTTAAAGCAATCAGAGATGTTGCAATCATTGGACCAATCATCCAAGCAAGAGGAATACTTAAAAAATCTGCAATAATTGCACTTGGAATAGAAATTAAAATTACAATTAAGAATTTTTTTGTAAATAATTGACTTAAATTTTCCCGGTCAAAGTGAATTGCTTTTAACATATATTCTATCTTTGGTTGTTGACTATTTTAAGCAAAATATGTTTAATCCAATTCATTAAATATAACAATGAGAGGAAATAATGAAACTATTTAAATCTTTTTTTTCAGTATTATTCTCAGCTGTTCTTTTATTATCAACAACAACAGTAAACTCAATTGCAATTGAAAAATTACACTTTGTAATTGGTGGTGGTGCTGGTGGTGGTTGGGACGGAACTGCTAGAGGTACTGGAGAAGCTTTAACAAAAGCTGGCTTTTTACAAAGCGCATCATTTGAAAATATGTCAGGTGGTGGTGGTGGTAAAGCACTTGCTTACATGATTAATACTAAACCAGAAAATACTATTTTAGTGCAATCAACACCGTTAGTTTTAAGATCAATTACAAGACACAAAGGTTATGTAAGTGGTAGTGGAACTTTATCTTATAAAGATGTTGTGCCAATCGCTGGAGTAATTGGTGATTACGGTGCAATCGCAGTTGCAAAAGACTCACCTTACAAAAACTTTAAAGATGTTGTTGATGCATACAAAGCAAACCCTAGCTCAATTAAAATGGCTGGTGGTTCTGTTAGAGGAAGTATGGACCATTTAATTGGTGCTTTAGCATTTCAAGCTGCTGGAGCAAATCCAAATGATGTAGCTTACATTCCTTATGATGCAGGTGGAAAAGCATTAGCTGGACTATTATCTGGAGAAACACAAATTATTTCTACAGGTTTAGGCGAGCTTATGGGAGCAAGAGACCAAGTAAGAATTATTGGTATCACTGCACCTGATAGAGTTGCTGATGCACCAGATGCACCAACACTTAAAGAACAAGGATATGATGTACAATTCGTAAACTGGAGAGGATTTTTTGGACCTCCAGGCATGAGCAATAAAGAAAAGAAAGCTATTGCTAAAATGTTAGGCGATGTACAAAAAACTCCTGAATGGGAAGCAGTAAGAGCAAGAAATGCTTGGGTTAATATTTATAACCCAGACAAAAAGTTTGTTAAGTTTTTAAAAACTCAAACTAAAGAAATGACAGCTCTTATGAAAAAACTAGGAGTTATTTAATCCTTTGGATTAATTAATTTAAAGAGCAGTGAATATAAATACTACAAAAATTATATCACTGCTCTTTTTTATTTTCTCAGCATTTTATTTATATACAGCTTATCAAATTCAAGTTTTTGCATTTGATGAAAATGCACCTTTTAATGCCAGAACATTTCCAATTTATCTAGGTTACACAGGTTTATTTTTCTCTGGTTTAAAATTAATTTTACCAGATCCTGATACTATTAAAGTGGAACATAAAACTTTAGAATATAAAAAAACAGGAATATTAATTCTTATTGCAATTATATATGGAGCAACGATTTTAAAAGTTGGATACTTTTTAACAACCTCATTGTTTTTATTTACCTCTTATTATTTTTTGGGTGAAAGAAGATGGATACTAATGTTTCTATTATCATTCCCATTTGTTGCAGCATTTATGTATTTATTACATGGAGTTCTTGATATTTATTTAAGAGATCCATTCTTAAAATCAATTGGGGTAATGGGATGATCGAAGGAATATTAATTGGTTTAACTACAGCACTTACTTTTAAAAATATCTTCATGGTGATGATTGGTTGTTTCTTTGGAACAATTATTGGAATGTTGCCAGGACTAGGCCCGATGACAGCAATCGCTTTAATGATACCAATTACATATGGTTTTGATCCTGCTACTGGATTAATTTTGATGGCTGGAGTTTATTATGGTGCTGTTTTTGGAGGCTCAACATCGTCAATTTTATTAAATGCACCTGGTGTTCCAGGAACAGTAGCTACATCATTTGATGGCTATCCAATGGCTCAACAAGGAAAAGCTGGAAAAGCTCTAGCGATTGCTGCATGGAGTTCATTTGCAGGAGGAACATTGTCAGCAATTTATTTATTATTCATGGCTCCAAGTTTATCTAAAGTGAGTTTATCATTTAGATCACCAGATTATTTCGCCCTTATGATTTTAGGTTTAACAGCTATTGCAGCCTTTTCTTCAAAAGGTCAATTTTTAAAAGCAATGATGATGGTAGTACTTGGTTTAATGTTAGCATCAGTTGGTCAAGATTCTTTGTCAGACATTACAAGATTTACTTTTAATAATATGAATTTAACAGATGGAATAAGTTTTGTTCTTGTAGTAATGGCAACTTTTGCAATGAGTGAAGCATTAACTATTATTTTAAAAAGAAATGACCCAACAGCTGCTGCTAAACAAGTTACATTAACAGAATTAGGTTCAATAAAAATTAATAAAGAAGAACGGGGAAAAATGTACAAAACTATTCCAAGATCCTCAGTTATTGGTTTTTTAATAGGGGTCCTACCAGGTGCAGGAGCAACTATCGCATCATTCTTAGCTTATGGAATGGAAAGAAATTTGGTTAAAGATGAAGAAAAAGAAAAGTTTGGCAAAGGAAGTGTTAATGGATTATCGGCACCTGAGACAGCAAATAATGCTGCATGCTCTGGTTCATTTGTTCCAATGTTAACTCTTGGTATACCAGGTAGTGGGACTACAGCTGTTATGTTAGGAGCTCTTTTAGGTTTTGGTATTCAGCCAGGTCCTAGACTTTATATGACTAACCCAGAAATTTTTTGGTCAGTAATTATGTCAATGTATATTGGAATGGTTATTTTATTAATATTAAATTTACCATTAATCCCTTATATCGCTAGAATTCTTGCGGTTCCTAAAAATTACTTAATCCCATTAATTTTATTTTTTTCAATAACTGGAATTTATGTAATGTCATTTAATAATTTTGATATTTATTTGATGATTGGAATAGCAGTTGTTGCAACTTTCTTGAGACTTTACGATTTTCCAATGCCTCCATTGATATTAGCCTTTGTTCTTGGTGGTTTAATGGAAGAAAATTTAAGAAGATCATTACTTTTAAGTAATGGTTCATGGGAATTTTTATGGGGTAGAACCCTTACAGTTTGTATATTACTTACAACAATACTGATAGTTCTTTGGCATATCTATAAAACTTTAAAAAAAAAGAAATCTTAATTAAGAATTTTTTTGTACTTTTCTAATATTTTTTCCCATTTAAATTTAGAAACATATTCTTTGGCATTTTTACCAAACACGTGATATTTTTTATTTTCAATCATTGAATTTAATGATGAATAAATTTCATCTAAATTATTTCCATCACAAATCAAACCAGTTTTTTTGTGTTCTATAGCATCAGATGCGCCTCCATCTTTACCTCCAAGAGATGCAACACCATATTGTGCAGCTTCAACATAGGCTATTCCAAAGCCCTCAACAGAAGTTTTATGAATGATAGATGGCATCACAAAAATATTTGATCTTGCAATTAAGGCATTTTTTAAATCATCACCAATATCTTTGAAGAACATTACTTGAGCTCCTAAATCTAGTTCTTTCACAAGGCTTTTTATATTTTCTTCTTCATCACCATAACCAATACAGATATAAACAATATCAGGATATATTTGTTTTAAATTTCTTAAAGCCATTAATACTTTTTCATGATTTTTTCTTTTATCAAACCTTGAAACAGTAATTAGACGTGGAGTTTTAATTTTAAGAAGACTTTCAACTTTTTCTAATGATTTTTTATTTAATTCTTTTACTGGATCAACCCCAGGATTGATTACTATAACTTTATTTTGTTCAACTCCATTTTCCATAGCTAAATTTTTGGTATATTCAGAGTTAGCAATTACTTTTTCTACATTATTTAAAATTTTGACAATTCTTTTATTTTGTGAACTGTTCTTTGGGTGATTAATTTCTTTACCGTGTATTAGACAGTATTTTTTTTTATCTGTTTGAATTAACTCTAGGCTTTTCCAATGATCTGCAATAATTCCTTGAACTTTATTTTCTTTCAAAAATTCATTTATTAATTGAGCTTTTCTTATTTTCCGTAAAAACTTAATTCCTCCAACTCTTTCAATCGAAAAATTAACCTCTTTATCAAACTCTTTATGATTTTCATGATAATCTGCAAAAACTTTAATCATAAAATTTTTAGACATTTCTTTAGCCAAGCCCCACACCAAGCTTTGCATACCGCCTAATTCAGGTGGGAAAGATCTTGTTACGATCAAATACATTAATTATTTTTCCACTTAATACTACATCCAGCACTTGGCGTTTGTTGTTCTGGTCCTTTACCAGTCACTGAAATCTGTTTCATCGCTTTAAATAAATCACTTTCACCATCTCTTACCGGTACTAAATTTTTAAGCTCTCTTAATCTACCTCTGTATTGAAGCTCTAAGTCTTTGTTGTATCCAAAGAAATCTGGAGTACACACAGCATCATAAGTTCTAGCAATCTCTTGAGTTTCATCGACTAAATAAGGAAAATCAAATTGATTTTTTTTGGCAAACAAGATCATGTTATCAAATGAGTCTTCAGGATAGTTTTCAGCATCATTTGCACATATAGCAACTGAATTAACACCTAGATCTTTTAATTTTTTACAATCTTCAACAATATCTTTTGTAACTGCTTTAACATAAGGACAATGGTTACAAATAAACATTATTAAAGTTCCATTTTCACCTTTAACATCTTCTAATGTAATCATTTTGTTATCAGTTGATTTAAGCTTAAAGTCGTGTGCCTTTTGGCCGAAATCACATATTGGAGTTTGTATAGGCATAATGTTATAATATATAAATTATGTTTTACGATTTAAAAGATAAAAAACCAAAAAACTCTGGCGAAAATTGGGTAGCTCCTAATGCAACTATAATAGGCGATGTTACTTTAGAAAAGAACTCTAGTATTTGGTTTAATGCAACCTTAAGAGGAGATATTGAAAATATTCATATTGGTGAAGGATCAAATGTTCAAGATGGAAGTGTTTTGCATACTGACCCAGGTTATCCATTAAAAATTGGAAAGAATGTTACTGTTGGTCATATGGTTATGCTTCATGGATGCACGATAGGGGACAATAGTTTAATTGGAATTGGTGCAGTGATTCTAAATAATGCTAAGATTGGAAAGAATTGTATCATTGGTGCAAAAGCTTTAATTACAGAAAATAAAGAGATACCAGATAACTCTTTAGTGATTGGTGCACCAGGAAAAGTTGTTAGAGAGGTTACTGAGGAAGAAAAGAAAGCTGTAGTAGAAAATACAAAACATTATCAAGATAATTGGAAAAAATATTCTAAATCAATTTTTTAAGGGGCTTTCTGTTGCCAGGTGCCCCGAACCCCAAAGAAATTATCCTTTAAATAATTCTAAAGCTTTATTTAATAATTCTTCTGACTTAGCATGATCGCCACTTTTATGTGCATTCATACCCGCATCTCTTAATTCTTGAGCCTCTGCAATTTTAGCATCAATATTTTTTGCCATCATCGGACAAGAACCTGCATATGCTGATCCAGAAAATAAAATTATAAAAGCTATGATTAAAAATTTTTTCATAATTTTCCTTTAATTAAAACCCCATATTCGACCAATTGTCTTTATCATTATACATTTCTAATTCTTTTTTTGAGATAGGCCTAAAAAGTACAAAACCAACTACAATTGCTAAAGTTATTAGGATTATTGTTTCCATAAAATTTATATAATTTAAAAATTTTTTTAAACACTGCGATATTTAGACTTATTACCCATAATAATAATTAGATTCATTTGTTATGGAACTAGCCAAGCGTTTTTATTAGTCTCTAAATCAAATTTAGCTCTTCGATGTCCTTTGGCTGCAAGATAAAGCCATTCAATAGATTTAATCTTGCATTTAATAACAGTAAAGTTTTTATAACCTTCTTCACTTTGTTCCATGGTGTAATCAAAATCTTCTAATTTAGATATCATTCCAGAAGTTGGATTTTCTGAAGTAGTTCCTGGAGGGCTATCAGTTAAATAACAACGTCTGCTTATATGTTGAGTTTTTTTCCATGATTCTTCAGTTGTAGAATTTTGATTATTAACTTCACATTCTACTTTTACTCTTAATTGTATCTTTTCCTCTTTATCGTAGAAAACTAGAGAGGCATTATTATTTTTTTTTAGAATATCCACCTTTGGAGATCTTAAATCAGTATGAAATTGTAATAGATTGTTTGCTCTATCTGATTTACGTAAAACAACAATTCTACCATCTACTTCATCTTGATGAGCACATATGAAAACAGGAATTCTAAATGGTGAACCCCTGTTAGCCACGGCATCATCTAGCATAGACCAATACTTATTTTGAATTTCTTCTAGGTTTTCATAGTATGCTGGCTGCATACATTACTTTCTAAATCTTTTAATTAAACTTGATGTATCCCAACGATTTCCACCCAAACCTTGAACTTCTCCATAAAATTTATCAACAAGTTCTGTTACAGGTAACAATGAACCATTATTCTTTGCTTCATCCATTGCAATTTTTAAATCTTTTCTCATCCAGTCAACCGCAAAACCAAAATCAAATTTATCATCAATCATTGTTTTATATCTGTTCTCCATTTGCCAAGATTGTGCAGCACCTTTCGAAATTACCTCAATTACATCTTCCATGTTTAATCCAGCTTTCATTCCAAAGTTAATTCCTTCAGATAATCCTTGAACTAATCCCGCTATACAAATTTGGTTAACCATTTTAGCTAATTGTCCACAGCCAGCTTTTCCAAGAAGTTTCATTTTTTTACTGTAACAATCAATTTTATCTTTTGCTTTATCAAAGTCAGCCTGATCACCACCAATCATAACTGTAAGCGCACCATTTTCTGCACCAGCTTGTCCACCAGAAACTGGAGCATCTAATGCACCAAATCCATTTTTCTTTGCGTGTTCATGAATTTCTCTAGCAATCGTTGCAGATGCTGTAGTGTTATCAATATAGATTGCACCTTTTTTAATAGTTTTAAATGCACCATTGTCACCAAATATTACTTCTCTTAAATCATTATCGTTTCCAACACATGTAAATACATACTCAGCATCTTTTGCAGCTTCTGCAGGAGTCTCTGCCATTTTACCTTTGTATTCTTTAATCCATTTTTCAGCTTTTGATTTTGTTCTGTTAAAAACAGTTACATTGTGACCGCCTTTTGATATATAACCAGCCATTGGATAACCCATGACACCAAGACCTATGAAAGCAACATTACAACTCATAATTTTTTATGTTTAATAGTTTAAGTTTAAAAGTAATTATATTTGGTTTTATTTTTACATTTTTTTCTAGCTTTGGACAGAGTTTTTTTTTGGGTTTGTTTAATTCTAGCATTAGAGAAACACTTTCAATCACTCATGGACAATTTGGCTCAATCTATGCCTCAGCAACATTACTCAGTAGTTTTCTTTTAATTTGGGTTGGAAAAAAAATTGATGATATCAATATCTTTAAATTTGCTTTTTATGTAACTCTACTTTTATCTTTTTCTTGTTTTTTCTTTTCAAAGATTTCATCTATAGCTTTTTTATTTATTGCTGTATTTTTAATGAGATTTTCTGGACAAGGGTTAATGTCTCATACAGCAACAACAACTATTGCAAGATACTTTACAATTTCTAGGGGTAAAGCTCTCAGTGCTGGATGGTTTGGTCTTTCAACAGCAGAATTTATTTTACCTGTATTAATTATTTATTTGCTTACAATTACTGCCTGGCAAAATATTTGGATATCAATATCTATTTTAACTTTAATCTTTTTGCCATTAGCATCATTTTTTTTAATCAAAAAATTAGATTTTAACACAAGAGAACAAATAGACACTGGTAACACTGAAATAAAAGAAATTAAACAATGGAAAAGAATTGAAGTTATTAGAGATTATAGATTTTATATTGTGTGTTTAAATATGTTAGCAATGCCATGGATTGCAACTGGTGTATTTGTTTATCAATCTTTTATTACTGAAGCAAAAGAATGGGGCCCTTTTATTATTGCTCAATCATTTATGGTTTATTCAATATTGTCTGTACTAACCTTATTGGGCTCTGGTTTCTTAATTGATAAATTTACAAGTAGAAAACTTTTAATTTTTATGAATATACCCTTATTGATTTCTACTTTAGTTTTGTTTTATTTTGATAATCCAATTACTTCTTTTATTTTTCTTGGATTAATAGGTATCTCTAATGGTCTAGCCAACGTTTTAGGCTCATCAACTTGGGCTGAAATTTATGGTGTTAAATTTATTGGATCAATTAAAGCTTTAACCACAGCTTTAATGGTTTTTTCTACTGCTTTTGGAACAGCTTTGTTTGGTTTTTTGATAGATAGGGGTTTCACTATTGAGCAAATTGCTATGGTGTCATTTTTCTACATTTCTATCTCTTTGATCTTGTTATTTTTAGTTAGAAATAAGCTTAATCCACAATATATTTAAAAATCTCCTTGATTTTTTTTTACTCACTGTGTACACACTCCGCATGGCTAGAGTCACAGTAGAAGATTGTATCGATAAAGTTGACAGTCCTTATGAATTAGTTTTGGTTGCTAAAGAAAGAGCAACTCAATTGAATGCGGGAATTGAACCAACTTTAGACAGAGATAATGACAAAAACACTGTAGTTGCTTTAAGAGAAATTGCTGAAGAAAATATTAAAGTTAAAGATTTGACTGAAAGTGCGGTTTATAAGTTAAGAAAACATGTAGAACAAGTTGATGAAGGTGAGGAAACAGACGAAGAAGTAGGTGATGATTTTGAAAGTTTATATAAGGGAGAAATTTCAAAAAGTGGTACGCCAATTTTACCTTCAAAAAGAGCAAGAAAAACACCAGAAAAATTTCAAGTTTCTAAAGAAGATTTAGCTGAGCTATCTCAAACGAGCCAACCTAATGTTGAGACTTCGACAAATGATGAAACTGAAGATCAAGCTGATATTTCGTTAGAGGAAGTTTCAGAAAGTGAAAATCAAGAAACTGAAGTTGCTAGTGAAGATACTGAAGCTTCAAACTCTTAAAAAAATAATATAAAATCAAATTATGAATAGGAAAGTATCAGTTGCACCTATGATGGATTGTACAGATCGTCATGAACGTTTTTTTCTAAGGTTAATTTCGAAGAATACTCTTTTATATACAGAGATGATAGTTGACGAAGCCATAAATAGAGGAGATAAAAAAAAATTATTAGAGTTCAACATTAATGAAAAGCCTGTTGCATTACAAATTGGAGGCTCTTCACCAAAATTATTAGCAGAAGCATCTAAAATAGGTGAAGATTTTGGTTATGATGAAATTAATTTAAATTTAGGATGCCCAAGCAAAAAAGTTGAGAAAAATAAGTTTGGAGCTTGTTTAATGAAAGAACCAAATTTAGTAGCAGATTGTTTAAGTAATATGCAAGCATCGACAAAACTTCCAGTGACAATTAAAACTAGAATTGGTTATGACGAAGTTGAAGATTATGAAAATTTTTATAATTTTATATCTACTCTTAAATCAACTGGAATTAAAACTTTTATCATCCATGCAAGAAAAGCAATGTTAGGTAAATTTACACCAAAACAAAATTTGAATATTCCACCACTAAAATATGATTATGTTTATAATTTAAAGAAAGATTTTCCAAATGAGGAGATTATTATTAATGGAGGTATCACCTCATCTGAAGAAATTAAAGATCACTTAAAAGTTACAGATGGCGTAATGATTGGAAGAGCAGCCTATCACACTCCATATTTATTAGCTGATATTGAGAAAGAAATATTTAATAATGAAAATATACCAAGTAGACAAGATATTATTGAAAAATTAATTCCATATATAAAAGACGAATTAAAAAAAGGAACAAGATTAAATCAAATAATGAGACATACTCTAGGATTATTTCATGGTCAAAGTGGTGCAAGTTATTGGAAAAGATATTTAAGTGAAAATATGTGTGTTCGTGATGCAGATATTCAAAAAGTAGATCACATTATGGATAAGATTAAATTTAACAATGTTGAAAGAAGAGTAGGATAAACTGCTTAACTCAATCTTATCACATCAATACTCACTTTATATAATTTTAATGATAGCAACGGCTTTTCCAGTAGGTTTTTTTGCTGGATTATTTGGTATTGGAGGAGGCTTGATAACTGTTCCTTTCCTTTTTTTTATTTTTGAAGCTTTAGGTGTAGATAAAAACTATTTAATGCACTTGGCCGTAGGTACATCATTTGCAATAATAATTCCAACATCAATGGTATCTGTCTACACTCATAACAAGCATAAATCAGTGGATCAAAATATAGTAAAAACTTATGGTTTATTTGTAATAATTGGAGTTTTGCTGGGAACAACTTTTGCAGCTATGGCAAAAACTAAATCTCTAGTTATTTTTTTTACAATTGTTGTTTTTTGTTTAGGCACATATCTATTAATAAACTCTAATCAGCAAAAAATAAGTAAAAATAAATTTACATTACCTTTTAGAATTATTTTTGGTCTTCTTTCAGGCTTTATTTCAGCTCCGATGGGAATCGGTGGAGCTGTTATGAATGTACCTATCTTAAAATATTTTGGTTACTCAATTAAAAAAGCAATAGGTAGTGCTGCAACAATTGGTTTTATTATTGCATTATGTGGAGCAATTGGTTTTTGGTATTCAGGTTCAATATTAAATATAAAATTACCTTTGAGTGTGGGATTTATAAATGTTCCTGCGTTTTTGATTTTTATTCCAATAACAATGTTAATGGCAAGAGTTGGGGCAAACTCAGCACATAAGATTGATAAAACTCAACTACAAGTATTTTTTGGAATTTTTTTGTATGTTGTTGGAACAATATTTGTTTACAGATATTCAGGACTTTAAAAAAAAAGGGTGGTTTCAGTCTCCCTCTACCACCCATAAGTAAATAATAGGTGATTCTCTAAAGTTTTTAAATCACGTATTAATTGAAATTATGGTAAAGGTTCAGGTTCCTGAACGTCTGAAATTTGAACTTTAAGTACAGCAAATGACGATATAATTACAGGGTCTTTTTGATTTATTTTATCTTTAAATTTTAAAACTTCATTAATCATTCTATTTGACGAGAAAGATAATGAAGCTTGATATACACTTCCTGTTTTAACACCAGTAATCACTGGGCTTAAAAGAGCTGTGCCTGGAGCGGAGCAATTGTTCAAAAAAAATAATAAACAAAGTAATTTAAAATATTTAATCATTTATGATTAGCTAATATATGATTCGTTTTAATAAAGATGATTTAAAGTAAAAATTTTTTACACGTTGAAATTGAATTAAAATAAAAATAACACTTTTCCTTAATTTTGAAACTCAATATAAACACATGAGAGATATTTAAGGTTTGTTAATATTGTTATTTTAGATAATGCCTCGAAAAGAAAAAAGAAAAAAAAATAAATTTTTAGAAAAAATTAATATTAATTTAGATAGTATAAATATAGACCCATCTAAAAAAATTCAGGAAACCAAAGATAAAATTTCTAATTTTTATGAAAACTATAAAAAAGAGAAGGAAAAAGAAAAAATAAGATCCGAAAAAAGAAGACAATTAGAGGAAAAAAAAGAATTAATTAGAGAAAAAAAAGAAGCTCAAAAAAAGAAACTTAATAAAATTAAAGAGGAAAAACGCCAAATTTTAGCTCAAAAAAAATTAGTTATTGAAAATGAAAAACAACTAAGAAGAAACGAAGAGATTAGAAGAAAAGTTGAAGCCAAAAGAATAAAGATAGAACAACAAAAAATTAAAGATGAAGAAAAAAGAAAAATAAGAGAAGATGCGAGGAGACTCAAGGAAGAAGAATTAAGACTCAAAATGCTTGAAAGACAAAGAGCTAGAGAAGAAAAAATTAAGATTAAAGAGGAAGCTATAAAAGCTAAAGAATTAGAATCCCAGAAAAAAAGAGAGGAAAGAGAAAAAGAAAGACAAGAGCAGAATAGATTAAAAGAAATAGAGAGAAATAATAGGCTGGATGAGGAACAAAAACTTAGAGAAGCAGCTAGAAAATTGAAATATGAGGAAGAAAAATTAAGAGAAACAGAAAATAGAGCAAGAAATCTTGAAATTGAGAGACAACAGGAAATTGAGAGACAATTATTAAAAGAACAGGCTGAACAAAGAGCTAAAGAAGAAGAGCTTAGACTCAAGGAAGAGAAACTAAAAGCTGCTGAAAAAGAAAGATTATTAAAAGAAAAAGAAAGAGCCGAAAGAGAAGAAGAATTGAGAAGAGAAGAGGAAAAACAAAAAAGAATTGAAGAAGAAAAACAAATTGCATTTAAACAAAAAGCAGAAGAAGAGGAGAGGATTAAGCAAGAAAATAAAAGAGTTAAAGAATGGGAAGATAAATTTGATCAAGATCAAAAAACTAGGGAAGAAGAATTAATTAGAAAATTTTATAGTGATAATTCAACTGAAACTCTTGAAGAGGGAACAAAAGAGGACTCAGTTGATAATTCTAACGAACCAAATAAAAATTAATTAAATCTTTTGATCGTACTCACCAATTTTACCAGTTTTTTGGAGTAGTTTATCAATAAATTCAAAGATCTTTTTTTTTCTTTCATTTGAAGTTGGGCTTTCAGTTACAATAACTAATGATGGTTTATTTGAAGAAGCTCTAATGAGTCCCCATGAACCATCTTTAAAAGAAAACCTGACACCATTAATAGTCAAAATTTCTTTTATTTCCTGATCATCAATTTTTATTTTTTCATTTTTAATTTCTTTAATTTTTTTAACAATTTTTTCAACTACATCATATTTTTCTTCATCTTTACAGTGAGGAGCCATTGTTGGAGATTGAAAAGTTTTTGGAAGTTCATTTATGATATCACTCATTCTTTTATTTTGATTTTTCAATAGATGACAAACTTGTATTGCTGAATTGATCCCATCATCGTAACCATATCCCAAAGGTTGGTTAAAGAAAAAGTGTCCACTTTTCTCAAAACCCGCTAGAGCTTTTTCATTATGAACTTTTCTTTTTATGTGAGAGTGTCCAGTTTTCCAGTATAAAGTTTCACATTTATTTTTATTAAGAATTTTATCATAAGAATAAAGTCCTGTTGATTTTACATCTACAATAAATTTAGAATTTTTATATGTTTCAGACAAATTTCTAGCAATTAACAAACCAATTTTATCTGAAAATATTTCATTTCCTTTATCATCAATTACACCGACACGATCGCCATCACCATCAAAGCCAAAACCAATATCTGCCTTATTTTCTTTTACTACTTTTGAAATTTCGTGTAACATTTTTAAATCTTCTGGATTTGGATTATATTTTGGAAAGGTCCAATCTAAATTACAATCTAATTCAATTACCTCACAACCTATTCCCTTTAAAATCTCTGGGGCAAAAATTCCTGCTGTACCATTACCACAAGCTACAACTGCCTTAATCTTTTTACTAAGATTATTTTTATCTATTAGATTCTTTTTATAAATTTCTTGAAAATTTTTTATTTCTTTTTCGTTTCCTTTACCATTAATAAACTTTTCATTTAAAGTTATATCTTTTAACTCTTTCATTTCATCTGGCGCATGTGTTAACCCTTTTTTGATACCCATTTTCACTCCTGTCCAGCCGTTTTCATTATGACTTGCTGTAACCATTGCAACTGCATCTGCATCTAAATTAAACTGTGCGTAATAAACCATTGGTGATAATGACAAACCTATATCTTCAACAAAACATCCAGTTGATATCAATCCTTTTTTAAGTGCAGATTTTATTTCTTCACTGTATGACCTATAGTCATGACCTACTATTACTCTTGGATTATTTTTTTTTGTATGTTTTATAATTTGTGTTCCAAATCCTTTACCAAGGTTTAAGATTCCCTCTGAATTGATATCTTTTTGATAAACCCATCGTGCGTCATATTCTCTAAAACCATAAGGATCTATTTTGAGCGTTTGATTCATACTGTTAATTACTTACCTTTTTTTTAATTTTGTAGTTGAATTTTTTTACCACTGTTCTATAAATGTTCTATTGATTTACTGTTTATATAGTATATCAATAATAAACGCATACAACATATAGTTGTTTTCGTTAAAATAACAAACTATAATACATTAAATATGAACAATATTCTATCTCAGGCCTTAAAGAAAGCTGTCTCTGAATATAGCCCTGAAGTAAAAGAGGTCCCAAAAGGAAATAGACCTGATCTTTTTTCTTTAAGTAACGAAACTGAGCTATTCCAAAATGATAAAGGAATTATAATTAAAATTGATAGATCTCGTGATGCTAATCTTACTGACTTTGGTAAAGCAACTTTAAAAGACAGATATCTTGGTCATAATGAATCTTTTCAAGATTTATTTGCAAGAGTAGCGAGCTCTTACGCAGATGATAATTTACACGCTCAAAGAATTTACAATTACATAAGTAATTTATGGTTCATGCCAGCAACACCCGTACTATCTAATGGTGGTACGAAAAGAGGTCTACCAATTTCGTGTTTTTTAAATGAAGCTTCTGACAGTTTAGGAGGTATTTTAGATCTTTGGAGCGAAAATGTTTGGTTAGCTGCAAAAGGTGGTGGCATAGGAAGCTATTGGGGTAACTTGAGATCTATTGGAGAAAAAATTGGTAAGGTTGGAAAAACTTCAGGTATAATTCCTTTTATAAAAGTTATGGATTCTTTAACGATGGCAATTAGTCAAGGATCTTTGAGAAGAGGTTCTGCTGCTTGTTATCTTCCAGTCGACCACCCAGAGATAGAAGAATTTATAGAGATGAGAAGACCGACAGGTGGAGACCCAAATAGAAAAGCATTAAATTTACATCATGGTGTTTTAGTTTCAGATGCTTTTATGCGTGCTGTTGAAACAGATGAACAGTGGGCATTAAAAAGTCCTGCTGACGGAACAGTACAGCAAACGATATCCGCTAGAAATTTGTGGATTAGATTATTGACTGCTAGAATTGAGACAGGTGAACCATATATAATTTATATTGATACTGTTAATAGGTTAATCCCACAGCACCACAAACTTGCTAATTTAACAGTTAAAACATCTAACTTATGTAGCGAAATAACTTTACCTACAGGTATTGATAAAGATGGAAGAGATAGAACAGCAGTTTGTTGTTTGTCTTCATTAAATCTTGAGAAGTATGATGAATGGAAAGATGATCCATATATGATTGGTGATGTGATGAGATTTTTAGATAATGTTTTATCCGATTTTATTAATAAAGCTCCAGATCAATTTAAAGATGCAATATACTCTGCTGAAAGAGAAAGAAGTGTTGGATTGGGAGTGATGGGTTTTCATTCTTTTTTACAAAAAAATAGAATCCCACTTGAGTCAGTAATGGCAAAATCTTGGAATAAAAAAATATTCAAACAAATAGATGAACAAGTTAATAAAGCATCAAAAGACTTGGCGGAAGAAAGAGGTGCCTGCCCTGATGCTGCGGAATATGGTTTTAAAGAAAGATTTTCTAACAAAACAGCTATTGCTCCAACAGCTTCTATCTCAATTATTTGTGGTGGAGCTTCACCAGGTGTAGAACCTATTGCCGCAAATAGTTACACCCATAAAACTTTGTCAGGATCATTTAATGTTAGAAATAGATATTTAGAAGAGATTCTAGATAGTCATGGTAAAAATGATGATGAAACATGGTCTACTATAACTACTAACCAAGGATCTGTTTCACATTTAGATTTTTTAACAGATTTAGAGAAAGATGTTTTTAAAACCGCTTTTGAATTAAATCAAAAATGGATTATAGAGTTAAGTGGAGATAGAACACCATTTATTTCTCAAGCACAATCAGTTAACTTATTTTTACCAGCAGATGTTCATAAAAAAGAATTACATAGAATTCATTTTGATGCATGGAAAAAGGGCCTAAAAAGTCTTTACTACTGTAGATCAAAATCAATTCAAAGAGCAGAAAATATTAATGATGCAAAATCAACAGATATTACTGCCAATGTATATAAATCTAAAAATCAACAAACAAATGAAGAACCAGAATACGAGGAGTGTTTATCATGTCAGTAGCAGAAAAAGTTAAAGTACAAAAAAAAGAAATTATTCAACCAAAAAAAATGGGATTATTAGTTGAAAACCCTGTTTACAAACCATTTAGATATCCATGGTGTTATGACGCATGGTTAACTCAACAAAGAATTCATTGGTTACCTGAAGAAGTGCCTCTAGGTGATGATGTTAGAGATTGGCAAAAAAATTTATCTCAATCAGAAAAAAATTTGTTAACACAAATATTTAGATTTTTTACCCAAGCTGATGTTGAAGTTAGCAATTGCTATTTAAGACACTATACAACTGTATTTAAACCCACAGAAGTTTTGATGATGATGACTGCCTTTGCATCAATGGAAACAGTTCATATTGCTGCTTATTCGCATCTACTTGACACTATTGGTATGCCTGAGTCTGAATATTCAGCTTTCATGAAATATAAAGAAATGAAAGACAAATATGATTATATGCAAGATTTTAATGTGAATTCAAAAGAAGATATTGCAAAAACAGTTGCAGTATTCAGTGCATTCACAGAAGGTCTTCAACTATTTGCAAGTTTTGCAATTCTTTTAAATTTTCCTAGACATAATAAAATGAAAGGTATGGGCCAAATAGTTACTTGGTCTGTCAGAGATGAGACACTTCACTGTAATTCAATGATAAGAATTTTTAAGGAATTCATAAAAGAGAATCCAGAAATTTGGACTCCTAAATTAAAAAAAGAACTCTATGAAGCTTGTAGAACTATTATCGAACATGAAGATGCTTTTATAGATCTTGCGTTTGAGATGGGTCCTATGGAAGGTTTAACAGCACAAGAAGTTAAAGATTACATTAGATTTATAGCTAATAGAAGATTAGACCAACTTGGTTTAGAACCAATTTATAAAGTTGAAAAAAATCCTTTAGGTTGGTTAGACACTATGTTGAATGCTGTTGAGCATATGAATTTTTTTGAAGGTCGTGCAACAGAATATTCTAAAGCATCTACACAAGGAACTTGGGTAGAAGCATTTAGCTAATTATCTTTGATTAAGTTGAATAACTTTTCTATGTTGACTACCTTTATAGCTAGCCAAGGGTCGTATTAGTTTATTAGCAGCATGTTGCTCCATAATATGAGCTGACCAACCTGTAATTCTTGAAATTACAAAAATAGGTGTGAAAAAATCTGTATCAAAGCCCATCAAATGATATGTTGGTCCAGTAGGGTAGTCTACATTTGGATGTATGTTCTTTTTTTCAATCATTACATTTTCTACAATATCGTAAATTTTTTCAAATTTTTTGTCCTTTTTAATTTTAGCAACTTTTGCAAAATATTTTCTCATAGTTGGAACCCTAGAGTCGCCAGATTTATAGACTCTGTGACCAAATCCCATAACTACTTCTTTCTTATCTAATGCATTATTAATCCATTTAAGAGCATTATTAGGTGACTTAATTTTATTCATCATATGCATCACTTCTTCATTAGCACCACCATGAAGAGGACCTTTCAAACTTGCTATCGCTCCTGTAATAGCACCGTGTATATCTGATAAACTGCTGGTTATAGTTCTTGCGGTAAATGTTGATACGTTAAAACTATGTTCTGCATATAAAATTAAAGATACATCAAAAGCTTTTACTATTTCCTTTTGAGGCACTTTTCCAAAGCACATATAGAAAAAATTTTCAGCAATATTTAAATTTTTCTTAGGTTTGATAATTTTTTTACCTTTTCTTAATCTATAAAAAGCAGCTAAAGCTGTAGGTGTTTTAGCCAAAATTCTAATAGCCTTTCTCATGTTAGCTTCTGGTGAGGAGTCAATAGTTTCTTTGTCTTCAAGGCCCATTATACTTACAGCTGTTCTTGCAACATCCATTGGATGAGATTTTTTAGGCATCTTCTTTAAAATTGAATAAAGATCTTTTGACAGTTCTCTGTTATTTCTTTCTTCTTTTTCAAATTTTCTAAGTTGAATAGTATTTGGAAGATCTTTATTCAAAATTAAATAAGCAACCTCTTCAAATTTACAATATTCACATAAATCTTGAGCAGCATATCCTCTATAAGTAAGAGAATTAATTTCAGGCATAACTTTTGAAACTTCTGTTTCATCAACTACTATCCCTAATAAACCTTTTTTAATTTCATCACTCATTATTCATGACCTTCAGTACTAAAATTATATATTTTTTCGTCTAAACTATTATATTTTTCGTAATCAACAAGTTCATATAATCTTTTTCTAGTTTGCATTTTATCAATAATATTATTTTGATGTCCATTTGCATAAATGTCTCTTAATCCATCTTCAACATTTTTCATTGCTAATCTTTGAGTTGTGACTGGATAAATAACAATATTATAGCCAAATTTTTCTAATTCTTTGTAATTAAATAATTTTGATTTTCCAAACTCTGTCATGTTCGCGAGTAAGTAGCATGACAGATTTTTTCTAACTTTCTCAAAATCTTTTTCATTTTCTAAAGCTTCTGGAAAAACTATCTCAGCACCTGCATCAATATAAGCTTTACATCTTTCAATCATTTTATCAATTCCTTCTACACTTTTAGCATCTGATCTAGCAATGATTTTAAAATTTTCATCTTTTTTTGCAGATACACATTCTTTAATCTTTTTAACCATTGCTTCAGTTGAAATCAGTTCTTTATTATCTAAATGGCCACATCTTTTTCTTTCTATTTGATCTTCTAAATGTACAGCAGTAATTCCAAATTCTTCTAAAGTTTCAATTGTTTCTTTACATGACTTAAACCCAGTATCTATATCAACAATTGTTGGGAGATTAGTTACTCTTGAGATTAAATATGATCGAGTACTTACATCTTGCAATGTTGTTAAACCAATGTCTGGAAAACCAAGATCATTTGCCATTACTCCACCAGAAACATAAACTGCATCATAACCAATTTCTTCGATTAATTTTGCAGTTAGAGGATTATAGGCACCTGGAACTCTTAAAATTTTTTTTGATTTTAATTTATTAACAAAATCTTTTCTTTTTTGATTTGGTTCTTTTTCAATAAAATGCATTAAAAAATTCCTTTTCTTAAATTTCTTTTAAGTTTATTCTTTTTAACTTCTATATTTAGTTTATTAAGTTGACCTGATTTTAGTTTTCTTAAATTTTGAACTATTTTCAAAAATCTCTTACTTTCTTTTTTATTTAATATATCATTAGTAAGGGTAAGGAATTTCTTAATATAGTTTTTTCTTTTAAAAGGACGTGAACCATAAGGATGTGCATCAGCAACACCTTGTTCTTCGGTAATTTTTTTTCCATTTTTAAGAGTTATGATAACTTTTGCGCCAAAAGCTTTTTTCTTTGGGTTTGGATCATGATATTTCTTCGTCCATTTTTTATCCTCATGAGTCTTAATTGATCTCCAAATTTTAATTGTACTTTTCTTTTTTGCTCTAGCTTTTGTATAAGACTTTACATGATGCCAAGTGCCGTCCTCTAAAGCTACAGCAAATATATACATTATTGAATGATCTAAAGTTTCTCTACTTGCATTTGGATCCATTTTTTGAGGGTCATTTGCACCAGTACCAATCACATAATGTGTGTGATGACTAGTGTAAATATCTATCTTTTTAATTTGATTAAGATTGTTCACTCTCTTTTTTAATTTTTTTGCTAAATCAATCAAGGCTTGAGATTGGTATTCTGCAGAATATTCTTTTGTATAAGTTTCGAGTATTGCTTTTTTTGTTTCCCCTTTTTTTGGAAGAGGAACTTTATATAATGCTTTTTTACCATCAAGAATTCTTGCTATTACACTATCTTCACCTTCATAAATTGGACTAGGTGCACCTTCACCACGCATAACTCTATCTACAGCTTCTATAGCAAGCTTTCCAGCATGTGCAGGGGCATATGCTTTCCAACTTGAGATTTCACCTTTTCTAGATTGTCTAGTAGAAATCGTAGTATGTAATGCTTGTTGCACAGCTTGATAAATGGTTTCGGTATTTAATTTTAACATTGAACCAATTCCAGCAGCAACACTTGGACCTAAATGAGCAATATGATCAACCTTATGTTTATGTAAACAAATTCCCTTTACCAAATTCACTTGAACTTCATAAGCGGTTATAATTCCTCTCAATAAATCTAAACCACTTTTTTTATTTTGTTGAGCTACGCTTATCAAGGGAGGGATATTATCTCCTGGATGACTATAATCTGCAGCTAAAAATGTATCATGAAAATCTAGTTCTCTAACTGCTGTTCCATTTGACCATGCTGCCCATTCACAATCAAATTTTAACTTACTGTTTACTCCAAATAATGTAGCACCATTTTTTCTTGAATGTTTTAATGCCATTTCTCTTGAAGAAATTACTGGCTTTCTATTTAGAGATGCAATTGCAACAGAAGCATTATCAATAATTCTATTAATAACCATTTCAATCGCGTTTTTCTCTAATTTAGCATTGTCGCTAGCTATCTCTGCAATTTTCCAAGCTAATTGATTCTTTTTAGGCAAACGTGTTTTAGATGGAAAAACTTTTATATTATGAACTATCAAAATAACTCCTAATTAACGGAATTGTTTTTAATAGTTAAAAAAAAATAATCAATATTAAAGATATTTTGATACAATTTTTTCAATACCTATAAAGTCTTTTATTAGGTGATTGTGGTAAATTTCGGCTGTATTTTTTTCAGTATATCCATCTTCAAGAAGAATTACTGGTATACTAGCTTCTTTGGCTGCATTAGCATCTGTCTCGCTATCACCTATCATTAAAGATTTTTTTAAATCTCCATCTAATATTTCAATAACAGATGTCAAATGTCTTGGATCAGGTTTGCAATAATCAAAAGTATTATGTCCAGCGACATACTCAAAAAAATCATAGATACCAATTTTTTTTAAAAGATCGATTGCTAAATGCTCTTGCTTGTTTGTACAAACTGCCATTGAGATATTTCTTTCTTTTGACCAAATCAAAAATTCTTTAACTCCTTTTATAAGAGTACTTTCGTTAACAATATTTTTTCCATAGAATTCCACAAAGTCTTTTACCATGTCTTTTTTAATTCTATCATCTTGGATCTTTCCAAATTCTTTTTTGGCTTGGCCCCATATCGATCGCCCAAGCATTGCTCCCGCTCCTTGACCTACTAGATTTCTAATTTCATTAGTTGATTTTGTTGGGTAACCATATTTTTTCATCACGTAGTTATGGGCATGCATCAAATCTGGAGCGGTATCAACTAAAGTCCCATCTAAATCAAAAAGAATTGTAAATTTTTGTTTCATAATCAAAAGTATTTTTAAGAAATATTTTGTGAATTAAGAAACATATATACTTAATATAAAGAATTTCATAGATGAAACAGTTAAAATTACAAAAACTTCAAAATAATCTTAGAAATAAATTTTCTAGGTTAGGTGTCAAAATGGTTGGACCTGAAACTATTTATTTTTCAAAAGATACTAAGATTGGAAAAAATGTTACAATCGAACCATATGTAGTTTTTGGAACAAAAGTCAAAATAGGCAATAATGTTACTATAAAATCTTTTTCTCATTTAGAAAATTGCAAAGTTGAGAATAAAGTTGATATTGGTCCTTATGCTAGAATTAGACCAGGCACAGTTTTAAAAGAGGGATCTAAAGTAGGTAACTTTGTAGAAATAAAAAAAAGTCTTATTGGAAAAAAATCTAAAGTAAGTCATTTAACCTATATTGGTGATACTACAATTGGTAAATCTGTAAATGTGGGTGCAGGAACAATTACTTGTAATTATGATGGATTTAAAAAAAGTAAAACTAGAATTAAAGATAATGTTTTTATTGGTTCCAATTCATCTTTAGTTGCTCCTTTAACTATAGAAGAAGAAAGTGTAATAGGTGCAGGTTCTGTAATTACGAAAAATGTAAGAAAAAAATCTCTGGCTTTAACAAGAAGTTTACAGACTGAAGTAAAAAATTATAAAAGAAAGAAAAAATAAAAATGTGTGGAATAATAGGAATCAATAGCAATAAACCTGTTTCAGTCTCAATTATTAATTCTTTAAAAAAATTAGAATATAGAGGCTACGACTCAGCGGGTATTGCTACACTTTTTAGTGGCTTGATTAATGAGGTTAAATCAGAAGGAAGAGTAGACAGACTTGAAAGAAATTCTTTAGTTCAAAATATGAAAGGCACTATAGGAATTGGTCATGTGAGATGGGCTACTCATGGATTACCTAATAGTATAAATGCACATCCTCACTCATCCCAAAATGTATCTGTGGTTCATAATGGTATAATTGAAAATTCAACTTTACTTAAAAAATTTTTATTAGGAAAAGGACATAAATTTAAATCTCAAACCGATACTGAAGTAATTGTTCATTTAATTACAGAACATTTAAAAACTGATGATATTGTAAACTCAATTCAGAAAACTTTAAAAGCACTTCATGGAAGTTTTGCTTTAGGAATTATATTTAAAGATCAACCAGATTTAATTGTAGGAGCAAGAAGAGGCTCACCTTTAGCAGTTGGGTATGGTCCAAATGAAAACTATTTAGGCTCTGACTCTTACGCTTTAAAAGCGATGACCAATAAGATTACTTATCTTGATGATGGTGAATTCTGTATGATAAAAAAAGATCATGTAGAGTTTTTTAACGAGGAAGGAACAAAAATAAATAAAAAAGTATTAGAATTATCGTCAGATGAAGAAAAATATGACAAAGGTGATTATAAGCATTTCATGGCTAAAGAAATTGAAGAACAGCCAACCACTTTAAAAAATGGAATTAAAGAATATGTAGATAATACAAATAATGATATCAATATTTATAACTTTCCATGGAAAGTAAATGAAATTTCTTCAATTACTCTTATTGGTTGTGGAACTGCTTATCATAGTTGTTTAATGGCTAAATATTGGTTTGAAGAACTAACCTCTTTAGATGTAAGTGTGGATATTGCATCTGAATTCAGATACAGAAAAAATAGATTTAAAAAAGAAACTTTATATGTTTTTGTTTCTCAATCTGGTGAAACAGCAGACACTTATGCAGCATTAGATTTATGCAAAAAAAAAGGAATGAAAACTTGTGCCGTGGTAAATGTTATTGAGAGCTCTATAGCCAGGGATTCTGAGTTCGTTTTACCTATTCATTGTGGAACAGAAATTGGGGTAGCTTCTACTAAAGCTTTTTTAGGACAAATATTAATACTTTATATTTTATCTTTAAAACTTGGGTTATTAAGAAAAGATTTAAAAGAAGAGGCATTTACTCAAAAACTAAAAGATTTAAAAGAGTTGCCAAAATTAGTGGAGCAAACTCTACTTACAGATAATAAGATACAAACTATATCCAATACTTTTAATGAAGCAAAAGGATCAATGTTTTTAGGAAGAGGATTTTCATATCCTATTGCATTGGAGGGTGCTTTAAAGTTGAAGGAATTATCATATATTCATGCAGAAGGTTATCCTGCTGGAGAAATGAAGCATGGACCATTAGCTCTTATAGAAGAAGGAATGCCAGTTGTTGTTTTGGCACCAAGAGATGATTATTATAAAAAAACTATTTCAAATATGCAGGAAGTTATTGCTAGAGGAGCAAAAGTTTTACTGATTACAAATAAAAGCAAAGATGAAGTTGTTTCTGAGAATATTTGGGAAACTTTAGAGGTTGAGAGTACTAATGAAGATCTATTGCCTTTCCTCTTAACAATACCTTTACAAAAATTAGCCTATTATTCGGCTTTAAAAAAAGGTTTTGACATAGATAAGCCAAGAAATTTAGCTAAATCTGTTACCGTTGAATAAATAAAAAACTCTGATACAACAATCTTAGGTTGAGCATGAAAAATTGGAAAGTAAATAGTTGGAGAAAGTACCCGGTTAAACATATTCCGGAATATCCGGATAAAAAAGAATTGGATCAAGTTTTAGATAAAATGAAAACTTTTCCTCCTCTTGTTTTTGCTGGAGAAACTAGACATCTTAAACAACAACTTGCTGAAGTTGTGGATGGAAAAGCTTTTCTTTTACAAGGTGGAGATTGTGCAGAGAGTTTTGCTGAATTCCATCCAGATAATATAAGAGATACTTTTAAATTAATGTTGCAAATGTCTTTAGTTCTTACTTACTCAGCGTCTTTACCTGTGGTTAAATTAGGAAGAATTGCTGGGCAATTTTCCAAACCTAGAAGTGCACCTACTGAAAAAAAAGATGGAGTAGAGTTACCAAGTTATTTAGGAGATAATATTAACGGAATAGAATTTAATGAAAAAGCAAGAGTACCTGACCCAAAAAGATTATTCAAAGCTTATTCTCAATCTGCAGCAACTCTAAATTTAGTCAGAGCATTTTGTCATGGTGGTTTTGCGGATCTTAAAAAAGTTCACACATGGAATTTAGGATTTATCAAAAAAAGTCCGGAAGCTAAAAGATTTAAAGAATTAGAAGATCAAATTGCTAATGCTTTAGCTTTTATGGATGCTTGTGGAATTAATTCAGATTTTAATAGAAGATTAAAAACAGTTAATTTTTGGACATCTCATGAAGCTTTGTTATTACCATTCGAAGAGTCAATGACCAGAACGGACTCAACTACTGGAGAAAATCATGACACTTCAGCTCATTTTGTTTGGATCGGTGACAGAACAAGACAGATTGATGGTGGTCATGTTGAATTTTGTAGAGGAATAGAAAATCCGATTGGTATTAAATGTGGGCCTACATTAAAAGCAGATGATTTAATTAATCTTTGTAACAAAATTAATCCAACTAATGAAAAAGGTAAAATTACTTTAATTTCAAGATTTGGTCATGAAAATGTTTCTAGTCATTTACCAAAATTAATCAGAGCAATTAAAAAAGAAGGTCTTAATGTAATTTGGTCTTGTGATCCATGTCATGGAAATACAATTAAAGCTTCAACAGGATTTAAAACTAGACCATTTAATAGTGTTTTGAGTGAAGTTAAGAATGTTTTTGCCTGCCATCAAAGTGAAGGAAGTTATGCTGGTGGATTGCATATTGAGCTAACAGGTCAAGATGTAACAGAATGTACAGGTGGTGCACAAAAAATTTCTGATAAAGATTTGTCTTCAAGATATCACACTCATTGTGACCCAAGATTAAATGCTAATCAAGCTTTAGAACTAGCTTTTTTGATTTCAGATGAGATTAAAAAGAATAGCAGCTATTCTAAAAATGCTATTCAGGCGGCATCTTAGTCTATTGCTTTAATACATAAGATTATTAAATATAAATTATGAGTCCCACAAAAAAAATTAAATATATCTCAGACTGGATTAAGACGTATGTTGATCATATGCCAAGTAAAGCACAGTCTCTAGTTATCGGAATATCTGGTGGAATAGATTCTTCTGTATCAAGTACATTAAGTGCAATGACAGGGCTTAAGACTATAGTACTTACTATGCCAATTAAACAAAAAGAAAATCAACATGATTTAAGTTTAAAACATCAAGAATGGTTAATTAAAAAATTCAAAAATGTTGAGGCGCATACAATTAATTTAGATAGTTTATTCCAAACTTTTTCATCTACACTTAATAAATTTGATAACGAACATGGTTTTGCAAATTCAAGAGCAAGGTTGAGAATGACAACTTTATATCAAGTTGCCGCTGCCAACAAAGGAATAGTAGTAGGCACTGGTAATAAAGTAGAAGATTTTGGTGTTGGTTTTTATACTAAATATGGTGATGGAGGAGTTGATATATCACCAATTGCAGATTGCAATAAAACTGAAGTTTGGCAGCTAGGTAAAGAGTTGGGTATATTAAAAGAAATTATAGATGCACCTCCAACTGATGGTTTGTGGGATGACGGCAGAACAGACGAAGGACAGTTAGGTTTTAAATATGAAGATTTGGAAGATGCTATGAAAAATCCAGATTCTCCACATAGAAAAGAATACGAGAAAATTAGAAAACAAAATTTGCATAAAATGGACCCTATTCCTGTATGCAAAATTCCTAGTTAATCAATTAGATTAACAAATCTATAAATAAGGTATATTTCTTAATCAACTAAAATGGATATTTTTTTAACAAATAATTTAACAAATAAAAAAGAACAATTTGTTCCAAAAGATAAAAAACATATTGGAATGTATGTTTGTGGACCAACCGTATATGATGATCCGCATATTGGAAATGCGCGACCACTAGTTATTTTTGATATTCTTTTCAAATTACTAAAAAATTCTTTTTCAAAAGTAACATATGTGAGAAATATTACAGATATTGATGATAAAATAATTAAATCATCACAGGAACAAAAAATTTCTACAAAAGAATTAACTGAAAAAGTAACATCAAGCTTTTTTGAAGATTGTATTTTTTTAAATTGTGAAAACCCTACATATCAACCTAAAGCTACAGAACACATTAATTTGATGATCGAAATGATAAATCAATTAATCAAAAAAGGTTTTGCTTATGAAAATAATAGTCATGTTTATTTTGAGGTAAAAAAATTTTCTGATTATGGAAAATTATCAAATAAGAAATTAGAGGATTTAATAGCTGGATCAAGAGTAGAAGTAAGTGACAACAAGAAAAATTTAGAAGATTTTGTTTTATGGAAACCATCTGTTAAAGATGAACCCTCTTGGGACTCTCCATGGGGTAAAGGACGACCAGGTTGGCACTTAGAATGTTCAGCAATGTCAAAAAAATTTTTAGGAAATGAATTTGATATTCATGGAGGTGGAATCGACTTGATTTTTCCCCATCATGAAAATGAGATAGCTCAATCTAGATGTGCAAATGACTCAAAAATTTTTGCTAGGTATTGGGTTCATAATGCTTTTATTACAATGTCTAATGAAAAAATGGCTAAGTCCCAAGGAAATATTCTTAAGATAAAAGATTTTAGAAATAAGATAAGTGGACAGGTTTTGAGGTTAGCTCTTATGAGCGCTCATTATAAGCAGCCATTAGATTGGAATGACAAATTAATAAACGATTGTCAAAATACTTTAGATAAATGGTATCGTGTTTATTCAGCAGATGTTAAAACTGTTCAAGTAACGGAACAAACTTTAAAACCTTTATACGAAGATCTAAATACTCCAGGATATATTGCAAATCTTCATAAACTTTATGAAAGTGCTAATAAAGGCAAAGACAAAGAATTATTTATTTCAGCATGTAAATTTATAGGTTTATTTAATGAAGATAATAAACAATGGGAAAATTATAAAAAAAATAAAGCTTCAATAAGCGAAGAGGAGATAAATAGTAAAATAGATTTAAGAAATAAAGCTAGGGCAGATAAAGACTATAAGGAAGCTGATAGAATTAGAGATGAACTTTTTGATAAAGGTGTTTTAATAGAAGATAAAGATGGTAAAACACTTTGGAAATTTAAATGAGCAAAGAACGATTATATATTTTTGATACAACATTAAGAGATGGTGCTCAAACACAAGGAGTGGATTTTTCTATTGAAGATAAAGAAAAAATTGCATCTGCTTTAGATAACCTTGGTGTTGATTACATTGAAGGTGGATGGCCAGGAGCTAATCCAACTGATACAGAATTTTTCCAGAAAAAACATAAATTTAGAAATTCAAAACTCACATGTTTTGGGATGACAAAAAAATCGGGAAGAAGTGCAGAAAATGATACTGGATTATCAGCACTGATGAACTCAAATACTCCAGCTGTTTGTTTGGTAGGAAAGTCCTGGGATTTTCATGTCGATGTAGCTTTAGGAATAACAAATGAAGAAAATTTAGAAAATATAAGTGAAAGTACAAAACATTTTGTTAAGTCAAAAAAAGAATTTATGTTTGATGCTGAGCATTTTTTTGATGGTTATAAAGCTAATCCAAAATACGCCCTTTCATGTATTAAAGCAGCTTATGATCAAGGGGCAAGATGGGTTGTGTTATGTGATACTAATGGAGGAACACTTCCTCATGAAGTTTCTAAAATTGTGTCTGAAGTTTCAAAAATTGTACCTGGAAAAAACTTGGGTATTCATGCTCACAATGATACAGGTAATGCAGCTGCTAATTCTTTAGCAGCGGTTTTATCTGGTGTTCGTCAAGTTCAAGGAACAATTAATGGATTAGGTGAAAGATGTGGTAATGCAAATTTAATGTCATTAATACCTACATTTTTTTTAAAGAAGGATTTTTCATCTCAATTTGAAATTGGCATAAAAAGAAAAAGTATCAAAAATTTAACAGATTGTTCAAGACTATTAGATGAAATTTTAAATAGAAAACCTAATCAACATTTACCTTATGTAGGTGCTGCTGCTTTTTCTCATAAAGGAGGATTACATGTTTCAGCAGTGCAAAAAGATCCAAAAACATATGAACATATAGATCCTGAAGAGGTTGGTAACACAAGAAATATTGTTGTCTCTGATCAATCAGGTAAATCAAATATAATATCAAGATTGAAAAGTATCAAAATTGATATTGAGGAAAATGATCCTAAAATTAAGAAATTATTAGATGAGGTTAAAGATAGAGAATTTATTGGCTATAGTTATGATGGAGCTGATGCATCCTTTGAATTATTAGCTCGCAGAATTATTGGTGAAATACCAAGATATATATCAATTAATGAATATGATGTTTCAGTCAAAAAAAATAAATCTGGAGAAATAGTTTCTTCAGCAAAAGCTAAATTAGAAGTTGATGGAGAGAAAATCATCTGTGAGGGCGAGGGTAATGGACCAGTAAATGCTTTAGATAATGCAATAAGACAAAATGTTGATCGGCTAGCTAAATACTCCAAGTATTTGAAAGATTTAAAGTTAGTTGATTATAAAGTTCGAATTTTAAATACAGGAACCGAGGCTGTTACAAGAGTATCAATTGAAAGTACAGATTCAGAAGGAAAAAATTGGTTTACTATTGGTGTATCTACAAACATAATTGATGCTTCTTTTAAAGCATTGATTGATAGTTTAGATTATAAACTATTTAAAGATAATGCCCCCGCAAGTAAGTAAATGAGTAAAAATAATATCTATTTTATTCTTAACAAACCTCAATTATCAGAAAATATTGGCGCTTGCGCTAGAGCTATAAAAAATTTTAATTTCAAGAAATTGATATTGATTAATCCAAAACCAATTTTTCCAAATGATAAAATTTTAGCTACTTCTGTTGGAGCAAAAGACATAATCACTTCAAGTAAAAATTATGACAATTTAGAGCAAGCTCTTAGTAAAATTGACATTATTGTTGCTACATCAGCAAGATTTAGAAATAAAAATATAAAACATATAAATTTAGAAGATTTAAAAAAAATAAATTTTAAAAAGAAAATTGGTTTTTTATTTGGCTCAGAAGCATCTGGTTTGTCAAATGACGAGATCAGCTATGCTAATTACACTCTACAAATACCTACGAATCCTAATTTTAAATCTCTCAATTTGTCACATAGTTTAATAATTATTGCCCAATATGTTGCTAGTATTATTAAACTAAAAAATATTCCATATAAAAAATCTAGAAAAGTTAAATCAGCAAGCAAAAAAGAAATACAAACAATGTTAAGTTTATGTATTAAGAATTTGGATGAAATAAATTTTTTCAGACCTAATGAAAAGAGGCCAAAAATGCTCGAGAATTTAAGAAATATTTTTTATAAAATGGACCTGTCCGATAAAGAAACACGTATATTATCAGGTGTATTTGCAAGTTTAGGTAAAAAACGTTGATTGACAAAATTAAGAGTAAGTCTATAAAACCCTCTATTAAATGACAAAAAGATTAAACTCTAAACACAAAGTAGATAGAAGATTAAAAGTTAATTTGTGGGGAAGACCTAAAAGTCCTTTTAACAAAAGAGCTTACGGACCAGGACAACATGGTCAAACTAAATCATCTAAGCCATCGGATTATGGTATTCAATTACAAGCTAAGCAAAAACTTAAAGCATATTATGGCAATATAAATGAAAGACAGTTTAGAAATATTTATAGAAAAGCAAGTATGTTAAAAGGTGATACAAGCGAAAATTTGATCGGCTTGTTAGAAAGAAGACTAGACGCAGTAATTTATAGAGCAAAATTTTCAACAACAATTTTTTCTGCTAGACAATTGATTAATCATGGCCATGTAAAAGTAAATGGTAAAAAGGTAAATATTTCTAGTTATATGGTTAAAGAAGAAGATACGGTAGAAATTAGAGATAAATCAAAACAACTTGCAATTATTGATATAGCTTTGGCAAATAAAGAGAGAGCAGCCCCTGAATATATTCAACTAGATGAAAAGAATAAGAAATTTAAATTTATTAGAATTCCAAAATTTGAGGAAGTTCCATATCCCATTGTTATGGAGCCCAATTTAGTAATTGAATATTACTCGAGATAATTAGTTTGATTAAAAGAACATCTTTAAAGTTCATAAATAATTTACTATCAAAAAATAATAACTGGAAAATTTTAGATATTGGCTGTGGTATTGAGGCAAACAAATATGCAACTACTTTATGTGATATTGTAGATTATACTAATTACCACAAAGATAGAAATTTTATTAAACTAGATAAAGATAAAGACAAATTACCTTTTAAAGATAATGAATTTGATTTTGTATTTGCTAGTCATGTACTTGAACATATAAAGGATGTTGAATTATTTATTGCTGAATTAGAAAGAGTAGCAAAAAAAGGTTATTTAGAATTACCAACTAAATTAGAAGATAATTTTTGTTTTGAAAATAGAACAGATCATGAGTGGCAAATTGATTATGATGATATAAATTCAAAAATATTATTATCTGAGCGTTTTGAATTTTTTCATCCAATTTTTTCAGTTAATACCGCCCAAAAATTTCGTGACACCTTTAGATCAAGTATGGTTTTTGAGTTATATTGGGAGGATAAGATAGATTTTGAAATTATCAAAAATGAGAATTTGCAAAAGTTTAGTCTATTTAATCTTTTTCGAAAATTTTTTTCAAAAAAAATTAGAACTATTATAAATTAAATATTATTTAAGTTAAAAAATGAAACAAATACAATATGATGGATTTGAATTAGAACATTTTGATGCTGCATCTAATTTTAGAAAATATCAAATTTCACTTATTAAAAATTATTTAAATGGTTCTCTATTAGAAGTTGGAGCTGGAAAAGGTGGGTTAGCTTCAAATTATATTAATTTATTAAATGATATAACATTAATTGAACCTGATAAAAAATTATATAATTTTTTAAAAAAAAAATTTAAAAAAAAAAGAATATTTATTCAAAATAAATCAATTAAAAAGCTAAAAAAAAAATATGACGTAATCATTTATTTTGACGTTTTAGAACATATAAAAAAAGATTTTCAGGAAATTGAAATTGCATCAAAAAAAATGAAAAAAGATGGTTACTTAATATTTAGTGTTCCGGCATTTCAAACTTTTTATAGTGACTTTGATAAATCAGTAGGACATTATAAAAGATACAATAAGAATGATTTTCTTAAATTTTCTAAAAAAAATAATCTTCAAATTAAAAAACTTGTTTATTATGATAGTATTGGTTTTCTATTTTTGTTATTGAATAAAATATTTTCTTTAAAACATTCTAACTTAAAAAGTAAAGTTTTTTTATGGAATCTTTTAATTCCAATATCAAGAATATTAGATATTTTATTATTCAATTCTATTGGTAAATCTTTATTGTGTGTTTTTGAAAAAAAATAAATTAGAATAATTATTTTTTATACTTAATACCTTTGCTTTCAAATATTTTTTTTAATTCTCCATTTTCATACATTTCTTTTACAATATCGCAACCACCTATGAATTCATTTTTAATATAAAGTTGAGGGATAGTTGGCCAATCGCTGAAAATTTTGACACCTTCTCTTAATGATTGGTTTTCTAGAACATTGATACCTTTAAAATTTACTTCTAAAATTTTTAACATATTTGATACTGCCATAGAAAATCCACATTGAGGAGCATCTGGTGTACCTTTCATAAATAAACAAACATCGTTAGTGTTAATATGATTTTGAATTAAATTTTTTGTTTGATCGTTCATTATTGTTCCTTTGTTTTTATTGCTAGCGCGTGTAATTCGTTTCCCATTTTACCTTTTAGAGAATTATATACCATTTTATGTTGTTCTATCTTACTTTTACCTGAAAATTGAGATGATGTAACTGTAGCTGAATAATGATTGCCATCACCTGCCAAATCTTGAATATCTACTAAAGCATCAGGAAATGCTTCTTTAATGTGTTTTTCAATTTCTTTTAAATCCATCGCCATTATGAACTCATATAGTTGTCTAACCAAGTTGTATTATAAGATTTTAATTCGTCAATTGTAAGTTTTGTCATTGGGTTAATAATCATATATTTATCTATAATTTTACCTAATTCTTCAAAATGAACTGAATTTTTTTCTAAAATCTCAATAACTTTTTTTAAATCTTTTGGATTAATTTCTATTATATATCTTCCTTGATCCTCAGAAAATAGATATTCGATTTCACTCATCAAATAATTCGATTTATTAAACTCGAATCCTTTATTACCTTTTATACACATTTTACTAACTGCAGTAGCTGTTCCACCTAGGGAAATATCATGTGCGCTTTTGATTAAATTATTATTAATTAATTGGAGAAGAGTTTCACCATTATTTTTTTCGTTAAAAAGATTTATTTCTGGAGGTGGTCCATTTTTTTCATCTAATATCGATCTAGCAAATAAACTTTGATCTATATGTCCTTCTGTTTTTCCAATTATCAAAACTAAATTATTTATTTCTTTGAAATCCATTGTAATCATCTGGTTATAATTTTTTATTAAACCAACTCCACCAATTGATGGGGTTGGTTTAATTCCCACTTCTTTTGTTTGATTGTAAAAAGATACATTTCCAGAGACGACAGGAAATTTTAAATATTCACAAGCTTCCCCAATTCCTTGAACACATTCAACAAACTCTCCCATATTATCTTCATTTTCTGGACTTCCGAAATTTAAACAATTAGTGATAGCTATAGGAGTAGCTCCAACTGAAATTAGATTTCTCCAGCTTTCACAAACAACTTGCTTTCCTCCTGTAAGTGGATGGGCCCAACAATAAACAGCAGATGAATCAACTGTTGCTGCAACTGCTTTATTTGTTCCATGAACTCTTACAACACCTGAGTCTCCACCAGGTTTTTGGATTGTATCGCCCATTACAGTATGATCATATTGTTGCCAAATCCATTCTTTGCTAGAAATATTTGGATGAGATAAAATTTTTTTTAACACATCTTTAATATTTAATTTAGTTAAAGTCTCTTTTTTGATTTTATTCTTTTTTGGGAGTTTTGCTTTTTTCCATTTCCTGTCATACATAGGTGAATTCTCAACCAAAGTATTTATTGGAATTTGTGCTACTTGTTTATTATCAAAATATAACTCTATATTTTTTGTGTTTGTTGTTTTTCCGATAACGGCAAAATCTAAATTCCATTTATCAAATATTTTTTTAGCCAAATCTTCTTTTCCATTTTCTAAAACTATCAACATTCTTTCTTGACTTTCTGACAACATAATTTCGTAAGGTGTCATCTTACTTTCTCTACAAGGAACTTTGTTGAGATTTATTTCAATTCCTAAATTTCCTTTTGATGCCATTTCAATACTTGATGATGTCAGGCCAGCTGCACCCATATCTTGAATTGCAATAATTGAGTCTCCAGACATTAATTCTAGACAAGCTTCAAGAAGAAGTTTTTCTGTAAAAGGATCTCCAACTTGAACCGTAGGTTTTTTTTCTTCAATTTTTTCATCAAAACTCGCTGAAGCCATACTTGCCCCGTGAATTCCATCTCTTCCTGTCTTAGATCCAACATAAATTACTGGTTTATTCAATCCAGCTGCTTTTGAATAAAAAATTTTATCTTTTTTAACTAAACCTAAAGTCATAGCATTTACCAATATATTTCCATTATACGAACTGTCGAATGAAGTTTGACCTGCTACAGTAGGTATACCCATACAGTTACCATAACCTCCAATACCATGAACAACACCTCTTAATAAATTCTTAGTTTTTTTATTTTGAGGAGAACCAAAATGAATAGAATTTAAATTAGCGATTGGTCTTGCACCCATTGTAAAGACATCTCTCATTATACCTCCAACACCAGTTGCGGCTCCTTGATACGGCTCAATAAATGAAGGGTGGTTGTGACTTTCGATTTTAAATACTATTGCATCTCCATCATAAATATCAATTACTCCAGCATTTTCTCCTGGTCCTTGAATTACCTTTTTCCCTTTTGTTGGTAATTTTTTAAGATGAAGTCTTGAGGATTTATAAGAACAATGTTCATTCCACATAGCAGAAAATATCCCTAACTCAGTAATATTAGGTGTTCTTTTTAACAATTCACAAATTTTTTTAAATTCATCTTTTTTTAATCCATGATCTAATGCTATTTGTTCATTTATTTCCATTATTTAATATTCTTAATTAAATTTTTAAAAAATAAAGATCCATCATCTCCAGATAAATATTTATCAATCATTCTTTCTGGATGAGGCATCATCCCTAAAACATTTTTGCGTTTATTAAAAATACCAGCAATATTTTTGGTTGAACCATTTGGGTTATCTATCTCATCCGTTTGTCCGTTTTCATTTGAATAATAAATTGCTATCTGACTATTATCTTCAATTTCTTTTAACTGGTCATCTGTACAAAAGTAATTACCTTCATTATGAGCTACATGCAGTTCCAAAATTTCCTTATCAAGATGTTTAAAATAAGGATTATCTTTATTATCAACTTTAACAAAAACATTCTTGCAAATAAATTCTAGATATTTATTTCTTAATAAAACACCTGGTACTAAACCAGTTTCAACTAATATTTGAAAACCATTACATATTCCCATCACAAGACCACCAGAATTTGCGAAATTGATTACAGAATTCATTATTTTTGATTTCGAAGCAACACTTCCACATCTAAGATAATCTCCATAGGAAAAACCACCAGGTAAAACAACTAAATCACTTTTTGGAAGTTCATTATCATTGTGCCAAACCATTTTATTATTAAAACCAAACTTTTTTAAAGCTACGTCCATATCTCTATCACAATTTGAACCAGGAAAGGTAATTACAGATGATTTCATTAATTATTGTGTTTCAATAATTTTGTAGTTCTCAATAACAAGATTAGCTAAAAGTTTTTTACACATATCTTCTACAATTACTTTAGCTTTTGATGGATCATTTTCTTTTACATCTATTTCAAAATATTTTCCTTGTCTAACTTCATCAATATTTTTAAAACCCATGCCATCTAAAGTTTGATGAATAACTTTTCCTTGTGGATCTAGAACATCTTTTTTAAGAGTTATAATTGCTGAAACTTTCATTTATTTTCTTTTTTTTACTGAAGATAATTTTGTAACATTTACTGCAGAAACATTCGATTGTTCGTGTAAAATTCCTAATCTTTTTGCTACCTCAGTATATGCTGGAATTAAATCTCCTAAATCTTTTCTAAATCTATCTTTGTCTAATTTTTTTTCAGTAATAGAATCCCATAATCTACAAGTGTCAGGACTTATTTCATCTGCTAAAATGATTTCATTTTTATTGCTTTCATTAGTAAAACCAAATTCAACTTTAAAATCGACAAGCTTGATACCCACACCTCTGAACATACCTAAAAGGAAATCATTTAAACGTTTTAAATTGTCATCAACAAAATCTAATTGAGATTTAGTTAACCAATTAAAAGTTAATATGTGTTCTTTACTTATTATTGGATCACCAAGTTTATCATCCTTAAGACAATACTCGATTAGAGGACGTTCTAATACAGTTCCATCTTCGATACCTAATCTTTTTGTCAATGAGCCTGTTGCAATGTTTCTTATAATAAATTCTATTGGGATAATATCTACAAGTTTTACTAATTGTTCTCTCATATTAAGTCTTTTAACTAAATGATTTTTAATTCCAACTTGAGATAAATTAGAGAGTATATGTTCAGAAATTCTATTATTTATAACGCCTTTGCCTTCTATGTTGCTTTTTTTTTGATTATTAAAAGCTGTCGCGTCATCCTTAAAATATTGAATAACCAAATTCTTATCTGAAGTAGCATAAATTATTTTTGCTTTACCTTCGTAAAGTTTTTTACCTTTTTTCATTATTTAAATACTCTTCTAAAAATTAAATTTACATTTTTAAAATGCTTAGAATAACTGAAAATAGATCTTAATTTTTTTGGTGAAATTTTACTCATTATATATTTATCAAATTGGATAACTTCAAATAAATTTAAGTTTTCAGCAAAACATTTTTTTGCATAAGTTTGAACCATTTTATAAGATTTTTCCCTACTTAAACCTGTTTTAGTTAACTCCAACATAAGTTCTTGAGAAAAAATTATTCCTTTAGTTAAATTTAAATTTTCTAACATTTTTTTGGGATAAACAATCATATTATCTAAAATATTACTCAATCTAACTAATGCAAAATCTAGAGTTATATTAGCATCTGGCCCTATATTTCTCTCTACACTTGAATGCGAAATGTCTCTCTCATGCCATAATGCAATGTTTTCTAAGGCAGGGGTAACTGCACTTCTTACCATTCTGGCAAGACCAGTGAGATTTTCGCTAAGAATAGGATTTTTTTTGTGAGGCATTGCTGACGAACCTTTTTGATTTTTTGAAAAGTACTCTTGTAATTCATATACTTCTGTTCTTTGAAGATGTCTTATTTCGACAGCAACTCTCTCTATTGATCCAGCAATTATACCTAATACCGAAAAATAAAATGCATGTCGATCTCTAGGAATTACTTGTGTTGATATAGGTTCAATTTTTAAGTTAAGTTTTTTAGCCACATGCTTTTCAACATTGGGATTTATATTTGCAAACGTACCAACCGCCCCAGAAATTGCACATGTTGATATTTCATTAATTGCGTCAGATAATCTTTTCTTGTTTCTTTTAAATTCTTCATAAAATGAAGCTAATTTTAATCCAAAGGTTATAGGTTCAGCATGAATACCATGACTTCTACCCATGCATGGAGTAAATTTATATTTTTTTGCTTGTCTTTTAAGAACTTTTAAAATTTGGTCTAAATCTTTAAGAATTATTTTACCAGACTGGACTAGTTGTAAGTTAAAGCTGGTGTCTAAAACATCCGAAGAAGTCATGCCTTGATGTAGATACCTTGCTTTAATACCGGCTTTTTCAGTAACAGAGGTAAGAAATGCAATTACATCATGTTTAACTTGGTTTTCAATTTGATGAATTCTTTTGACATCAATTTTTGCTTTTTTTTTTACTGTAGATGATACACCTTTAGGAATTTGACCAAGCTTTTCCATAGCTTGGGCTGCTGCTATTTCAACTTCTAACCAAATTTTATATTTGTTTTCATCTGACCAAATATCGGTAAGTTCTTTTCGAGAGTATCTTTTTATCATTAATTGTAAGGTGGTTTAGAGTACCCTTTAGCAGATTCTGTAAAGATTTCATAACCATTTTCTGTAATTCCTAACGTATGTTCGAATTGTGCTGATAAAGATTTATCTTTAGTTACAGCAGTCCAACCATCATTTAGCATTTTTACATCAAATTTTCCTGCATTGATCATTGGTTCGATTGTAAAAGTCATTCCTGGTTTTAGCTCCATTCCGGTATTTTTAATACCATAGTGTAGTATATTTGGTGACTCATGAAAAGTTGTACTAATTCCATGACCACAAAAATCTCTTACAACTGAAAAACCCTTATCCTCAACATATGTTTGAATTTCATTACCAATATCACCGAGTTTAACACCTGGTTTTAATATTTTAATTGCTCTCATCATAGACTCAAAAGTTGTTTCTATTAAGTTATTTAATTTTACAGAAGTTTTGCCAATACAAAACATTCTACTTGTGTCACCATAATGATTATTAATTATAGCAGTAACATCTATATTAAG
>QCJE01000008.1 GCA_003216235.1 Pelagibacteraceae bacterium AG-404-P07
ACCAATGCTTCCTAGCGAAATAGCCCAAGGAAACAAAAATGCAATTTCTAAGTCAAATATTATAAATAATATTGCAACCAAATAAAATCTCACATCAAATTCCATTCTCGAGTCTTCAAAAGGTTCAAACCCACATTCATAAGCAGATAGTTTTTCAGGATCAGGATTTTTTGGAGATAAGATAAAATTAATAATGATAAAGGCACAGCTCAATCCAAGAGCAATAATTAGGAAAAGAATTATAGGTAAATAGTCTTTTAAAAAATCCGCAGTCATGGAGAATATATATCATTTTTTAAAGGTAGATGAAGTGGTGTTAGGTCACATTATTCAAAATATACAGATCAATTGATAACAATTATCACTAGTTAATTAGGAAAGTGGCGGGAGTGAAGGGACTCGAACCCTCGACCTATCGCGTGACAGGCGATCGCTCTAACCAACTGAGCTACACCCCCACTTTTACTCATTTTTTGGTGGGCAGTAAAGGACTCGAACCTTTGACCCCCTCGGTGTAAACGAGATGCTCTACCAACTGAGCTAACCGCCCAAAAATGATGCTTACTAATACAACAAGGTTTAGATAATGTAAATTATTTATTATTGAATACTGGCTTGAGATTTATCATCTTTTTTTGTCATATCAACCTCAACCCATTCTGTCTTTTTAAGTTCTTTTGTTAATGCAATTTTTAAAACTTCATCTGCATATTCAACAGGTATTATTTTAATTTCATCAATAATCTTTTTAGGCATATCTACTAAATCTTTCTCATTTTCTTTTGGTATTAATACCTGTTTAATTCCAGCCCTATGGGCAGCAATTAATTTTTCTTTTAATCCACCTATTGGTAAAACTTGACCGGTTAATGTTACCTCCCCTGTCATAGCCACATCTCTTTTAACAGGAATATTGGTTATTGATGAAACTATAGATGTCACCATTCCAATCCCTGCAGAAGGACCATCTTTTGGCGTTGCTCCTTCAGGAACATGAATATGAAAGTCTTTTTTTTCAAATAAAGGAGGAATTATTCCGTATTCTAGACACTTTGATCTTACAAATGATTTTGCTGCTTTAACAGACTCTTGCATAACATCACCAAGTTTTCCTGTTATTTGCATTCTTCCTTTGCCTGGCATTGTTGCAGTTTCTATTTTTAATATCTCTCCACCATACTCAGTCCATGCTAAACCTGTAACTATTCCAATTCTATTTTCTGACTCAAGTTCTCCAGATTTAAATTTAGGAACACCAAGAAAATCTGATAAATTGTCTTTTGTTATTTTAACTTCATTTTCTTCACCAGACACAACTTTTTTAACAACTTTTCTTGCAACTTTAGAAATTTCTCTTTCTAGATTTCTAACACCAGACTCCTTTGTATAACTTCTTATAATTTCTTTAATTATATTATTTTCTAAATTCATCTCTTTTTCTTTAACACCATTATCTTTAATTTGTTTTGGTAGTAAATATTTGTTCGCGATGTTAATTTTTTCATCTTCAGTGTAACCAGCAAGTCTAATAACTTCCATTCTGTCTAATAAGGGTGGAAGTATATTTAATGTATTAGCTGTTGTTACAAACATCACATCAGATAAATCATAATCAACTTCAAGATAATGATCGTTAAAAGTTGTATTTTGTTCTGGATCTAAAGCCTCTAATAAAGCTGAAGACGGGTCTCCTCTATAATCGTTCCCAATTTTGTCAATTTCATCTAATAAAATTAGCGGATTTTTTGTTCCAGCTTTTTTCATCATTTGAATTATTTTTCCAGGTAGTGATCCAATATAAGTTCTTCTGTGTCCTCTAATTTCAGCTTCATCTCTCATACCTCCAACTGACATTCTTACAAATTCTCTGTTAGTCGCTTTTGCTATTGATTTACCTAATGATGTTTTACCTACACCTGGAGGACCAACTAAACATAGAATTGGACCTTTGATTTTATCCATCCTTTTTTGAACAGCCAAAAATTCGATTATTCTTTCTTTAACTTTTTCTAACCCATAATGATCCTTATCCAAAACCTCTAATGCTTTTTTTAAATCTATATCAACCGCACTTTTTTTGTTCCATGGTAATTCTGTCATCCAATCTAAGTAATTTCTTACTACTGTTGCCTCTGCTGACATTGGACTCATATTTTTTAGTTTTTTAAGTTCTTGTAAACATTTCTTTTCAACTTCTTTAGGCATTTTTGCTTTAAGTACAGCTTTGTTCAAGCTTGTACTTTCATCTTTACCATCCTCAATTTCACCCAATTCTTTTTGGATAGCTTTTAATTGTTCGTTTAAATAATATTCTCTTTGGGTTTTCTCCATTTGTGTTTTAACCCTGCCTCTAATTCTTTTTTCAACACCAATAATACTTGTTTCATTTTCCATTATTTTAATTATTGCATTCAATCTTTTCTTAACATCAATCGTCTCAAAGATTTGTTGTTTTTCAGAAATAGTTGCCGCTAAATGAGAAGCTATATTGTCTGCAATTTGAGAAGGATTTTTTAATTCTTTAATTGAATTTATAGTTTCACTTGAAATTTTTTTATTAATAGTAGTTAATTTTTCTAATCTTCTTACTGCAGTTGCTGCTAACGGATATAAGTCCTCATCTTCATTCAAAAGATCATTATATGGTGTGTAATCACAAGTTATGAATTTTTCATTATCTTTAAAATCAACAATTTTTACTCTTTTCACTCCCTCAACTAAAACCTTGACTGTTCCATCTGGTAGCTTGAGTAACTGAAGTATTGAACCTTCACATCCATACATAAAAATATCTGTTTTTTTTGGATCGTCAATTTCAGAATTTTTTTGAGTAACTAAAATAATTTTCTTATCTTTTTTCATTACTTCATTTAAAGCTGAGATAGATTTATCCCTGCCTACAAATAATGGTATAACCATACTTGGGAATACCACTATGTCTCTTAGTGGAAGTAAAGGTAATGAAATTTTAACGTCCATGGCATTTAATATGGATATTATAATTTATATTGCAATACCTTTTTGAAGTTTATTAAGGATATTAAGCCGCTGATGTTTTGTCAGATTTTGATTTATTATCAGCTTTAGAGTGCACTATAATAGGTTGAGATAGGCCTTTTGCTGCTGAACCATCTATAATCACTTCTTCAATATTATCTTGACTAGGTAAATCATACATAGTTTTCAACAATATATTTTCTAAAATTGATCTTAATCCTCTTGCACCAGTTTTTTTCTTGATAGCCTTTAATGCAATTTCTTTTAAAGCATTTTCTTTAAAAGTAAGTTTTGCTCCATCAAGTTTAAACAATTCTTGATATTGTTTTGTTAATGAATTTTTTGGTTCTAAAAGTATTTTGATTAATGACTTTTCATCCAAATCTTCTAAGGTAGCAATCATAGGCAGACGTCCGATAAATTCTGGAATAAGTCCATATTTTAATAAATCCTCTGGTTCTAATCCTTTCATCCATTCGCCTGTTTTTTTTTCTTTTATATTTTTTACATCTGCACCAAAACCAATAGAGGTACCTTTATCTCTTTGAGATATTATCTTATCCAAACCAGCAAAAGCTCCACCACAAATAAATAAAATATTAGTTGTATCAACTTGTAAAAATTCTTGTTGTGGATGTTTTCTACCACCTTGAGGAGGAACGCTTGCTACTGTACCTTCCATTATTTTTAATAGTGCTTGTTGAACTCCTTCACCTGAAACATCTCTTGTAATAGATGGGTTTTCAGATTTTCTACTTATCTTATCAACTTCATCTATATAAACTATTCCTCTTTGAGCCTTTTCAACATTATAATCAGCTGCTTGTAGTAATTTTAAAATTATATTTTCAACATCTTCACCAACATATCCAGCCTCAGTTAATGTGGTTGCATCTGCCATTGTAAAAGGAACATCTAAGATTCTTGCAAGAGTTTGTGCTAATAACGTCTTACCACATCCTGTAGGTCCTACTAAAAGAATGTTTGACTTTGCAAGTTCAACATTTTTTGATGTTTTACTTTCATAGTTTAATCTTTTGTAGTGATTATGAACTGCAACTGATAAAACTTTTTTTGCATGAGTTTGCCCAATTACATAATCATCTAGAACTGAACAAATTTCTTTTGGAGACGGTAAGCCATCTTGATGTTTAACAAAAGTATCTTTATTTTCTTCTTTAATGATATCCATGCATAACTCTACGCATTCGTCACAAATAAATACTGTTGGACCTGCTATCAGCTTTCTAACTTCGTGCTGACTTTTTCCACAGAAGGAACAGTATAAAATATTTTTATTGTTTGTGCTCATAAATTTTTAAAACGAATCAATTCAGATACTTTATTATATTAGAGTCACTCATATCAAGTTTTGATTAGCTGTAATTCAATATATTGTGTATTAAGATCTTTTTTCTACTACTTTATCTATCAATCCAAATGATTTTGCTGTTTCAGAAGTCATAAAGTTATCTCGCTCTAAAGCTGATTTAATTTCATCAACAGATTTGCCAGTATGTTTCGAATAAATTTCATTAAGCCTTTTCTTTAAGGACAATACTTCATTAGCATGAATTTCAATATCGGTTGCTTGACCTTGAAATCCCGCTGAAGGTTGATGAACCATAATTCTTGAATTTGGTAATGAAAATCTTTTACCCTTTGTTCCTGCAGCTAATAAAAATGATCCCATTGATGCTGCTTGGCCGATACATATTGTTGAAATATCTGGCTTAACATACTGCATAGTATCATATATCCCCAAACCAGCTGTAACCAAACCGCCTGGACTATTTATGTATAGATAAATTTCTTTTTTAGGATCCTCAGCTTCTAAAAATAAAAGTTGTGCAGTTATTAAGGATGCAACATTATCATTGATCTGTCCTGTCAAAAAAATTATTCTCTCTTTTAAAAGTCTAGAATAAATATCATAAGCTCTTTCTCCTTTACTTGATTGTTCAACGACCATTGGAATAAGGCCACTCATTTGCTCTGATATTTTATTTATCATAAAGTTGATTCGCTTTACTTATACAACTTGAGATTACTTTTTGCTAACTTTTTTTGTCTTTTTAGCTGTTGTTTTTGCTTTTGTAGTTTTTTTTGAGGTTTTTTTATCTGATATTTTTTTTGTTTCTTTTTTTTCAGTAAGCTTATCATTCGCAGGTAGATCTTGTTTTTGAGACTCATTTAGAATTTTTTCTGCCTGGTCTTTTGTAACTTCTTTTTTATTCGATTTAGCTTTTTCTTTAATTAAATTTATTATTTTTTCCTCATATACAGTACCTCTTAAGCTTGATAGAGCAGAAGGATTCTTTTGATAAAAATCCATTACCATCTTTTCTTGACCTGGCATCATTTTTATTTGTTTTTGAACTTCTTTTTGTAGTTCTTGTTCTGTTACTTTAATCTGATTTTGTTCACCGAATTCATTTAAAATGAGACCAACTTTAATTCTTTTTTTTGCAACTTCTTCAAAATTTTTTCTACCTTTTTTTGCATCTTCATCTGACATGCCCTGTGTTAGTACTTTAACTTCTTCTTCAATTAAATTATCTGGTATCTCATCGACTTTAAATTTTTCTAATTCTTTTATTATTTGATTTTTTGAGAGACGATCTAAGGAATTTTTATATTCATCATTAATTTGTTTAGAGATTAAAGTCTTAAGATCTTTTAAGTCTTTCACACCTAAATTTTTTGCAAATTCATCATTTATTTCAACTTCTTTTGCATTTTTAACTTGTGTGATAATGCAATCAAATTTAGCTTTTTTATTAATGAATTCTTTTTCAGGAAAATTTTCAGGCAACGTGGCTTCTACAATTTTTTTCTCACCTTTTTTTACACCAACTAGTTGATCATCAAATCCTTTAAGAAATAAATCTTTTCCTAGTGTAAGTTGAGTATTTTTACCTTCTCCACCTTTAAAAGACTTTCCATCTACAGTAGCGTTGTAATCGAAAACTACTAAATCACCTTTTTTGGCTTTTGCGTCATCAGAGGCATCTTTAAAGTTTGGTTGATTTTTTGCTATTTCTTTTATTCTTTTGTCAGCTTCATTGTCATCAATCTTTACAGTGTATTCATCGAATTTAATATTTTCAATAGACTTAATTTGGACTTTAGGCAGTTCTGTTACAGAAATTATATATTCTAAATCTTTATCTTCTCCATAAGTTTTTAAATCTAATTTTGGTTGACCAGCTGGTTTTATTTTATTTTCTTCTAATGCTTTTGAAGTTGTTTCTTTTAATACTTTATCTAAAACTTCACCAAAAACAGCTTTTCCAAATTGTCTTTTTAAAATTTCTCTAGGTACTTTTCCAGGTCTAAATCCTTTAAGATTTACTGAACCTTTAATTTCTTCATATTTTTCGTCCATATAAGAATTCATAGTTTTTTTATCTATAAAAACTTTAATATCTTTATTCAGACCTTTTTTATTTTCTAAAGTAACTTTCATATTTTTTTATGGTAGGGCGAAAAGGACTCGAACCTTCACAGATTGCTCTATCGGTTCCTAAGACCGACGCGTCTACCAATTCCGCCATCGCCCCACAAATTCAAATGGTTTATATATTATTGAAACTATTTGTCCAACGACAATTGTTGCAAATTATATAAATTTTCCTTTATAATAATAGTATGATTATTTCACCTTGCATAAGTATTTGTAAAACTGATCCTAGCACAGGTTATTGTTACGGTTGTGGAAGAAATAATGAAGAGAAAAGAATTTGGAAACTTGAAGATACAACCGATGATTGGAAAAAAGAAAACATTCAAATTATAAAAAAAAGATTAACCGGTTGGCAGCTTGAAAGTTTTGAAGAGTCCTATACTTATAAAATTGAAAATGGTATCTCTTTGTTTAAAAAAAATTTTAAAAAATGAATAAAACTTCAATAGTTATTATTATCTACATTATAGGGCTTGTATTTGGAGCTTTAGTGCTCAAAATTTGGAGTGCAGATACAAGCATTTTAAAAGGTCTTTTAGGATTAGGCTGGACAGCACTACTTCTAATAGGAATATTTTTTGCTGAAAAAGATGAAAAAAATTAAATACTTAATCTTTATTTTTTTTGTGATTTTACCTTTTAAAACTTTAAAATCAGAAATAATTATCATGAGTGCATGCGATGATAAACAGGATGAGTTTTTAAAAAATGAATACATTCTTAATCTAAGCGAACTAATCATGACAAGAAATTATGTATACAAAGAAAAGACATACCAAAAATATAGAGTAACAGATCTAAGTGTTAAAAAGTCTAATTCCTACGTCAGAAATATTTATGAAGAAGATGGAAAAATTTTAACTCACAAGCATGGGTATCCACAATTTTATACTCAAATTTTATTTGAAAAAGGAAAACAAGAAATTTATATAAAAACTGTTTTAAATAATGAAGAAGGTATTTCAAAAATTTCTACATGCAATAAAGTAGAAAAATTTGATAAAGAAAGTTAATTCTTTTTCTTATTCTTTGTAAAATTTCTCTTTTTATTTCCAAATCTACTGTTAGCAATGTTGCTTCTGTGCTTAGCGTAGGCTTGTTTTTGTGCTTGTTTCATAGCTTTTTTTGAAGACATAATGTTTTAATAATTTATTTTTATACTTCCTATCATATTAAAATTTTTATCAGAAACAATTATTTCGCCTGAAGATGGAGCATAATTCAAAACTTCAGATATCAATACATAATGTGTTATTAAAATCAAATTTTTATCACTTTGAAATTTTCTTATATAATCATTTAAAGCTTTAATCTGCTTATCTTTATTTTTTGCATATTTAGAGCTGTAAAAAGAATTTAAAAAATTATTTGTTGAAAAATTTTCAAAAGCAATTTTTGCTGTTTCTTTACATCTACACCATTCGCTTGACAAAACTTTATCTATTTCAATATTATTTTTTTTGAAAAATTCACCAATGTATTTAGCTTGTTCTCTACCTTCCTCACTTAAATTTCTCTGTGTAGAACAATCGTTTAAATTGAAATTGTTAGGGTCTCCATTTCCAGGTGCATATGCGTGTCTTATAAATAATAATTTTCCACCATCTTCTAGTTGATTAATTAAATTTTTATTTAAATCTGCTTTAATAGATGTAGTTAAAGATATAAATATTATAATAAAGAATTTTAAAAATTTCATTAATGGATATTAAATTAAATAATCTAAACAAAACAATAATTAACTGTAAAAAGTGTCCTAGACTTGTAAAATTTGTTAACAAAGTAAGCACAGAAAAAAGAAAACAAAATATTAATGAAGTTTATTGGGGCAAACCTGTTCCAGGATTTGGAAATTTAGATTCAAAATTAGCTATTATTGGTCTTGCACCTGCTGCACATGGTGGCACAAGAACTGGTAGAGCTTTTACTGGTGATAAGTCAGGAGATTTTTTATTTAAATGCTTATATGAAGTTGGGATTTCAAATTCCCCAGTTTCAAAAGATATTAAAGATAATTTAAAATTAAAATCTACTTATATTACTAATATTATTAAATGTGTGCCTCCAGAGGACAAACCACTCAGTAATGAAATTTTAAATTGTTCAAATTTTTTTGATGAAGAAATACTGTATCTAAAAAAACTTAAAGTAATAGTTACATTAGGCAAGGTTGCTTACGATAATTGTATTAAGTTATACAAACAAAAATTTAATATTAAAAAAAAATTTATTTTCAAACATGGTAGAACACAATTATTACCAAATGGCTTAATAATATTATCAAGTTATCATCCAAGCCCCAGAAATGTTAATACAAAACTTATCTCAAATACAATGATGGTAAATTTGTTCAAAAAAGCAAAAAAATTAGCTAAGTTTTAATTGTATCACAAAAATAAGGTTTAAATTTTGAGTATATTTCATCTGGAATTTTAACTGGCTTACCATCTTTATTTACAAAAACTAAATGAATCTGTGCCTCAACAATTGTATCCTCTTTTTTTGTAATTATTTGGTTCATAAAAAAAGAAGTTTTAGTAATTGATTTAACGAAAGATCTCACTTTCAACTCATCCTCTAAATGAGCAGACTTTCTATACTCAATATTACATGACTTAACAATTATTAATGAATTAAATTGATCTTTAATTTTTTTATTACTAAATCCAATGGAGAATAGGGCTTCAGTTCTTGCCCTTTCTAGATATTTTAAATAATTGGCATAATAAACTACTCCACCTGAATCTGTATCCTCATAATAAACTTTTAACTTATGAAAAAAATTTTCATGCATACTAAGATTATATCAAATAATTAATTTGATGAAAAATATATATTTTGAAAATAAGCTATTGCTTTCATTTTTGAATTATCTGTATCAGACATTATTGCTAATCCATCAAGCTCATTTACATCTAAATCATGAAATTTTATAAAATCTTCTTTTACATTGGCTTTCACTGTTACCCACTCATTAATATTTTTTTTGGTACTAGCTAAAACATTGTCTATTGATTTTTTTGTATAAGGACTTGGAGAATTGTAACCAATTTTATTGTTACTAGAAAATACATAATTTATTGCTCTATTAGAAAGAAATGTAGCGCCTGTTTTTTTTACAACAAAAACTCTAGCAGCAAAATCATGCCCTTTTTTTGTATTTTCTTTTATTCCTGGTAAGTCTTTCTCTATTTTCCATGTAATATTTATGTAAGGAGTTTTATTTAAATCAATTTTTATTTCCTTACCTACTCCAGAAGCAGCATTATCAGCTACTGCTTTCAGAAAATTTCCATTTTCATTAGATCCTATTGAATAAACAGTATTATTGTCAGACCCTCTAACTTTTCGAACATCTAATTGGGAAAGCTCTTTTTCAGTAAAATCAAAAACTTTGATCTCATTTGTATGGGCGGAACTAACCGCTAGAAGAGTAACTATAAAAATTTTAAAAATTAATTTCATTTTGTAATTTTTTTAAAAAAAATTGTTAATACATTATTTTGACAAAATTTAAACATCCAAAAATCAACTTTTATGTCTAAGTTTATATTATGAAGACAATTTCTATTTTTATACTATTAATTTACTGGTCAATCATGATTTTTGCTCCTGTCATGTCAAAAGATGTAAAATTTAGTAGAGCGAAGATCAATCAGGCAAAAATAGTTGAGCAAAACCTTAAAGTTAATAGGTAGATCGACCACCACTTATATCAAAAACTGCAGCCGTTGAGAAAGTGTTTTCTTCAGAAGAAAGCCAACAAATCAGAGATGTAAATTCTTCAACCTCTAAGAACCTTCCTCTAGGGACTTTTGATAGCATTCTTTGAACGTGTTCTTCGGTCATTTGATCTAAAATTCGTGTTTTAGCGCCCGCAGGAGTAACAGCGTTTACTGCTATATTTTTGCCAGCCAACTCTTTGCCTAAAGATTTCGTTAACCCTATGGCTCCTGCTTTAGCAACGCTGTATGCACTAGCATTAGCATTACCATCTTTTCCTGCTACAGAAGCTACATTAACAATTCTTCCATAATTATTTTTAATCATATTTGGTACTATTGCTTTGCAGCAGTTAAAAGTCCCCATCAAATTAATATCCACAACTTTTTTCCATATCTCAATATCATATTCCCATAATGAAGCTGTTGGTCCTGTAATACCAGCATTATTAATAAGTATATCAATATTCGACTCTTTAACTATTTCATTAGTAAAATGTTCAACTTCTTTATAACTAGATACATCTACAGCATGTGAAATCAAATTGGGATTGTTCAATTCCTTGGTCGATTTATCTAACATCTTTTGATCAATATCCCAGATAATAACTTTTGCTCCAGAATTTAAAAATCTTTTCGTAATATCTAAACCAAATCCTTGTGCTCCACCAGTAACAACAGCTGTTCTATTTTTAAAATTAAAATTAATATTATTCATTGATTTATTATTCTTTTGCCAACAAATAGTAAATTGTTGACGCCATTAGAGCACCTATTATCCAAGAAAAAGAATTTAAAAACATAAAATTTGAATTCCAAATAGTAGATGATGAAAAAATAAAACCAACTAATAAACTATAAACTCCTTTTATGTGCCATCCGCCAGAATAAAAATAAGCACTATTGCTTTCTACTGAATATATATCTTTATTTACTAAACTGCCTTTTTTAATGAAATAATAATCACATATCATTATTCCAAATAATGGACCAAAAAAAGCTCCAAAAGTATCAACAAAAGATAATATTCCAATTTGGCTAAAAAAAGTTAACCAAAAGATACCTATTAAGAATCCTAAAATTGCAATTATAAAACTAGAGCTTTTTAAAGACAATGTTGATGGGATAAAATTTATTAATGTGTATTGTGATGGAATAAAATTAGCTACTAAGTTAGTAGACGCAGATGCAATTATTATAAAAATCAAAACTAAATTTGTAATAAATAAATTATCTAATTTACCAATTATATCAGTAGGGTTTGTAAGAATTCTAGATAGCTCTTGACCATCTTGCCTTAAAAAAGAGTCTACGCCTGAAACTATAAATATAGCAAAAAAAGAAAAAATAATTAAATTTAACAATAAACTCAAATTACCTTTGTTAAGTTCTGACTCATTTTTTACATAACGTGAGAAATCTCCAAATGATAAAATTATGATTGAAAAAAAAGCAAAAATTGTTCCTGTGACTGATATAATTGGACCTATATTATCTTTATCAAGAAAATTTTCAATATTTAATGTTTTTAAAAAAGCATTAGATGAAAATTGAACATCACTAAGTAGAACTGAAAAAAAGAAAATCAACATTCCTAAATAAACACTTATTGCTGAAAACTTTATTACTTTTTTATTAAAGTTCATGCCCAAACTAAATAAAATAAATTGGAAAATAATTGATAAAATTATTGCAAACCATTCAATTATATTCATGCCAAAAAGAAATGTCAGAAAAATATCTTCATCTAATAAAGATGGCTCGAAATTAAATATAATTATTCTTATTAGATAACCTAATGCCTTTGATAAAAAAAAAGTCTGAATACCAAACATAAAGATACCAACAAAAAATCTTGTCAATCCAAAATATTTTGCCCCTCTAAAACCTAAAGATGATCTAAGTAAAACTACAAATGGTAATCCAAATTTCTGAGAAGGTTTGCCTATCAAATTCGAAAAAAAATATACCAACAAGGAGCCAAAAATAGTACCAACTAAAACAACAAATGTATTTAAATTATAGACAACATATAAAGATGCAATTAATGAAAATCCCATTATACTTTGGATGCTCACGCCCCAGAAACAAAATAAATCTTTCCAGTTCCAATTTTTATCAGTTGGATTAACTGTAACTAAGTCCCAATTGAGTAATGAATTATTTGTTTTTTGCTGGCTCACTTAAATAATATAAAACTTAAATTATCTACTGTCCATACAAGAGAGTTGGTAACCAAAGAGCAATCTTAGGAAATATTATTATTAAAACCAAACCGATTACTTGAAGAACCATAAATTGCATCATTCCATAGTAAATATCCTTTAGATCCCATTCTGGAACGACGCCTTTTAAGAAATATGCTGATAATGCGACAGGTGGAGAGAGCCAGGCGGTTTGTAAATTTACAGCAACTAATATTGCAAACCAAGTTAAATTAAATCCTAATGCCTCAATCAGTGGTAATATTATTGGAACTATTATCATTACTATAGGCACCCATTCTAAAGGCCATCCTAATAAAAATATCATTACCATAACCATCGCTAGAATTAGATATTTATTCATTTCAAGACCTAATAGAAACTCAGTTAATAAAGTTGGTGTTCCTAATCTTGCAAAAACAGCACCAAAAAAATTTGAAGCTGCTACTAAAACCATTATCAAAGCAGTTATCTCTAGTGTTTTAACTAACGCTTCTTGTAATTTTGGAAGAGTTAATTTTTTATAGGCTATTGAAAGAAGTAAAGCTCCCATAGCTCCACAACCTGCTGCCTCTGTTGGCGTTGCAAATCCAAATAAAATACTTCCTAATGCAGCAAATACTAAAGCTGCAGGTGGTACTAACCCTAAAAAAAATTCAATCCACACATCCTTCATGCTCGCAGCTCTCATATCTTCGGGAATGACTGGTCCTAATTTAGGATTAATCATACATCTAATTGTCGTGTAACCTGCGTATAAACTTGCAAGAAGAATTCCAGGTAAAATTGCAGCAGCAAACAAATCTATTACTGGAATTTCCATTATAGGCCCCATAACAACTAACATAATACTTGGTGGAATTAATATTCCTAAAGTACCTCCGGCAGTGATAGTTCCAGCTGCAAGTCTCACATCATAACCAGATCTATTCATAGATTTTGCAGCCATAATTCCTAGAATTGTGACAGAAGCACCAACAATTCCTGTTGCCGCAGCAAATATTACGGAAACAAATAAAACTGCGTAATATAGAGATCCCTTAACTTTTGCCAACATCATTTGAAATGCTGAAAATAATCTTTCCATTAATCCTGCTTGTTCCATCATAATTCCCATAAAGACAAAGAGCGGGACTGCCGCGAGTGTCTGCTCCGTCATAACCATGGAAAATTGGAGGGTCATTAAATAAAAAACTAATTTCCCAAAACCTAAATAACCAAACACGAAACCTAAAAAAATTAATGTAAATGAAATTGGGAAACCTACAAAGATTGCAAAAAGCATTACCCCAACAAGAATAAAACCTAAAATTGCTGGATCTATAAATTCAGCTATCATTTAGTTTCTCCAGGCCACTCTCCTTTTTTAGCTGCCCAATAACTTTTGAGTAACTCGGAAACTCCTTGAACTAGTAAGAATATTATACCAATAAGTAGACAGGTTTTAATTGGCCACATATAAGGCATCCATGTAGTATCCATGCCTCTCTCTCCTCTTTGAATTGACTCTCCAACAAATCCTACTGTCATATAAAGAAAGATAAATAAACCTGGAAAATAAAATAATAGATATAACCAAAAATCTATAAGACCTTGATTTTTAATTTTGAAATTTCTGTATAAAAAGTCAGCTCTAATATGAACACCTCTTGAAAGTGCATAACCTGCTCCCAACATAAAAAGTGCACCATACAAAAAACGACTTATGTCATAAGCCCAAATTGTTGGAGCTAAAAATAATTTTCTTGCAAGAACTTCATATGTCATTGCAAAGATTAATGGCATCAATATCCAACAAACGATATTACCGATCCATTTACTGAATTTATCAATATTTATTATAGAGTTAGCCATCCATAACGGCATGTCATCAGGCATTTTTCCCGAACCACCTCGCCTTTCGGCAATCATTTCATCTGATATATCTAGTTTACCTGGTTCGTCCGCCATAAAATTCTAGTTAAAATAGTTAGAGCGGACTATAAAAGTCCGCTCTAATAAAATTTAGATTAATTACTGATTACTTTAATGTTTCAGCGTGAGCCATTCCCAGCTTCGCATTAGACATTTGAGCACCACTCCAGAATGGAACAGCTATGTCAGCAAATTCTTTCATTGAATTATAAACCTCATTGAAGAATTTATTATCTTTAGCATTCTTGTTTAAAGAAGCTTTTGCTGCAGCCATATATTCTGTGAAATAATCTGAAGGTGTATCTTCTAAAATTACTCCATGCTTAGTAGTCAACTCTCTTAAAGCTTTACCATTTTCATAGATTCTATAACTTAAAGATTTTGCTAATGATGCATTAGCAGCAACTTCAAGAGATTTCTTCTCATGATCAGTCATAGCTTTATAAGTTTTTCCAGTAATATAAAAGTCAGCATTTACTACTACTTGGTGTAAACCTTGTAGATAATAATGCTTTAATACTTTTTGGAAACCAAATGTTAAGTCTGGTTTTGGACAGCACCACTCAGCAGCATCGATAGTTCCCGCTTCAAGAGCTGGAAGAATATCTCCTCCACCCATTGCAACAGATGCTATACCAATGTCTTTGTAAGTTTGTCCTGGAATTCCTGGAGGAGTTCTGAATTTATATTTTCTAAAATCAGCCATATCTTTAATTGGTTTTGGAAACCAACCTAAAGCCTCTGGACCAACTGGTTGAATCATAAATCCTTTAATGTCTCTTCCCATTTCTTTCCATAGTTGGTCGTATAACTCTTTACCACCACCATATTGGAACCATGATAAGAAAGCTATATTGTCAATACCAACTCCACCACCAGCTACTGGAGATCCAAATAACATAGCAGCAGGATGATCACCTGACCAATAGTGTGTCCAAGCAAATCCGCAATCAATCAAACCTTTGTCTACTGCATCTAAAGTTTCTTTAACTCCAACTACAGCTCCTGCAGGTAAAATTTCGAATTTCAATGAACCACTAGTTAAAGCAGTTACAGTGTCAGTAAAGTCCTTTAACATCTTAACTTCATCAGCTTTAGTGTTAAGAACTGTCTGACATTTTAGTGTTTTTGCAGCATTAGCACTTGATGTAAATCCAAGTACCAAAATTGTTGCAAATAACATTGAAATGATTTTTTTCATTATATTTCCTCTTATTAGTTAAATTTAACGTGGTGCATACAATCAGAAAAATAAAGTTGGCACAAGTGACAATTGATTAAATAGAGTGTAAAAATAAAAAAAACTTTAATTGAAAAAAACAATTCAACTATAGATGGAAAATTTTGATTTTATAATTATTGGAGCTGGTTCTGCAGGGTGTGTTCTTGCAAATAGACTTTCGGAAAATCCTAATAACAGTGTTTTATTAATTGAAGCTGGAGGAAAAGATAATTATCCATGGATCCATATACCAGTTGGATATTTCAAAACAATGCATAATCCCTCTGTTGATTGGTGTTACAAAACAGAGCCTGATAAGACAATGAACAATAGATCTATTCGTTATCCTAGAGGCAAAACCCTTGGAGGAAGTTCCTCAATTAATGGTTTACTTTATATAAGAGGTCAAAGCAGAGATTATGATGTGTGGCGACAACTAGGAAATACAGGCTGGGGTTGGGATGATGTTCTTCCTTATTTTATTAAAGCTGAAAATCAAGAACGAGGAGAAGATAAATTTCATGGAATAAATGGCCCTCTTTCTGTATCAGATCAAAGAATTCAATTGCCTTTATTAAACGAATTTCAGAATGCTGCTGAAGAGTTTGGTATTCCTAAAACAAAAGATTTCAACACTGGAAACAATCACGGTTGTGGATACTTTCAAGTCACAGAAAAAAATGGTTTTAGATGTAGCACGGCCGTTGGTTATTTAAATCCAATTAAAGAAAGAAAAAATCTATCAATTGTGACAAATGCACATGTTAAAAAAATTAACTTTGAAAATAAAACTGCAAAAGAAGTTGAATATTGGCAAGACAATGAATTAAAAAAAGTTAACTCTAACAAAGAAATAATTCTTTCATCAGGAGCTATCGGTTCTCCACAAATTTTACAAACATCTGGAATAGGAAATTATCAAAAATTAAAAAATTTAGGAATTGAAATGACTCATGAATTAAAAGGTGTAGGTGAAAATTTACAAGATCATCTAATGTTTAGGCCAATTTATAAAATTCATGGACTTAAATCACTTAATAAAAAGATAAATAGTTTATTTGGTAATTTAATGATCGGTTTAGAATATATATTTAATCGGAGTGGTCCAATGACCATGGGTGCTAGTCAAATGTGTATGTTTGCAAAAAGTAATCCTTCTTTGGAATTACCAGATCTTCAATGGCACGTTCAACCTATGAGCATGGATACCTTGGGAGCGACCAAAAATCATGACTTTCACGCGTTCACTCCTACTGTTTCAAATATTAGACCTACAAGTAGAGGTCATGTAAGTATTGTTGATAAAGACTCAAGAACTTATGCAAAAATAAAAATGAATTATTTATCAACTGACCATGATCGTATGGTAGCCGCAAAAGGATTAAGATTAACTAGAAAAATTGTAATGGAGTCAGAAACATTTAAGAAATTCAAACCAGAAGAATATAGACCAGGTATTGATATTAATGATGATGAAGAGTTAGTTAAAGCTGGCTCAGATTACACTCAAACTATTTTTCACCCTGTTGGTACATGTAAAATGGGTCAAGATGATATGGCAGTTGTTGATGAAAAATTAAGAGTGAAAGGAATTAAAAATTTAAGAGTAATCGATGCATCAATAATGCCTAACATTACCTCAGGAAATACAAATGCACCAACAATAATGATTGCAGAAAAAGGTGCTGATATGATACTAGGAAATTAATGTTTGCTGAATTATTTACTCCTGAACAACTAACAATTTTAACTCAGATTATTTTAATCGATTTAGTGCTTGCAGGAGATAATGCAATTATTATTGGAATGGTTGCATCAAAATTTCCCTTAGAGCAAAGAAAAAAAATTATTTTTTTTGGTATTGGTGGTGCAGTAATTTTAAGAATTATTTTAACTTTACTTACAGCGTATTTGTTGCAAATAACTGGCTTGAGACTTCTTGGTGGAATTCTTTTACTTTATATTGTCTACAAGCTTTACACTGATGTCATAAAAGGTTCTGACAATGAAGAAGATATAAAAGTTGATAATTCAAGCTTCCTTAAAGCTATCTGGACAATCTTATTAGCTGACTTTACTATGAGTTTAGATAACGTCTTAGGCGTAGCAGGAGCTGCTGGTGATCATTATGGATTATTGGTATTTGGTTTGGTTTTATCAATTGTATTGATGGCTTTTGCTGCAACATTAATTTCAAATTGGATCAAAAAATACAAGTGGATTGCTTGGGCAGGTTTATTGGCAATATTAATTGTTGCTATTGAATTGATTTATACAGATATTCAAATATTGTTTTTATAATGTACTTAAAAAATTATAACCTTAAAAATAAAACAGCCGTTGTAACTGGAGCTGGTAAGGGACTTGGAAGAGCTTGTGCAATTGCACTTGCTGAGGCTGGTGCAAATTTAGTAATTATTAGTAGAACTAAAAAGGATTTAGATGAAGTTTCGAAAAAAATAAAAAAACTTAAAGCAAAATGTAAGTCTTATGTCTGTGACATTACAAATTACAATATAATAAAAGAAATTATTAATAAACAACCTAAAATAGATATTTTGATTAATAATGCTGGAAATAATATCCCAGAACATTTCACAAAAGTTAAAACGAAAAATATGGAATATTTAGTTAAGATAAATACCATTGCTACATTTAATATTGCTCAGTTGTGTGCTCTTAAAATGATCAAATTAAAAAATCGAAAAAAAATTGGAGGTGCTATTATTAATATGTCTTCTCAAATGGGACATGTAGGGGGACCCATCAGAAGTGTTTATAATATGAACAAATGGGGATTAGAAGGATTAACTAAAGGTATGTCTTTAGATTTAGCAAAATATAATATTAGAGTAAATACTGTGTGTCCTACTTTTGTAGTCACTCCAATGACTAAAAAGTTTTTAAAAAATAAAAAATTTAAGAGGGAAACACTAAATAATATTCCTCTTGGTAGATTTGCCGAACTATCTGAAGTATCTTCTGCAGTTGTATTTCTTGCATCAGACGCGGCATCTATGATTACAGGAACTTCATTATTGGTGGATGGTGGATGGACGGCAAAATAAAACCTAGATTATTTTTCTTAATAATTTTTTTTATATCTACTCACCTTAATGCTATAGAATTTAAGGGAAAATTTTTACAAGGTCATTATATCGTTGGGATAACTAACCCATCTGCCAAAATAATAGTAGGTAAAAAAGAAGTAAAAGTTTCAGAAGATGGATATTTTGTTTTTGGAATCGATCGAGATAGAAAATTTGATGTAACTATAACAAAAATTATTAATGGTAAAAAAAAAGTTATAACTAAAAAAGTTTTAAAAAGAAAATATAATATCCAAAGAATTGACGGTTTAGAAGAAAGCAAGGTTACTCCTCCTGAATCTGTTTATAAAAGAATTAAAGAGGAAAATAATAAGATTGGTGAAGCAAGAGCAATTAACTCTGACTTACCTTTTTTCAAAAATCAGTTTATTATGCCAGTTAAAGGTATTATTAGTGGTGTTTACGGAAGCCAAAGAATTTTAAATGGTAAACCTAAATGGCCTCATTATGGAATAGATATTGCTGCCAAACAGGGTACTATGATAAAATCATCTGGTTCAGGTGTTGTTACGATGGCTGAAAGTGATTTATATTATACAGGTGGAACTATTATTATGGATCATGGCCATGGTATTTCCACAATATACTCACATCTTGAAAGTATAATGGTCTCAGTTGGTGATAAGATTAATCAAGGAGATATAATTGGAACAGTTGGTTCAACAGGAAGGTCAACTGGTCCTCATTTAGATTTTAGAGTAAATTGGTTTCAAACTAGACTTGATCCTATGTCTTTAATTAATTAAGAAATTAATATTTAAATTAAATTACTTGATAGATATAATGATAAAGACTGGCCTGATATGGATTTACATTAAGAATTTAAAGAAGGTTGCTTCTTCATATCTTCTTTTTTAATACCAGCTACTTTAACTGGTTTTTTCATAGCATCTCGTCTAAATGGTTCGCCAAGTTCTTGGTTTAATATAACTTCTATAAACGTTGTAATACCTTTTTTTTGATCTTCACAAGATTGTTTAATAGCAGTAGTAGTTTCTTCCATTGTATTAACAGTAACTCCTTTTAATCCACAGGCATCAGCAACTTTTGCATAACTTAATTCTGGGTCTAACTCTGTTCCTACAAAATTATTATCAAACCAAAGAGTAGTATTTCTTTTTTCTGCTCCCCATTGATAATTTCTAAATATAACCATTGTAATTGCAGGCCACTCTTCTCTTGCACAAGAACTCATTTCATTCATGCTTATTCCAAAAGCCCCATCACCAGCAAAACCAATCACTGGTGTATTAGGACATCCAATTTTTGCACCTAAGATTGATGGAAAACCATATCCACAAGGTCCAAATAAACCAGGAGCTAAATATTTTCTTGGTTTTTCAAAAGTAGGATATGCATTACCTATTGCACAATTATTTCCAATATCACTTGAAATGATTACATCATCAGGCATACCTGCTTGAATTGCTCTCCAAGCTTGTCTAGGTGACATTCTATCTTTATCTCTTTCCCTAGCTTCTTTATTCCAAACTGTGCCTTCGTCGTCATCCTCATGATCTAAACTTGATAGCTTTTGTAGCCAAGCAGATTTAGTTTGATGAATTAAATCTTTTCTTTTTTGTCTTTCTGTATCACCTGCATTTGATGCTAATTTTTCTAAAATTTGTTGTGCAACTAATTTCGCATCTCCACTGATCCCAACAGTTACTTTTTTTGTCAAACCTATTCTATCTGGATTTATATCTACTTGAATAATACTTGCTTTTTTTGGCCAATAGTCAATTCCATAACCTGGTAAAGTTGAAAAAGGATTCAATCTTGTTCCTAAAGCTAAAACAACATCTGCCTTAGAAATTAATTCCATCGCAGCTTTTGATCCATTATAACCTAAAGGTCCAACTGCTAATGGATGGCTTCCTGGGAAACTATCATTGTGTTGATAACCAGAACATACTGGGGAGTCTAATTTTTCAGCGAGTTTTTTTGTTTCTTCAATTGCTCCACCAATTACTACACCTGCACCAGATAAAATTACTGGAAATTTTGCTTTTGATAAGAGTTCTGCTGCTTTAGAAATTGCATCTACTCCTCCACCTTGTCTTTCTAGTCTCACAATCGGAGGAAGATCAATATCAATTACTTGTGTCCAATAATCTCTTGGAACATTAATTTGAGCTGGCGCAGAGCCTCTAATCGCTTTTTCAATTACTCTATTTAATACTTCTGCCATTCTTGATGGGTCTCTAACTTCCTCTTGATAACAAACCATATCTTTGAATAAATTCATTTGTTCTACTTCTTGGAATCCACCTTGGCCCATAGTTTTATTTGCAGCTTGAGGTGTTACTAATAATAAAGGTGTGTGATTCCAATAAGCTGTTTTAATTGGGGTAACTAAACCTGTTATACCAGGTCCATTTTGTGCAATGACCATTGACATTTTTCCAGTAGCTCTTGTATAACCATCAGCAATCAATCCACCATTTGTTTCATGAGCAACATCCCAGAAAGTAATTCCTGCATCTGGAAAAATATCAGATATAGGCATAAACGCTGATCCTATAATTCCAAAAGCATGCTCAATACCATGCATTTGCAAAACTTTAACAAAAGCTTCTTCTGTTGTCATTTTTGTCATTAATAGAACCTTTCTAAATTAGAAACGAATTTTTTAAAATTTAATTGTTAATTTTTGCGATTAATATATAAGATTTTACGAAATTCAAATAAACATTTCGACACTCTAAATATGGCTACAGATATTATAATTCACGATCAAAAAGACAATGTTGGTGTTGTTGTTATTGAAAAAATCACTCCAAATCAAGATTGCTCTTGCTGGATAATGGAAAATGATGGCACTATAAATATTCAATCAATAGACGAAATACCCCTAGGTCATAAAATTGCTATGATTGATTTAAAAGAAGGTGACACAATTTTAAAATATGGTCATGATATTGGTAAAGTTGTTAAATCAATTAAAAAAGGTGAACATGTTCACGTTCACAATGTAAAAACAAAGAAGTGGTAATTATATGGAAATTCCAAAAAGTTTTTTAGGTTTCAAAAGAGAAAATGGAAGAGCAGGAACAAGAAATCATGTAATTATTCTTCCAGTTGATGATATTTCTAATGCTTGTGCTGAAGCTGTAGCGAATAATATTAAAGGTACGATAGCTCTTCCTCATTCATATGGAAGACTTCAATTCGGAGCAGATCTTGAATTACACTTTAGAACTATGATTGGAACAGGAAGTAATCCAAATGTTGCAGCTGTGATAGTAATAGGTATAGAACCGAAATGGACGAAAAGAATTGTAGATGGTATTGCTAAAACTGGTAAACCAGTTGAAGGTTTTCATATCGAACGTACTGGAGATATTGGAACAGTCATGAAAGCTTCAAAAAAAGCTCAAGAATTTGTTATGTGGGCATCAGAAAAACAAAGAGAGGAATGTCCAATAAGTGATTTATGGATATCAGTTAAATGTGGAGAGTCAGATACCACATCAGGTTTAGCAGCTAATCCAACTGTAGGTAATTTAATGGATAAACTTGAACCATTAGGAGTTCATTTGTGTTTTGGTGAAACATCTGAATTGACAGGAGCTGAAAAAGTTTGTGCCACTAGAGGAGCAACTAAAGAAGCATCAGATAAATTTATGAAAACATGGAGTTCATATAATGATTTTATTCTTAAGGAAGCAACAGATGATCTTTCCGAAAGTCAACCAACTGCAGGAAACATTGCTGGTGGTTTGACCACTATTGAAGAAAAAGCTTTTGGAAATTTTCAAAAAATTGGAAACTGTAAATTTGTTGATGTTTTAGAGCCTGCTGAAGAACCAAAAAAAGGAAAAGGTTTATATTTTATGGATACTTCGTCAGCAGCAGCAGAATGTGTAACGCTTCAAGCAGCAGCAGGTTTCAATATTCATTTATTTCCAACAGGACAAGGAAATATTGTAGGCAACCCGATTGAACCAGTAGTAAAGTTAACTGCTAACCCATTAACAGTAAAAGGTATGGGAGAACATATTGATTGTGATGTATCAAAAATTCTTTCAAGAGAAATGAATATGTCTCAAGCAGGTGATAAACTTATTGAAACTACTCTAAAAGTTGCAAATGGAAGATTAACTTGTGCAGAAGCCTTAGGTCATAGAGAATTTGTGATGACTAAACTTTATAGAAGCGCTTAAAACTATTTTGCAGGTTTTGCAAAATATTTCTTTCTCAAACTAGATAAAAATCTTCTAATGAATGCGGCACCAATCCCAAGAATAACTGCAAATAAAATTGAGAATAAACCATAAAAGAATGGCATATCTTTTGAAAAATCTTTGATAAATCTTGAAAAGAAATTTAAATCCTTATTTGCTATTTTAACTACTTCTTTTTGGATTTCTTCAGCAAAAAAAGTATCGTAGGCAATAGCTATACCGACAATTAATAATAATATTGCTAATAATGCTTTTAATCCAGAACTATCTATTTGTTCTCCTAGTTTTTGTCCAACCTGAACACCAACAATAGATCCAATTACTAATAATAAAACTAACATTAAATCTATTGAGCCGTAATTAAACGAATGCAAAAAAGTAACTATCACACTTACAAAAATAGTTACAAATAAAGAAGTTCCTGGAACTAATCTTGTTGGCATTTTAATAATATAAATCATTGCTGGAACCAAAATAAAAGCTCCACCTATACCCATAATAGCAGCTATAAAACCAACTAATAATCCAATTATTATTGGCGTAAATATACTTTCATACAATTTAGATTTTGGAAATCTCATTCTAAAAGGAAGACCATGTATCCAATAATGAACATGTAATTTTTTTCTTTCTACAACATTTTTTTTTGCTTTATCAATTTCACCTAAACTCTCAACAAGCATTAAAGTTCCAATTATTGCAAGTATGTACATGTAAGCCAAAGATATAACTGTATCTATTTTTCCAATCCCTTTAAAATAACTAAATGTATAGATACCTAGAGCTGTTCCGATAGACCCTCCAATTACAATCATAAAGCCCATTTTATAATCTAAAGTATTTTTTAACCAATGAGTAGTAGATCCAGAAACTGATGTTGCTAAAATATTATTAGCTTCATTTGCAACTGCATATGCTGGAGGAACACCTAAAAAAATTAAAAATGGAGTCATTAAAAAACCACCACCAACACCAAATAAACCTGAAAGAACTCCAACAATTGCACTTAGTAGAAGAATTTCGATTGGACTAACGAAAACTTGAGCTATAGGTAAAAAAACTTCCATTTAGTAATTAAAATTTGAAACAATACTTATTTAAAAGTTATAAAAGTTCCAAACAAGATTAATCCCCAACAAGCAGCTATAGCTGAAAAAATCCCAGTTTTAATAAATGTAGTTTTTTTATTTAAAATTTTTTGAAGGATTTTTATATTTGAAAGATGCATCTATACATCCTCAATACACCCAGTAAAAAAATTGTCAAACTATAATTGAATAAAATAATTTTTTTTTGAACTAATAAATTGTTGCTCCAAAGACCTTAATCTCACCATCCTCAACTCCAAGAACTAGTCTTCCTAAAAACTCTCCAGGGATTTTCTTATTTGTTTGTTTTATAAGAATTGTTATATGCTCACCTCTCCTTAAGGTCCCAAATGGCTCGTAAGTCTCATTCAAATTGGTTATAAGATCATTGTTAGCCCACTGCTTTCCTAACTCTACTTCATTTGCTCCAAAAAGCATCTGAGTAGAGAAATCTTTAGTAAAACTCCCATAATCTTTCATATTAGAGGATCTTACCAAATTTTCCCAAAATGGTTTTCCAATAGTAAATATTTCCTCATCTGATTTAGATAATAGATCCATAGGTATTTATACTTAAAAAATTTTTATGAGGCCTTTTTTTTCTCATTCTCGTCTACAATATGGTAGACAGGAACTTTTTCCATAGAGAATTTTCCAGTTTTGGGGTCTCTCCTCGAAACGGTTAGGCAGTGCCAATTTTCATCATCTAATTTCATGTGATCACCTCTGTAATAATATCCTGGCCAACGTGTTTCTTCTCTAAATAAAGTATGTTCCGTTACACATTGAGAAGTCAATGTTCTATGTTTAAGTTCCCAAGCTCTCATTAATTGATGATAATCCTCTGCTCCAACCTTTTCTAAATCTTCTTGAAGCCAATCTAAAAGTTCCAAAGCTCTTTTTAACATATTTCCATTAGTCATATAGTTTGATGTAATTCCACCAACATACTCATCCATAATCTTTTGTAGTCTTTGTAGACCTTGAATAGGAGAAATATAACTTGGAGAAACAGTTCCACCTGTAATTTCATTTTGAGCAACAGTGTATGTTTCTAGAGGTTTATAGACAGCTTTTTTGAAATCATCACATTGCTTATCTGAAACATTTATACCTTCAGCTTTTTGATCTTGAATATATTTAACTGCTGCTTTTGCTGCTAATCTTCCTTCAGTAAATGAACCAGATGAAAATTTATGAGCACTTCCTCCAACCGTATCACCAGCTCCAAATAGACCCTCGATAGTCAACATTCTATTGTATCCCCAGAAATATTCAGGTGGAGACAAATCTTCAGGACCACTTACCCAAGCTCCTGAACAAGTAGCATGTGAACCCATCACATAAGGTTCTGATGTTGTTAATTCAGGATTAGTATATTTTGGATCAATATTTTGTGATGCCCAAACTACTGCTTGTCCAACAGTCATTCCTAAGAAGTTTTCCCAACCTACTGTTTCCAAATGTGGATCTTGGAAAGCTTCTTTTGTAACCATATGAATTGGTCCACCACCTGCAGCTACTTCTTGGATAAAAGCATGATTTCTCAAACATGTTGGTGTTGGATGATGATCAATATACTCACCAACTAATTCTTTAGTTTGATCATACCATTTTTTTTCATAATTCTCGCCATTAGCATTTTGAGTATAAGTTTTTAAATGTAAAAAATATGCTCCAACTGGACCATATCCGTCTTTAAATCTGCATAAAACAATTCTATTTTCCATTTGAGTCATTTTTGCACCAGCTGCAATAGGTAATGCATATGCTGAACCATTACTCCATGGTGCATACCAAGTTCTTCCCATTCCTTCTCCAACTGCTCTAGGTTTAAAAATATGAGAGGCCCCACCTGCTGCAACGATCACTGTTTTTGCTCTAAATACATGAAAGTCACCTGTTCTCATATTGAAACCAACAGCTCCACCAATTCTATTCTCTTTAGCTTCATCCATTAAAAGATGGGTAACCATTATTCTATTATAAATTTTATCAGCAGATTTTTTTGCAGCCTCAGCAACGATTGGTTTATAACTTTCACCATGTATCATGATTTGCCACTTACCTTCTCTTAAATATCTTCCTGTCTTTTCATTTTTCATCATTGGAAGACCCCATTCATCAAACATATGTACTGTAGAGTCTACGTGACGAGCCATGTCATAACCTAAATCTTCTCTAACCATTCCCATCAGATCATTTCTTGCATATCTTACATGGTCCTCTGGTTGATTTTCATCCCATTGCATACCCATGTAACAGTTAATTGCGTATAAACCCTGAGCGACAGCACCACTTCTATCGATGTTAGCTTTTTCTACACAAACAATTTTTAAGTCTCTTCCCCAATGTCTTGCTTCAAAAGTTGCTCCCGTACCAGCCATACCACCGCCAACAACTAAAACATCACAATCTTCAAAATGAGTTTTGTGTTTAGCCATTAGTAGTAAACTCCTTTTTTAAAAGACTCTTTTGGAACTACAGGTAATTCTTTATTTGTGTTTAATCCCTCAGGTTCACTATATAATCTTTGAGAATTTATCTCGCCTTGATTTGGTGTATCACCATCTGCAAGTTTTGGAATAAACTTACCCCAAGGTTTTGTTGTAATCGGTGAAACAAAGTTTTTTTCTGTTCCATTTCTAAATTTTATTTTCCAAGAAATTGTTCCCTTTTCTTCTTCTCTTCTTACTCTTACACTATGACCCATTGGTGCAAAATCAGCATAACCTCTGACATCAATTGCATGATTTGGGCAAGCTTTCACACATGAGTAACATTCCCAGCAGAAATTTGGTTCAATATTTTTTGCTCGTCTTATATTTTCGTCTATATGCATGATATCCGATGGACATATATCTACGCAATGACCACAGCCATCACATCTAGTCATATATACAAAAGTTGACATAATTTTTATTTTTTTCCTTTTCCTATTAACATATTAATAATGTTTTGGCTCTTCTCTTTTTATGCCTAGGCCAAATTGCTCAGGCGCATCAGCTGGAGGAGGGAGATTATCTCTTGAACCATCAGCTTCAGCTAAATTTTTTTGTATTGCAGCTCCTGGTTTATAAAACATATGTGCAAATTTTGACCAATAAACTCCACCAAATAAAATTAAATTCGAGGCTACAAATAAAATTAGAAATAGATAAGAAAATCCTACTTGCCCATTAAATTGTGTATACGACCAAGCTAATCCAAAAGTAGAACAAGCTAATAATGCTAACACAAATAAGTCTGCTTTAATAATTCTGTACCATGGATGAGCTTCAGCAGAAACGTCTACTCTTAAAAAAAACCAAAACCAAAACCCACCTAGACAAGTTAATATAGCTCCTGCATGCCAAAGCATTGACCAAGTTTCAGAGTTTGTTTTATCTACACCAGTGTAACAAAAAACTAAAACAGCTGAAGATACCCAAAACAATATTGTTCCATACATGCCAAGTACATGAGCTAATCTTCTTTTTCCAAAACCTAACTCAGATGTTGTACCAATATCTACAACAGTTGTTTTGGCAATTATTGCTGATTTTTCTCCAATACCTAATTTTTTTGTTGCTGATAACTTTGCCTTTTTTGCGTTTTCAAAAAAATATTTAAGATTTTTGTGATGAATCATTTGAATAATAGTCCCTACAGCAATCAATAATATCATAGCTACAATAAAGTATTGCATTGCTAATGGTGAAACTGTCTCTGCTAAAATAGAAAAAGGATTATTATTTAACATCTCCGCCTTTGGTTAAATTTTAGAATTATTTTTAAAGTTTTATATATAGTTGAACTAATAGTTCAACCTCAAACTCAAGTCAATTTGTCTTTAATAACAGCCTATTTCACTCTCTTATAATATTGTTTACTTGGTATGACAGATCTTACTCCACCTTGAGGATTCTCTACATCTCCGTCTCTTCTTGGAATCAAATGGATATGACAATGAAAAATTGACTGACCTGAAGTTTTTCCAATGTTCGTTCCAATATTAAAACCTTTTACAGATTGATCTTTATTTATTATTTCATTTTTAATAATTTTTATAAGTTCATCACATGCTATCAATTCATTTTGAGATAAATCAAAATAATCTTTAATATGTCGCTTTGGAATAATTAGGCAATGATCCTTAGTAACAGGATAAGAGTCATAACTGGCATAAGCCAAATCATTCTCGTAAGTAACTCCACTTTCATTAATATTACAAAATAAACATGGATTATTTGGATCTCTCATATATTTAGAACTTATGATGATTACATTTTTTCACAGCTGATTTGTAATATGTAGAAAATTCTTTAAATTTATTTAAACTTTTTCTTTTCCAGCTAATTTCTTTAATTGATTTTACTGAGGCAACTCCCTTGCCCGAACCAATTAATATTATCTCTTCAAAGTCATTTAATTCTTTTATTAAAATATCTTTCTTTGAAATTTTTTTCACTTTAGATTTAAAAAACTTATAAGTATTTCCCTCATAATAATCTTTTATAGGACTAAATATTTTTTGTTTTTTTACAAATAAAAGATTTGAAGTTCCTGTTTCTAAAATTTTGTTATTTACAACAAGACCTATATCAGACCTAGAATTATCTAATTTAGTAAGATGAGATAAAATTTTTTTATATTTTAAATTTTTATATTTAGGTTTTTCTCGTCTTAAATTAACCAGTTTTAAATTAAAATCTATTTTGGGTGTTACTCTTTTCCTTAAAGATAAGGATATAACTTGTTTATTTAAAGCAACTCTCAAAAGATGATTATATTTTTTATCTTTCGATAAGTTAGTATTTATAATTTTTATAATATCTTTTTTAAGAGATTTTTTTGATATTCCATAATTTTTAAGTGATTTAATTAAATTTTTTATATGGTTTTTAAAAAATAAAATTTTTGCAGGTTTTCCAAAAATCCACATAGTAGTAAACACACCATGGTCTCCCCATAGATCTTTAAAATTTATTTCTCTTAAACTTTTAAGCTGATAGGATTTTTTTAATAAGTAAGTGGCCATTAATTGTTAAAAAAGATTCTGGGTGAAATTGAAATCCATATATTTTCTCTTTATTATTTTCAAAAGACATTGCAACTTTTGATTTTAAACACCTCATAGTTATATCAAAATTATTAATTTTAAAAGGTTCTTTTAATTTAAGTGAATGATACCGGCCTACTTTGAATATTTTTCCTTTTTTGAATAAAGATCTATCATTAACAACTTTAATATCTGATTGAAATCCATGATAAATTTTCTTTTGTTCAATAATTTTAGCTCCTTCGCAAAATAATATTTGTTGAAAACCTAAGCAGATTCCAATCATCTTTTTTTTTCCTTTAAATTTTTTGTAAATCTGTGAAGTTTTTGGATAATCTTTTGGATTACCCGGTCCAGGAGAAAAAACTAAAACTTTAGCTTTTTGAAGTTTTGTTTTATTTATTTCATTATAATTATCACATTCCACTTCATCAAATAATGAAAATTGATGAACTACATTATGAGTAAACGAGTCATTATGATCTATTATGTAAATCATTTAAACAAATCTATTAACGCTTTTGCTTTAATATAATTCTCATTGAATTCATGTTGAGCATTGCTATCTACAACTACTCCTGAAGCAACTGATATTTCAGAAACATTCTTAAAATTTAAAATCGATCTAATAATAATGTTAAATCTCATGTCTCCATTGAATTTTATATATCCAAAGCTACCTGTATAAATATTTCTATTCTCTTTTTCTTGTTTATTTAAAAGTCTTAAAGTGTTTATCTTGGGACAACCAATTACAGATCCTCCTGGCATCATAGCTTTAATAATATCTATATTTTGAACATTCTTTTTTAATTTACCCTTTATTAAACTTACATAGTGAAAAAGATCTTTATATTCCTCTACAGTTTTTTGTTTAGATAATTTTACAGAACCGGGTTTGCATATTCTGGATAAATCATTCCTTTCCATATCAACAATCATATTGTGTTCTTTCGTTTCTTTAATATTTTTTCTAAAATATTTTAGTGCCTTTATCTTATTTAAAGATTTGGTTTTTTTTACTGTCCCTGCTATAGGCTTTGTAAATATATTGGTACCTTTTTTAGTTATTAAGTTTTCTGGTGAACAGCTTATAATTGAATAATTCTTATCTCTAATCATAAATGCCTCTGGAGCTAAGTTAATTTTTGATAATTTCGAAAAAAAACTTAAAGGATCTATCATTGATTTCGTTTTATATTTAGTACAAATCTTAATTTGATATGTATCTCCACTTTTAATTTTTTTTTTGAATTTTTTAAAAACTTTAGTGTATGAGTTTTTATTTATATTTATCTTAAAAGTACTGTTTTTGTGTTTATCTTTATTTTCATATTTTAAATTGTTGCTTAAACTGATTTTCTTTTCAGGTTTATAGAAAATTCCTTTTGGAAATTTAATACTTTTTTGTTTTGGAATTTTAATACCAATTAGGTTGTTTAGTATTTCATAACCAAAAAAACCTATGTATAAATTGGTATTTCCAGGTATATTTTTATTTTCTTTACTTAAAAAACTACCAATATTATTATTGTTAAGAATAATTTTTTTAGAAAAATTTGTATATAAATCAAATCCTTTTTGTGATTTATAAATTATGTAAGATTTTCCTGAATTATGTATATCCGATAGTTGATCTTTTTTACTCAATTTATTCTGTTTTTAATCTTAAAACTGGTTCTTCCTTAATTGGTAAATGTATTATTGCGGCGAAAACAGATAAAGCAATTGCTAAATACCACGCATAATCATAAGAACCATATAAATCATGAAATAAGCCTCCAAGATATGCACCAAAAAAAGATCCAATTTGATGACTTAGAAAAACAATTCCATACAGCATACCTAAATATTTTGTTCCAAACAAATGTGCAACTATTCCACTTGTTGCTGGAACTGTTGAAAGCCATAAGAAACCAAAACTTGCTCCAAATAAAAAAGCGCTAATGTTGCTTGCTGGTGTGAAAATGAAAAGAATAATCGATATACCTCTTAAAAAATAAATTCCACTTAGAATAATTTTTTTACTCATTTTTGCTGAAAGGTAACCACTTAACAAAGATCCAAAAATATTAAACAACCCAATTAGTGATAATATTGCTGCAGCAGTCCAATCTTCTAAACCTCTATCTATAACATATTTTGGTACATGTGTTCCGACCAAAGTAATATGAAAACCGCAAACAAAAAAACCAGATACAAGTAAAATATAACTTTTAGTCTTAAAAGCTTCTACAAGAGCTTCTCTAAATGATTGGTCTGAAGTTTTTTCTACATTTTCAGATTCAGATGGAGATCTCACAAAATAAGCAGCAATTAATCCCGTTAGTAAAACTAAAGAAAAGATAAATAAAGTATAATTCCAACCATATTCTTTTAAAGAGTAATTCGTATAAATTGGAGAGAGAAAGTAACCAAAAGATCCAAGAGCTGTAACGATGCTCATTGCTATTGTTCTTGTTGAAAGTGGAAAATGTTTACCAACAACTGACATTGGAATACTTATTGCGGTACCCCCCAGCCCAATACCTATCAATAAGCCCATATGAATTTGAAAAAAAATTCCAGTATTTGGACCTGTGTAAAGAAAATAGATACCTAAAGTATAAAATATGAATGCAGATATTATAGCTATATGACCACCATATCTATCGGCAACCGCTCCAAATATTGGACCAGTCAAACCCCACATTAACATTTGTAATCCAATAGCAAATCCAAATGCAGTATTACTAATATTAAGGCTTTGATTAAAATCTATAAAGAATAAACCAAAAACTTGTCTCACACCTAGAGAGATTAAAACAACGAAACATGCAGCAAATAAAGTTACGATCGCTGTTTTAGATCTAAAAAAATTTTCTGTTATCATTTTAAATGTCTTAATGCTTGTTTTATATCTGCAATTAAGTCATTAGGATCTTCTAAGCCAATATGTAATCTTACAAGATGTTCATCTTTAGATAAACTTAGATATTTTCTATTTCCTGTTTCTCTAAATTCTTGATGTAAAGCTAAACTTTCAAAGCCTCCCCAGCTATAACCGTAACCAAAAAGTTTAAGTGAATTCACAAATTTTCTAACAGAATTAATATTCTTTGATTTTATTTTCAAACCCATGAGACCTGAGGCGCCAGAATAATATTTTTTCCACATTCTAAAATTTATAGAATCTTTTTTATAAGGATATAATAATTTAAATTTATTATTTTTTGATAAAAATGCAGCAACTTTCTTAGCATTCTCGCTATGACGATCTAATCTAACATCCAGTGTTCGTAAACCACGAGTTATTAAGTAAGCATCATCTGGACCTAATCTTAAGCCAGTAATTCTTTCTGCATTATACACTTTTAGAAAAACTTTTTTATTAACTGCCAAACTTCCACCCATAACGTCTGAATGCCCAGAGTAATACTTAGTTGCAGACACGATGGACATATCAAAGCCAAGTTTAATTGGTTTTAGGAAGTAAGGAGTTCCCCATGTGTTATCAATTGCTGTTAAAATTTTTTTTTTTTTTGCGATTGAAAGAATTTTACTAAGATCTTGAAAATCAAATGTATTACTTCCAGGATTTTCAACAAATATTAATTTTGTTTTTTTTGTTATATTTTTTTCTAATGTTTTTAAATCACTTGGATTATAGAAAATTGTTTTTATATTAAATTCTTTTAAAAATTTTTCTGTTAGTAATCTTGTTGGGGTATATACAGGATCTGCAACTATGATTTCATCTCCAGGACGTGTAACACTGAATATAGCTAAAAAAACAGCACCAAAACCAGTTGGTGTCGTAAAAACATGATAACTTTCTTCAAGTTTAGTTAAAATTTTTTGTAATATATATGTAGTAGAAGTTCCTTGTCGACCATAATCATAATGACCACCTATTGGGTTGTTTTTAGCTTTAGCTTGAGTCTTTCTTATATGCTTCATTGACTTAAATATTATCGTTGAGGCCCTAACTACAGGTGGATTTACAGACTGATTGTGAAAATCTTTTGCTGTATGTTTCAGAAAAGTTTTGAAAGATTTTGACATAAAAAAAATTGATAACTTAAGAAGAGAATGCTATATCCCAGACATAATTTCAATTAAATTATAACTAAAGGATAGTATGGGTTACCCAAAAAAACATAGAGGCCGAAGAAAAATGGGGTCTAAAAAAAGAAGAGCTAGAAAAAAAAATAAAAAGAAGTAATTAATCTCCTCAATGGATAAAATAGTTAAAGCCAAATCCATAAGTATATGGATATTCATAATACCATTTGTTGCTGTTAATACTTGTTTAATTTTAGTTACTCAGTTTCATGGATTGTTTCAAAACCAAGAAGACATAATATATAACACTTTTCCATATTTTGATGGCGGTACATCTATCAGCAGAACAGCAAGACCTTATCCTTCATGGTTAGTATTTAAATCTGGAATGTTTTTTACATCATTTCTCTTAATAAAATATTGGCTCTATAATAAAGAAATAATTGAATTTTTTGATCAGTTAAACAAACATAAAAAAAAGATTGTTTTTTTTGGAATAGCCTCAGCAATTGCCTTAACACTTCATTCAATTTTTTTAGGAATTAAATTTGATAATGATTTTTACAAATTGTTTAGAAGAGTTGTAATGTTATTATTTATTGTTTTTGAAATAATTGCTCAAGCTTATCTCGTAATTACCATATATTCATTTAAAGAAAAATTATCAAAACATATCAATCCTTTAATATTAAATCTAAAAATCTTTTTAGTATCGATACTTATTATCGTTGCTCTAATAAGTATACCAATCATTAGTCTGCCAGGTGATTATTTCTTAGGCTTTAATTTAAAATTTTTTAAACATGGATTAGAATGGAATTATTTTTTAGGTGTAATTACATTCTATTTGTTAACTTTCTTAATGTGGAAGAAAATAGAATAGATTTTTGATCTAAGTTATCATATAAAATTCATATGAATAAAAACTTAACTTTATTTTTTATAATATATTTATCCTTAATGAATAATGCCTATGCATATTTAGATCCTGGAACTGGAAGTATTATTTTACAAGCTATACTTGGTGCAATTGCAGCTGGATTATCTTATTGTGCTTTTTATTGGAATAAAGTTAAAAATTTTTTTAAGAAAATATTTAAGAAAAAAGAAAAAACTGAATAACTGTGCAACTATTAAAAAATCCTGGATCTTTTAGGGACCCAGCGGGTCAAGTTTATAATTATAATAATAAAATAATTAGAGTTGTTAAGAAATTTGGAAAAAAAAGATACGATTATATAAAGAATAAAGATATAATTTCTGAAAGTGTAAATCAAAACTTCCTCATACCAACTAAAGATGTAACAGATGAATTTAAAGATTCTCAAAGTAATGATGATATATATTTTTTAGAACATCAAAAAATAGACTATATATCTTACCCCTATGAGTGGAGTTTTTATCAACTAAAATCAGCAGCTTTACATCATTTAAATTTCCAGCTTTTTTTAATAGATAAAAATACGGTACTAATAGATAGTTCTGCTTACAACATTCAATTTATAAACCACAAACCAATTTTTATTGATGTGTTGTCATTAGATGAATACAAAGAAGGTGATTATTGGAAAGGCCACTCTCAATTCTTACAACAATTTCTTAATCCCTTGTTGCTGAGATCAAAAAAAGGAATTCCTTTTAACGATTGGTATAAAGGAAATTTAGATGGAATAAAAACGACTGACCTTAATGAATTACTAAACTTTAAAGATAAACTTTCATTAAATATATTTTTTTCAGTCACATTATTATCAAAACTAGAAAATCAAAATAAAATTAATCCAGATAAAGCATTAGATAAAATTAAAAAAAGAAAATCTTTATCCAAAAATTCATATAAATCTATGTTAGTCCAATTAAAAAATTGGATAGAAAAACTTGAACCACTTAAAAAAAAAACTGAATGGGATGATTATTCTTCAATAAATACTTACCAAAGAAAAGAGGAGGAATTAAAAATTAAATTAGTTAGAGATTTTTCTCAAAAAAATAAACCAAAATTATTAGCTGATATTGGGTGTAATGATGGATTGTATAGTTTTGAAAGTTTAAAAGCAGGAACCCACAAAGCAATTGGTTTTGATATAGACATTAATGCAATCGATAAAGCATACAAAAAATCAATTAAAGAAAATTTAAATTTTTTACCATTATATTTTAATGCAATGAATCCAAGCTCAAAACTTGGGTGGAGTGAGGATGAAAGAAGAAGCTTCAAAGAAAGAATAAACTTTGATGCAATGATAGCTTTGGCTTTCGAACATCATTTAGCATTAGGAAATAATGTTCCACTAGAAGATGTAGTTAAATGGCTAATGAATATTGCTCCAAAAGGTTTGATAGAATATGTAGATAAAGATGATGAAACAGTTAAAAAAATGCTTTCTTTAAAAGGTGATATTTTTCCAAACTATAATATAAAAAATTTTGAAAAATATATTGAAACAAACGGAAACATAATAAACAAATCTACCATCAGTAATACTAGAATTTTATATGAATTTGAAAAAAACTAGTTTCATAATTCTAATATCTTTTTTTCCAGTTTTCGCACTTAGATCAGGTTTAAATCTAATTGAAATATCATTCTCAATATTCCTTTTTATTCTTCCAATAATGATATTTAATTTTTTTGCATTCTCCAAAAATTTTTTTAATAAAAAAATTTTTAGTATTTATTTAGCTATGATTATTACTTTTGGTATAGATAATAATCTCGGTCTTTGGAATGGTTTAATTGAACCCTCAAGACAAATCTTATTAAAATATTTTGATGTAATTTATTATCCAGGATTTTTTCTATTAATAATCTTAATTATAATAATAACGATATTATTATCGTATACAGATAAAAAGTTTTTAAATGTAATTATAGTTTTTTTAACTACAATTTTTTTATTTAATATATTTGATCAAACAAAATCTTATAAAAAAATCAAAGATTATGAAAATGTAGATAATTCAAGATATAAAAAAACAGATGTGGTAATTGTATTTGATGAAATGTCTGGCCTTAATAGCTTTTCAAGTAAGACTAAAAATGGAAAGGAGTTTGATTTATTTGCAAAAAAATTATTCCAAGAGTATGATTTTAAATTTTATAGTAATATTTATTCAATAACAAATAATTCAGTAACTTCTTTATCTTCACTATTAAATTTCTCCAATTCTGAAGATTTAAGACTTAAAGTCACAAAAGAATCTAAAAATTATTTTTATGAATATGAGCTTGAAAAAAGTTTATTTTTTGAAAAATTTAAAAGTGTAAGTGTTTATCAAAATATTCATATCGATTATTGTGTTTTTGACAACATTAAAAAATGCAAAACTTATAATCCTTTTAATCAAAAAGAATTTTTAATTGGTTTTAAAAATTCTTTTTTAACTAAAATTATATCTTTGTGGAAATTAAATGGCTCAATTTCATCAACTTTAAAATGGAGATTTTTAAGAGAAATAAGATTAATAGATAGTAATTTAGAGCCAGAAGGCCATAAAATTTCATTTAATGTTTTTTTTGATAATTTAGAAAAAGATATCTATTCTAATAATTACGATTTAATTTTTGCTCACACATTAGTTCCTCACCGACCCTATGGATTTAAGAAAGATTGTACTTATGATGGAAGTCTTTCCATTAGAAATTCTTCTTACTCAATTGAAAAATCAGTAAAACAACACAATATTGAAAGAATGTGTGTTTTAAAGTTTCTAAAAAACTTTTTACATAACTTAGAAAAAAAAGAATATATTGATAATATAAACTTAACTATTCTTTCTGATCATGGTTCGAGAATTACGTATAATAAAGACAGTAGTTTATCAGTAATATATGCTTTCAGAAATCAAGAAACAAAATTTAAAGAAATAAAAAAAGAAGCTCTTAGTCAAAATATTTTTTCAGAAAAATATAATTAATTATTTTTCAATCCATCCACCTCCTAATACTTTATAGCCTTCTTTATCTTTGTTGTAAAAAACACAAGCTTGCCCTGGAGATATTCCATCCTCTGATATTTTTAGTTTTACTTCTGCTTTACTATTTTTTTTCAAATCAATTTTAGCTTTTAAAAGTTTACCTGTTGATCTAACTTTAACATATATTTCATTTTCAAAATCAATTTCACCTGTTAGTAGATTGATATTTTTTAAATAAATATTTGTCTTACCAAGTTTTTCCTTTGGACCAACTATAATTTCATTTTTATCTGAATCTATATTTAATACATATAATGCTTCTTTATCAGAAACTTTAATTCCTTTTCTCTGACCTATTGTAAAATTAACAATTCCATCATGAACACCAATAACTTTGCCATCTAAGTTTTTTATATTACCTTTTTGAAAAGAATCGGGTCTAAATTTCTGAATAACTGAAGCATAATCTCCATTAGGAACAAAACAAATATCTTGGCTGTCTGGCTTGTCAGCAACATTTAATTCTAACTTTTTTGCTATTGCTCTAGTTTCATTTTTTAAAAGTCCACCTAAGGGGAATCGAAGATAATTAAGCTGTTCTCTAGTTGTATTAAATAAAAAATAACTTTGATCTCTATTTTCATCAATAGCTCTATACATATCAGTTTGATTTTCTGATGTGATACTTTTCACATAATGACCTGTTATTAATGCATCTGCTTTTAAATCTTTAGATACTTCAAACAAATCTTTAAATTTAACTGTCTGATTGCATTGAACGCAAGGTATGGGTGTTTCGCCTTTCAAATAACTTTCTACAAAATTATCTATTACTCCTTGTCTAAATTTATTTTGATAGTATAAGATTCTATGTTCAACATCTAACTTCTGAGCTACTCTTTTTGCATCCATAATATCTTGTCCAGAACAACATTGTTTAGATGCCGCAACCTCTTTTCCATCATCATAAAGTTTTAATGTTATGCCAATAACCTTAAAACCCTCTTTTTTCATCATACCTGCAACTGTAGAAGAGTCCACTCCGCCTGACATTGCAACAACAACTGTTGTCTCTGACGGTTTTTTATTTATTCCAATGCAATTTAATTCTTTATTCATTTGGTGGTATTTATACTGATTTCTAATATAAATTAAATTAAATGATTTTAGATTTTGAACCAGGTGACAAAGTACTAAATACCAATAACAAAGATTGGGGAATCGGCCAAGTTCAGTCAATTATAAAAGATAAAGTTACAGTTAATTTTGAAAATGCTGGAAAAAAAGTAATTAATGCCAAGAATATAGAATTAAAAAGAATAAATGAAACAAAATGACATTAAAGAAATTGTTGAAAATTTAATCGAGGTATTTTTAAAGGCTGGAGATATTTCGTTAGAATTAAGAAAAAAAGGTCTAACTAAAGAAATTAAAGATGATAATACTCCAGTAAGTAACGGAGACTTAGAAGTAAATAAAATTATAACAAAAAAAATATTTGAATTAACACCACATATACCAATAGTTTCTGAAGAAACTTCTGAAAACAAATCTCGTAAAAACCTTAAAAATTTTTGGTTAGTCGACCCTATCGATGGTACTTATGATTATATTAACAACCTTGATGAATTCACAATAAATGCAGGATTAATAATGGATAGAAAACCTGTTGCTGGATTAATTTATGCGCCAGCTAAAAGTAGAATGTTTTATTCTTATGGAAATAATTTATCTTTTGAATTGATTAATGGAAAACCAATCACATTGGGACATTCTAAAGATTTTGATAAGAATGAGATTAAATTTGTTTCTTATTCAAATAAGATTAAACCAGAAATAAATAAAATTTATAAAAAACTAAATGTAAAAAAATTTGTAAGGATGAAAAGTTCTTTAAAATTTTGTGTTATAGCCGCTGGAGAATATGACGGATACGTTGCAGAACCGCGTGCTTCAGAATGGGATATAGCAGCTGGTCATGCTATTTTAAAACACTCAGGTGGAAGTGTTACTGATTTTAATGGTAAAGAAATTTTATATGGAAAAGAAAATTTTAAAAATCCAAGTTTAATTTTAAAAAATAAAAATATTTTATAATGGACGATCAATTAAGAATCATTTTAATTATAATTATTTCAGTTTCAATTTTTGGTTTATTAGTTTTTGTATTTGTTAAAAATTATATAAAACATAAGATTAATATTTTAGTTAAAGACAAGGAAAAAAAGAAATCAAAGCAATCTTAATATTTTAAGATAATCTTCTTTTTCAATTTCCATTACTTTTTTTGAAGTTTCAAAGTCAAATCCATTTCTTGCTAGCAAAGAAATATCTTTTTTATAAAATAAAGATCTATTATCTTCTGTTCTTGCTGGACCTATTCTTTTTTTTTTGCATATCTTTATTGCTGAAAAAAAATCTTGATCTGAATTTTCATCCTGAATTTTATTTACTGTATCTTTAATATATTGATCATTAATACCTTTACCTATTAGATAATTTCTAATTTTATTTATTGAACTACCTCTTTGAATCATGCTTTTTGCTTTACTATCTGAATAAAATTTATCATTTATAAATTTATTTTTTTCCAAATCTGATAGAACAATATCAATTAAATTTGCAACATCCTGCTTCTTGATATTTGAAACAGATGCTTTTAAGTATTTTTTAAGTAAATAAGTTTTAAGTTGTTGTTTTGAAGGTGCATATTTTTCAACATAAGAAAAAGCAAAATTTCTCATTTCTTCGACTGTTACCTTGAGACTTTTTTTTTTATTTCTTATAGGAATCATAGTCAGATTTAATATAATATATTTCTAAATGATCGAACAAATTTATAATTATTTTACAATAGATATGCTCTACTATTGGGTGAATTTAGGAGTTCTTCCATTGTGGTTAACCTTAATTTTTTTTCCTCAATCTAAAATATGTAAAATTTTTGTCACATCAATTTTTCCATTTTTAATTCTAAGTGTTGCTTATATATTTGTGCTTTATAAATCTTTTATTACTTCGTATGACTATATATCAAATTTCAAGCTTTACCTGGGTAAAAATAATTTAAAAGATTTATTTAATAATGATTTTTTTCTAATGATGTTTTGGATTCATTTTATCTCAATTAATCTTTTTATTGGAGGTTGGGTCGTAAAAGACTCACAAAAATATGTGATTAATAGATTTCTAATAACTTTACCACTATTGGTTATATATTTTATCGGACCAATTGGTTTATTGTTATATTGGCTAATCAGAATTTTTTATGCCAAAAATATAAATATTTATGACTAAATCAATTGAATTTTATTTTGATTTTATCAGCCCATATTCTTATCTAGCTTTTAAGAAAACCAAATCTTTAAAAGTCAAAAGTTCAATTAATTTTATTTATAAACCAATCTTACTTGGGGGCTTGCATAAACTTGGTGGTATAACAGCTCCTGCATTCAATGAACGAAAAATGAAAAATATGAAGAATGATTGTATATTAATAGCTCAAAAAAATAATATTGAATTTATATGGAATAGCAAATTTCCAATTAATTCTTTAGATATAATGAGGGGTTACCTTTCAATAGAAAATGAATTTAAAGAAAAGTATTTTGAAATTTGTTTTAATGCATATTGGAAAAATGATTTAGATATCTCAAATTCAGAGGTAATTAATAATATTTTAGAACAGTGTAAATTAAATAAAAAAAAATTTTTTGAAAAAATTAAAAATGAAGAAATTAAAGAGGAATTAAAAGAATTAACAAATAATGCTTTTAAAAATGATATTTTTGGCGCTCCGACATTTGTTGTTAATAAAAAAATTTTTTGGGGTCAAGATAGATTGGAGTACGCTTTAGATGAGTGTAAAAATTAAATTATTTTAAATTTGCTATTTTTTAAAGCTCCAAATCCCCCTTCTACATGAGAGACATTTTCAAAACCCATGTCTTTTAAAGTTTTTGCTGCTAATGCTGATCTTAATCCACCAGCACAAAATAAAACCATTTCTTTTTTTAGATCTAATTTTCCTTCTTTAAAATATATACTTTCAGGATCTAACCAAAATTCTAACATACCTCTTGGAATATGAAGAGCACCCTCTATTTTTCCTTCATTTTGAAGCTCTCTAATATCTCTAATATCTATCATATTTGATTTAGCTTCTGACATTTTTGAATAAGCTTCATCGGTTGTAATAGTTTTTATCTCTTTTAAAGCTTTATTAACTAATTCTGAGGAAGATGTTATTTTCATTTATATAATATTTAAGATAAATATTGTCTTAAAACAATATTTTTTTATGAAAAATAAATCAATAGATAAAAAAAACTTCATATCAAAACTATTTGTAAAAATAACAAGGAAATTTGGTTATGAATTAATTGATCAATCAAATTTGAATATTCCAACAAGTAATCGGTCTGCTAATGAAAATTTAAGTAAAAGTGGTTCTAAATCAATAACTGTCCCACTAGGAATGACTAATATTACAAATAAAATTAACAGTCTTACAATAATTATAAGATCCTACACCTTTGGTGACACTGATAATAATCAGGTAATGCTTGATCAAAATAAGAAAAGAATTTTTGATGCCCCAAAAATTGAATATACGTTAAGAACAATTAAATCAGTAATAAACTCATGTGAGATTGCTAAAAAATTTTTTAAAGATTTAAATATAAAAATATTAATTACTGATGATAGATCAAATAAAGAGAGTTTATCAAGAATATCCAATCTTTTAGCGAACACAAATCTAGAAAACAAGATAATAAATATTGGAAAAGATGAATTTGAAAATGATATAATTTTAAAAGATACCAAAGGAAATGATATTTCTCCCAATATGAAATCAAATATGAGAAATATTTTAAAATCTATCGAGATTGCTGAAAATGAAAATTCAGATTTATTTTATTTTTTAGAAGATGATTACCTTCATACAAAAGATGCTATAACAGAAATGCTTTTTACTTATGAAAAAATAAGTTCTCAATTAAATAGAGAGCTTTTTTTATGTCCAGCAGATTATCCCTATCTATATTCCACAATAGATAATACAAGATTATTTTTTGGAAATATGAGCCACTGGAGAACAATTAACGAGAGTTTGATTACATTTTTAACCAGTAAAAAAATGATAATAAAATACTTAAAAGAATTAAAATTAATGGGTGCAAAAAGACATCATCCCATGGAACTTCAATTACATAAAATTTATGAGAAAGAATATTGTTTGTCTCCTATTCCTTCTTTAGCAATGCATGCTACCAATATTAATACAACATATGGATTACCTCCAAATTTTGACTGGAAAAAAATTTGGGATGAAAATTCTCTATAAGAGTTGATTATTATTTAAAATAAAAAAGCCCCTTCAGAAAGGGGCTTTAATATAACTTAGAGGAAGTTAATTTTTTAAGGGGCTCTCCGATTGAGTAACGTTGCGGATACACAGAGAGCGAAGAACCCCTTTATTGTTAACAATTAGTCACGTATAGCGTAAGCAATTACTCCAGTTTCAGTAACATCAGTTCCTTTGGTTTCAGCTTCTTTACTTAATCTGATACCAATTGTTGCTTTCATAATTGACCATACAATTAAAGCAGCTACGAAAACAAAGAGATTAATTGAAATAACTCCTATTAATTGAGTTCCAAATGCTGTATCAGGATTTGTAATTGGCACAGCCAATGTTCCCCAAATTCCAGCAAACAAGTGGGCTGGTATTGCACCTACTACATCGTCAATCTTTAATGCAAATAGAAGTTTTGTACCATAAACCACAATTATACCACCTACTGCACCAATTAAAATTGCAGCTAAAGGTGACGGCATCAATGGTTCAGCGGTAATTGCAACTAATCCACCAATACATCCGTTTAACATTTGTACTACATCTGTTTTTCCAAAATTTAATCTTGTTACAGTTGCTGCTGCCAATACACCACCGGCCCCAGCTAAGAAAGTATTTAGAAATATTGTAGATACTGCAATCGCATCATCAGCAGTTCCTATCGCTAATTGAGAACCACCATTAAATCCGAACCAACCTAACCATAAGATAAATACTCCCACAGTTACTAATGGAATTGAGGATGCTGCAAATGGTTTTGTCGGCGCTGGAGAACCAGATTTAGTAAATCTACCAAGTCTAGGACCTAATATTAGAGCACCTGCTAGAGCTGCTGCTCCACCAGTTGAGTGTACTAATGTTGATCCAGCAAAATCTGAGAAACCTATAGAAGCTAACCAGCCTCCACCCCACTGCCAACCCATTACGATTGGATATAAAATTCCTGATAAAATCGCTGCAAATAAAAAGAATGGCCATAACTTAATTCTTTCAGCCAATGTTCCTGATACAATCGATACTGTTGTTGCACAGAATACCATTTGGAAATACCAGTCTGATCCATCTGCATAACCAGTGTCTACTGCACTTGAGTCTGACCATGGAATAAAGCTACCTATGTAGCCACCTTCTGGTATTCCATAAGCTAAATTATAGCCGAACATCCAGAACATTATTCCAGAAATTGATATTAAACCTATATTTTTTGCACAGATAACGGATACACTCTTGGTTGTAACCATTCCTGATTCTAACATTGCAAATCCACAAGCCATAAAAAATACTAGGAAACCACAAATTAAAAATAATAGAGTATTGAATATAAACCCTATTTCAGCAGAAACAGTTGTTTCCGCCATACCAGCACTACTCATGTTTAATAGAAAAATTAAACTAATGAGTGGTGTACTTATTTTTTTTAAAAACTTAGTCATAAGACCTCCCTGTTAAGGGATCTCTTATATTTTTAAAATAATTAAAAACTAACGTTGATTATGAAAATTGGGTATGCAGTTTTTGCATATAGAAACAGCCTTAACGCTATCTAGCATTAAGGCTGTTAAATGTTTGTTATTTATTGAAAACTTCTTTTAAAGCTTTTGCAGGTAAGAATTTAACCTTTTGAGATGCAGCAATTTGAATTTGCTCACCAGTTCTAGGGTTTCTTCCAACTCTAGCTTTTCTTTTAGCCACTTTATATGTACCAAATCCAGCAATTTTAACTGAGTCATCAGCCTTCAAAGCGTCTAAAATAGTGTTGGTAATTGTGTCAAAAGTTCTTTCAGCATCAGCTTTGCTTAAGTTTAAAGCCCCTGAAAGCTTGACAACTAATTGTTTTTTATTCATTTTAGCTCCGGTTTTATTAGGTTATTGACTATTCTTATCAAAAGTCTTGATAAATCAAGACTTTTTTTAGTATCTTAATAAAAGTTATACACAATATATTGTAAAATTCTTTATTAGTGTTGATTTTATTAGCTTTTTTTACTTTAAAATTTTTTAATTATTAAAATAAACCTAGGTCTTTTAGGTCATTAAAGGTTGTAAAAAACATCAATGATAACAACAAAAACAAACCGATTCGAAAAAAACCTTCTTGGGTTTTTTGAGACAAAGGACGTCCCAAAATTTTTTCAAAAGTATAAAACATTAAATGGCCTCCATCTAACATTGGTATTGGAAATAAATTAATTAATCCTAAGCTGATAGAAATATAGGCCATCATGCTAATAAAAGCTAAAACACCAAATTCAGCTACTTGACCTGAAATTTTTGCTATCCTAATAGGCCCACCTAATTGAGAAGTATCAGCTTTGCCAAAAATCATTGCACCAATATATTTTAACGAAGAAATGCTTACATAATAAACTTCATTTGCAGCATGATATATTGCTTGAGTAGGACCTAATTTTACATGATTAATTTCATTATTGTAAGCACCTAGTTTTATTCCAACAATACGTTTCTTTATATTATTTCCAAGATTATCTTTACCTAAAATAGTATTTGGTTTTATTTTTAATAATAATTCATCATAAGATCTTTTAACTTTAAAATCTATAATTTCATCAGTTGACATCATTATATATTTAGAAACATCCATAATACTTTTTACTTTACTTCCATCTATTTCTAAAATTATATCATTTTGTTTCAATCCTCCTGACATAGCAGGACTATCTTTTTGGACTTCATTAATTACTGCAGGAGTAAAATCTTTACCAACAAATGTATATATTGAAAAAAAAATTACTATGGCTAATAAAAAATTAGCTAATGGACCTCCAAAAACAATTAAAGTTCTTTGGTATAAAGGTTTTAGAACAAATAGTTTTTTTCTATCTTCCTCACTGTATTTCTGAATAATTTTTTCTTGATCAGCTTGTGAGTAAACATTTCTATCACCAAAAAATTTTACATATCCTCCTAAAGGAATCCAGCAAATTTTCCATCTCGTGCCCGATTTATCATTCCATCCAAAAATTTCTTGACCAAATCCAATTGAAAAATCTGTGATACCTACACCATATTTTTTTGCAAAATAGTAATGACCATATTCATGAATAAAAACTACTACCAAAATTAAAACTATAAATGGTAAAATATAACTCATCATAATAATCCAATTTTAATTGAATTCTAAAATATACTCAACACTCTATTTTGTCCTAATTAATGGTTAGAAAACATTGATTGTATTTGTTTCAAAAAGATATAAGCATCCATTAAATCAAACTAATTGTAAAAATAATGAACTTCAACGATTTACCAATAGAAAATAAGCTTAAAAATTCAATTAAGTATGCAGATTTTAAATCACCTACTCCCATTCAAAGTAAGTCCATACCTGTTAGTTTATCAGGAAAAGATATATTAGGCACTGCTCAAACTGGAACAGGTAAAACTCTAGCATTCACGATTCCAATGATTAATAAACTAATTTTAGATAAAAACGCTATGGCTTTAATCATATGTCCTACTAGAGAGCTTGCAAGCCAAGTAATGCAAACAGTTTTAAAATTAAATGTAAAAGAAATAGACATAGGAAATGCATTACTTATTGGGGGTGAAAGTGTGCATAAGCAACTTAAAAAATTAAAAAAAAGGGCAAGAATTATAGTTGGTACACCTGGGAGAATTAATGATCATTTAAAAAGACAAAGTTTAAATTTATCTAGAGTTTCTTATTTAGTTTTAGATGAAACAGATAGAATGTTAGATATGGGTTTTACTCCACAAATAGAATTAATCTTAAGATTTATTCCAAAAAATCATCAAACTTTATTATTTTCTGCAACATTACCTAATAATATTTTAAGAATTTCAGAAAAATATTTAAACAATCCCGAAAGAATAGCTGTAGGCTCATTATCAACTCCTATTGAAAAGATTAAACAAGAAACATTTCAAATTACTCAAGATAAAAAATATCATGAATTAATAAATCAATTAGTTGAAAGAAATGGATCTATATTAGTGTTTGTAAAAACCAAACGTGGTGCTGACAAAATAGTTAAACGTTTAAAATATGACGGTCATTCAGCAGATGCAATTCATGGAAATTTAAGGCAAAGCAAAAGAGATAGAGTTATAGCTGGATTTAGAAATGGCAAAAGTAGAATATTAATTGCAACTGATGTTGCAGCTCGCGGTTTAGATATTCCTCTAATACAGCATGTGATAAATTATGATCTGCCTCAAGTTCCAGAAGATTACATTCATAGAATTGGAAGAACTGGTAGGGCTGGTAAAGAAGGTTCCGCTTTAACATTTCTTACACCAAATGACAGATCAATGTGGAATTCAATCAGTAGATTAGTTAATCCAAATTTTAAATCTCTTCAAAGTGAACATAAAAAAAACTTCAAAGGTAAGAAAAGACATAATGCTTCATTTAATAAAGAAAGAAAATTTAAAGATAAGAAAAAGTTCTTAAAAAGAACCGTTTCCAGAAAATCCAGATTTAAAGATAATAGTAAAAAATTTGGTTTTACAAATAATCCTAAATATTTTGATAAAAAATCTTCAAATGACTTAACAAAAAATTCTAATAAAAAGAATTTTAAATTTAAAGCAAAGAAAAAATTTAAAAATAGAAAAAGACCAAAAAATTTTTCATTTAAAAGGTTTAAAAAGAAAAGAAGATATTAAGCGGCTTTTAAATAATCTAACCAATTTTTTAATTCCTGCATTCTAGATTCTTTTACAGAAATTTTAATCTCTTTTTCAATAAAATTTATATGTTCTTTAATTTCATTTTCATCTTTAAAACATTTTCTTGAATTAATTAGTTTATCTTTCCTAAACTTTATTAATGCAATCATTTTATGATATGTGATTTCAGGATGATATTGTAAGCCCCACACATCACTTACACCAGATTTAAAATTAATACTTTGTATTTTATTGATTTTATTTGATGCCAAATGAACTGCGCCTTCTGGTAAAGTAACAACTTCATCGAAATTAAATGCAGGAGAGTTAAACTTTTGATCTTTTGACCTATATAAAGGATGATTAATTCCATTTTCATTAATTTCTATATTATTTGCAATACCAATATGAGCACCATTTTCTGACTTCTTAACTTTTCCGCCTGCTGCAGTAACAGCAACTTGCATACCCCAACAAATTGCTAGAATTTTTTTTATATTTTTGAAGCATTCGTTCATAAAAGAAATTTGCCTTTTGATTTCTATACAGTCATTATAAATATTTAGGCTGCTTCCACCCCAAATCAAACCATCATATTTCTTTATATTAAGTAAAATTTTATCAAAATTTTTTTCAGAACATGGATTGAAAACATCAATATTTAAGTCATTCGTGTAGTATGAAAGACTTTCTTTCAAACTCTCTGCGTGGGTAGGTATTCCATTTAACTTAAATGTTTCATTTTCTTCTTTAATGTTTCCTTCAACTACCAATAAATTTAAGGTTTTCATTTAAATAGTTTTCCCGACATACTATGTTCATACAAATCCTTCATATGGTCAATAGACATTTTCTTTGGATTTGTTGATGTCGAAGGGTCATCTAGAGCCATTTTCGATAATTTATCAATATCAAGATCTTCTTTTTTAATCACTTCTGATAATTTATGCGGTAGATTTAGTTTTTTTCTTAAATCCAGAACCCAATTAATAAATCCATCAAAAGATTGATTTTTTAATTCTAAATATTTACAAATATTAATTATCTTATTTTCTATTGAATCTTTATTAAACGTTAAAACATAAGGCATAAATATTGCATTAGATAGACCGTGATGAATATTATTAATTGCATTCACTGGATGACTTAATGAATGAATGGCTCCTAGTCCTTTTTGAAATGCGGTGGACCCCATACTTGCTGCAGTTAACATATTCATTCTTGCTTCAATATTAAAACCATCTTTAAATGCCTTTAATAACCATTGATCAATTAATTTCATTCCTTCTAATGCAATTCCATCTGCCATGGGATGATATCCAGTTGAACAATAAGCTTCAAGGTTATGTGCAAGAGCGTCCATACCTGTTGCTGCAGTAATTTCAGGAGGAAGATTAATTGTTAAAATTGGATCTAAAATTACAATAGAAGGTAAAAACTTAGGATGGAAAATTATTTTTTTTACTCCTGTTTCTTCATTTAAAATTACAGATGCTCTTCCTGTTTCTGAACCTGTTCCTGCTGTAGTTGGTATAGCAATGATAGGAGAAATTTTTTTTGAATTTGCTTTTTTCCAATTATCTCCAGTATCTTCAAAATCCCATATTGATAAAGTTTGACCAGACATAAAAGCAATTGCTTTGCCGACGTCCAATCCACTTCCACCACCAACAGCTATAACTCCATCACAATTATTTTTATTAAAAAGATTAACTCCATCATTAACATTTGTACCAGTGGGATTACCTACGACATCAGAAAATACTTCAACAGAAATATCTTTATCTCTTAAAATTTTCACTGCATCTAAGATTATTTTATTTTTAGCAAGTCCGTTATCAGTTACTAGTAACGGGTTTTTAATATTCAAACTTTTACAGGCTTGACTCAAATCTTGAATACGGTTTTCACCAACCCACATCTCAGTTGGGTAGTTCCAATTAAATTTACTCATTTTAAGATTTATTGTTTTTTTTCTACTTGATACTCAAAATTTTGTGTAGTTTCATTTACTTGCAAAAGTTTTGCTCCATTTTTACTATGAAATTTTGATGCCATTTTAGTTAATGGGGATAAAGTAATCAATCTATTAAGATGATTTGATTTTTTAATTTTTTTAAAAACTTCTTTAACAATCAATTTTCCTCCTCCCTTCTTCTTTGACCAAACAGTATATGCAATAGCAATTTTTCCCACATTTTGGCCTCTTAATGTACTTTGTAAATGAGCATCCTGGCTTAGTCTATCCAATTCCTCAACTGATTTGGGTATTTCATTTGTATAAGCAAAACACATTACTGCGTGTATTTCTCCCTTATATTTAACCCCATGAATTTTTCTACCATAACTTGTTCTAAATGAGTTGCTCAATTCAGGTCTTACTGGATCTTCATCGGTATTACATTCTTTTAATTCAACCAATTCTGCACCTTTAATCCAGCCAAATATATCCTCAATATTCCTCGAAATAATTTGTTTATTTTTTCTAATTCGAGCTTTTATTCGAGGATTAAATTTTTTTTTGCTTTTAAAAGACCTTTTTAAAGGATCACTTTTTAAATATTTGGAAGCTAATTTTTCTTTTACTGTTTTTAATAATTGTCTCATTATTTACATTAACCTATCAATAATTTTTCAATAAATAACAAAATACTATATGATTTTATCTCAAGGTAGATATGAATATTATGCATCGGTAATAACTATTTATCTTAACAATTAGTAATACAACAGTGCAAAAATTGTCCCTAAAATCAATAAAAATATAATCAAAACTATATAGTTAATTTTGATATTAAATTTTTTAAAAATAAAATTATTAATTTTCTCCCAAAATAAAACAATTAAAAAAACAATTATAGCGGGTATGATAAATTTAATCATAACTTTTAACTTTTATCACCAACATATACCGAGACTCCTCGCAAGTTAATATCAACATCAAACTTCTTATGTAGTGGAGGAAAAGCTCTTTGTGAACAGTCTAGTCTATCGCAGGTTCTACAAGAAACACCTATTGGTATTTCTGAAGATTTATCGTTAATATTTATATTCTCTGTATATATAAAATCCTTTGCATATTTAGCTTCACAGCCAAGGCCTATAGATAATATGCTTTTTGATTGACCAAATCTTCCTATACCTTTTTCAACAGTTCTAGCAATGCAAACATACTTTTCACCATTAGTCATTTTACTTACTGCAGCTTGAATAACACCCGGTCTTGTTAAGGCTGAATAAACATTCCATCTTGGACAAGCTCCTCCATATCTTGGTATTTCAATTCCAGATAATGAAAATCTTTTAGAAATATTTCCAGCCATGTCTACTCTTAAAAAGTGAAATGGTATGCCTGGCAGTTTTGGATCTTGCAAACAAGTTACTCTATGAGCTACCTGTTCAAATGATGTGGCAAAGGTATTTTGTAATAATTCTAAGTCATATTTAAGTTTTTTACATTCTGAATGAAAAGGCTTATATGGCATCAAGATCGCTGCACCACAATAATTCAGTAAAGCGACTTTAGTTAATTTTTTTGATTCTTCAGAAGGAAAGGTAAATTTAGATAAATATTCCTCTATTTCTTTAATCGCACCCTCTTGGGCAATCTGGGCAGCTGCATGAAGTTTTTTTGTTTCTAGAGAGCTATAATCACTTAATAAAAGTTCTTTTTTATTTTTATTAAATATCTTAGAAAATGGTTTATTTTCTTCAGGAATTACATCTTTTACTTTTATGTTGTACTCAGAGCCTAAATACTCACATAGAGCGATATATCTTGTTCGATTATTTTTTTGAACCTTATCAAAAACTTTATTTGCGAAATCTTCAAGTTTCGGAAAATAGTTTTTATTTTCTTGCAAAAAATCTGATATGACTTCACCTGGAAATGAATTTTTCCTATTATCTACAATTTTACCTGATATCTTTTCAATTTTATTTACAAGTTCGTGAT
>QCJE01000009.1 GCA_003216235.1 Pelagibacteraceae bacterium AG-404-P07
TTTATCAAAACTTAATTTTTTATTTGCTAATAATAAAATGTTATCTAATTTATTTGATAAATAAAAATTTTGCATCTCAGTAATTTCATTTAAATAATTTTTTTGCCACAATGTATCTGAGTTAAAAATTATAAAATTATTTTCTTTTGAATTCTTAATCATATTTAAAATTCCACCTCCAGTATCTAAGATGTTTTCTCCATCTTCTATTAATTGAATATCTATTGGAAATTTTTTATTTTTAATAAATTCAAAAATTTTATCACTCAAATGAAATGTATTTATAAAGATTTTTTTTGCACCAAATTTGATAATTAAATGAATACATCTTTCTAATACAGTTATACTATTTACCTCTAGAAGTGGCTTTGGTGTTGTTAAAGTTAAAGGTTTTAATCTTTCTCCTAAACCTGCACATAATATCAATGCTGTATTAATTTTCATTTAATTTTTTTTTAAAGTTTTGAATTAATAAATTTTTTAAATCGTTAAATATTTCATTTTCATTAATACGCAAATCAATCAATTCCCATGTGTAGGGTATTAATCTTAAATAATTCTTTTTACCATCTCTTATTGCAAGACGTGTAAATATTCCAATAATTTTAAGATTTCTTAATATTGATAATATCTCAAAATCATTCTTAAAATTTTTGATATTTATTTTTTTTTGTTTTTTTACATAAAAATCAAATATTTTTTTTTTAAATGATTTTGAAGTTTTATATCTTACATCATCTATAAGTGAGGCTAAATCATAGGATCTATTTCCTATTAAAGCATCTTGACTATCGATAAGTCCTATTTGATTATTTACCAACATAAGGTTGGAGACATGAAAATCTCTATGCACAAAAAAATTGTTTTTTAATTTTAATTTAGAAGATAATTTTTTTACAATTTTCATAAATTCTTTTGAAAATTTTTTAATACTTTTTTTTGAAAGATGCTTTTTAGCATACCAGTCACAAAATAATTTTGCCTCTTCTGTTAGTATTTTTTTATCGTACTTAGGGATTATGTAATTTTTATTTTTAAAATTTTTAATTTTTTTATTTTTAATAGATTGTATTTTATTTAATAAAATAATTATTTTTTTAAAGTAACTCATTTGATTAACGCTTGATTTATTTAATCTTTTAAAAATTGTTTCATTTCCAAAATCTTGAATTTCTATATAGTTGTTATTATAGTTTTCACTACATAATGATGGTGCTAAAATTTTATTTTTATTTAGAATTTTATTTATTGCATCATATACAAGTAAATTTTTAAATTTTTCTTTTTTGGCAAAGACTAATATAGATGAATATTCATTATTTTTTTTTCTAAAAAATTTTCTTAATGATGCATCCCCTTTTATTTGTATCAATTTTTTCATCTAGAATTAAAGATTTAAACCTTTGATTTGTACGGATCTTGTTTGATGGTCTTTTCCATATTCAAAATTCAATTCTATCAAATCTCTTGGTTTTTTTGTAATTATTTGTGGCCATTCAATTAATGAAATTGAATTCGCAATATCATCAAATAAGTCTAAATTTTTGATCTCCTCTGGTGATTTTATTCTGAACAAATCAAAATGGTTTATTTTAAATTGATTAATTTCATATTCATTAAGTATATTAAATGTTGGACTAGTAACCTCAGTTATTTTTAAATTATTCTGTTTTTGGAAACCATTAATCAAATATCTAATGAAAGTAGTCTTCCCTACGCCCATTTCTCCATGCAAGAAAACAGTGTTCCCTGGTTTAATCTTTTTTAAAAATTTATTAGCTAATTCTTCTGTTTTTTTTTCTGAAGATAAATCTATTTTATCACTTTTAATAGCGATAGGCATCAGGTTTAAAAGGACCCTCTACTCCAACACTAATGTAGTCCGCTTGTTCTTTAGATAGTTTTGTTAATTTTGCTCCAACTTTTTTAAGATGAAGGGTCGCTACTTTTTCATCTAAATGTTTTGGTAAGACATAAACTTTGTTTTGATAATTTTTATGATTATTCCAAAGCTCTATTTGTGCAATAACTTGATTAGTAAATGAAGCGCTCATTACAAAACTAGGATGACCTGTTGCACAACCTAAGTTTACCAGTCTACCTTCTGCTAATAAAATAATTCTTTTTTTACTAGGTAATTCAATTTCATGAACTTGTGGTTTTATCTCAGTCCATTTATAATTTTTTAAAGCCTCAACTTGAATTTCATTATCAAAATGACCAATATTACACAATATAGCTCTATCTTTCATTTCTCTCATATTATCTGCAGTGACAATATCTTTGTTACCAGTTGCCGTAACAACAATATCTGCTTTACTAATAGCTTCATCCATTAAAACTACTTCATAACCTTCCATAGCAGCTTGTAATGCGCAAATGGGGTCTGCCTCTGTAACTAAAACTCTAGCTCCACTCTGTCTTAAAGATGCAGCACTACCTTTTCCTACATCTCCAAAGCCTGCAACTATAGCTATTTTTCCAGACATCATAACATCAGTTGCTCTTCTTATTCCATCAACTAAACTTTCCCTGCATCCATATAAATTATCAAATTTTGATTTGGTCACAGAGTCATTTACGTTTATCGCAGGAACCAAAAGTGAACTATCTTTTTCCATTTTGTTAAGTGCTTTAATTCCAGTTGTTGTTTCTTCTGAAACACCTTTTACACCTTTTAATAAATCTTTATATTCGTTGTGCATTATTGCTGTAAGATCGCCACCATCGTCTAATAGCATATTTGGTTTCCAATCTTTTTTAGCTTCAATTGTTTGTTTAATACACCAAAGATATTCATCCTCAGTTTCACCTTTCCATGCATACACAGGAATGCCTGCTTTAGCAATTGCAGCTGCAGCATGATCTTGGGTTGAAAAAATATTACAAGACGACCATCTTACCTCTGCTCCTAAAAACACTAACGTTTCAATCAAAACAGCTGTTTGGATAGTCATATGAAGACATCCGATTATTTTTGCACCCTTCAAAGGAGACTTCCCTTTATATTCGTCTCTTAATGCCATTAAACCAGGCATTTCACTCTCTGCTATAGAAATTTCTTTTCTGCCAAATTCTGCTTGTGATATATCTTTTACTTTGTAATCTGTCATGAAAAGTCTTCTAACAATAAAGAATTAATTAATCAATAGGACTTTATACTTTAGGAAATGTAATTTCCATGTTGGCACCCTTTTGATCAACTCTATTAGCAGCTTTTATTGTACCATTATGTAATTCAACTAAATTTTTTACAATATTTAAACCAAGTCCAGAATGTTCACCAAATTTATCTGGTCTATTACTGTAGAATCTTTTAAATATTTTATTTGTATCTTTTTCTTTAAAACCTTGACCTTCGTCAATAATATTTATCTTAACATCTTTATTTTCTAATTTTGAAACTCTTACAATAATATTCTTATTATCTTTGCTAAAAGAAATAGCGTTATCTAAAAGATTTGCAAGAATCTGCTCAATTCTATTCTCTATACCATTGATAAAATATTTATCATTTCCATCATTTATATACGAAATATTAATGCCTCTTTTTAATTGATAAATATTATTAAAATCATCTACAACAGATTTTATAATTGGCTCAATATTTAATTTTTTAATTTTTTCTTTACTGAGCGCAACTTCATCTTTTAAGGTTTGTGAATAATCTGTAATTAATCTCTCTATTCTTTGAACATCATGGGACAATATATCAATTAATTTAATTCTTTGACTAATATCGTTGGTATCATGAAGAATTTCAGACGCACTTTTAAGAGAAGCAAGTGGGTTTCTTATTTCATGTACTAAATCAGTCGAAAAATTTTCGGCATGTGAAATTCTTTTTTGTAATTCAAGTGTCATATCATCTAAAGAATTAGATAGAAGACCTAATTCATCATTTCTTAATTTTAATCTATCTAAATTGGTGATTTTAGAATTCTTATCTTTTATATTTTTTGTATAAGTAACTAAATTTTTAATGGGTTTTAAAAAATATCTATTTAATACAAACGAAAAAATTAAGATTACAATACCTACTGCAATTGCAGTTCTGATGATAAAAGTCTTTCTCTCATTAATTGCGGCTTTTACATCATTAGCGTTTTCTGTAATAGCTAAATAACCAACATTTCTATCACCAATAATTACATTTTTAATTGTGGTCAATTTAAATTCATTAAAATTTTCTTGAGTAAATGTATATGGTATGCCAAAATTTTTTGAACCAACATAATTAAATAAAACATCTTTTAAAGATACTGAATTATTATTTCCTAAATTTATATTTTTTTCTTCAATAATCTCTTTTGTCTTTTCTTCATTTAATATCTCTAATTCAACAGTATCTAACCTTTTCGAAAATGACCTCGGGTCTAAATCTAAAGTATCTGTGTCACCTATAAGATTGAGCTCATTATCGAAGAAAATTACTCTATCTAAACTCTGAAATAAAAATCTAGTAGAGAATAAAAACTTTCTAATATCTTCCTCAATGAATGTAACATCTAATCTGATTATATTATCAATCGTGTTATTTATTACTTTTATGTGATTTGATGATTTTTTTTTAATTAAATTAGGCTGAACATTATTTAAATACAAAAATGTTAATAAGCCAATAATGGTAAAAAAGATAAAATTTATGAATAAAAATTTTTTTAATATAGATAAATTTTTAAGAAAGTAGCTAAACATTAACTAACATTCCATCTATATCCACTGCCATATCTTGTTTCAATAGCTGAAAACTCAGGGTCTACCTTTTTAAATTTTTTTCTTATTCTTTTTACATGACTATCAATTGTTCTGTCCTCAATATCTGTATCTTCTCTATAAGCTATATCCATTAGTTGAGCTCTTTCTTTAATAATCCCCGGTCTTTTGGCTAATTCTTTAACTAATAAAAATTCAGTGGTTGTGAGTTTATCTGGTAATTGTTTACCATCCCACTCACATTCTAGTTGTGAAGGATCTAATTTTAACTTTCCATGAGATATAATGCTTTTGTTTTCTTCTATAGATTCTTTAGAGTCTTTTTTTCTAAGTTGAACTCTTATTCTCTCAATTAAAACTTTAATTGAGAAGCCACCTGATTTTTTAACAAAATCATCAGCACCCAATTTCAACCCAAGCAATTCATCTATTTCATCGTCTTTAGAAGTTAAAAATATCACTGGTAAAGATGTTTTTTTTCTTAACTTTTTTAGTAATTCTTCTCCATCCATTTTTGGCATTTTGATATCCACTATAGCTAAATCTGGAGGTGTTCTCGTTAACCCAATTAATGCACTTTCCCCATCAATATAAGTTTGAACTTTAAAACCTTCCTTTTCTAATGCTATACTTAAACTAGTAAGTATGTTTCTATCATCATCTACTAAAGCAATAATTTGTTTATGCATGTCTAACTATAAAAATACTAAATTGTTCTAAATTGGGCAATTCAAATATATCATTAATGTAATGTTCCCCAGTTATCACCTATGTTCAAATCAACAGTTAACGGAATTGTAAATGAATGTTGGTCACTATTTGCAACACTGGACATTTCACTAATTATTATTTTACTCAATTTTTTTACCTCGTCTCTATGTGACTCAAATATCAATTCATCATGAATTTGTAAAAGCATTTTTGATTTGAGATATTCTTCCTCATTCATTTTTTTATTTAACCTGATCATTGCTAAACGCATAATTTCTGAAGCTGAACCTTGTATTGGTGCATTTATTGCTGCTCTCTCCTGAAAATTTCTTACATTATAATTCTTGTCATTAATGTTTATAAAATGAGATTTTCTTCCAAATATATTATTTACATAACCACTTTTTCTACAAAATTTAATTGTTTGATCCATATATACTTTAATCTCAGGAAACTTAGCAAAATAAGAATTTAAAAATTCCTCAGCTTCAAAATTTGAAACATTTATTTGTTTAGCTAAACCATATTGTGAAATACCATAAATTATTCCAAAGTTAATTGCTTTAGCTTTTCTTCTTTGATCTTGATTAATTTTTTTTATGTCCACATTAAATATTTGGCTAGCAGTTAATGAGTGTATATCTATATTATTTTTAAATGCCCTTTTAAGTTCCTTAACATCAGCAAGATCTGCTAAAATTCTCATTTCAATTTGATTGTAATCAGCTGAAATCAAAAAATGATCTTTTTGTGCAACAAAAGCTTTTCTAATATCTTTTCCATCTTCTGATTTGATTGGAATATTTTGTAAGTTTGGGTCACTTGATGCCAATCTTCCTGTGGTTGTTGCAGCTAATAAAAAAGAGGTATGAACTCTATTAGTTTTTGGGTTTAAATGTTCTGGAAGAGAGTCAGAATAAGTATTTTTCAATTTTGAAACCTGTCTCCAATCTAAAACTAATTTTGGAAATTTATGACCTTTAAATGCTAGATCTTCCAAGACTATCGCACTTGTTGCAAAACTTCCTTTTTTTGTCTTTTTCAAGTCAGCAATTTTAAGCTCATTATATAAAATTTCACCTAACTGTTTGGGTGAACCAATATTAAATTCTTTTTTTGAAATTTTAAAAACTTCTTTTTCTATTCTTTCAATTTTTTTTTTAAATTTCGATGATAAAGATTTGAGAAATTCTTTATCTATTTTAATACCTTCTATTTCCATAAATGCTAAAATTTTAAGCATTGGCTTTTCAAAAATTTCATAAATATTTATCATTTTTTCAGATTTAAGACTTTTTTGAAATTTTTTATATAGTCTCAAAGTAATGTCTGCATCTTCAGCCGCGTAGTCTTTTGCTTTATCAATTTCAACTTCACTAAAATTTAATTGTTTTTTTCCACTTCCAACTAAATCTTTAAATGCAATAGGTTTATGTCCTAAATGAATTTCAGACAAAGTATCCATGTTATGTCTGTTCTTACCAGCATCTAAAACATATGACATCAGCATTGTATCTTCCATCGAAGACATGTTTATTCCATGATGAAATAAAACAATAAAATCAAATTTTATATTTTGTCCTATTTTTCTTATACTTGGATCTTCTAGTAAAGGTTTTAGTTTTTTGATAACTAATTTTATATCAAGACAATTTTTTGACTTATGTCCTATGGGTACATAACAAGCTTTTCCTATTTTTGTACTTAATGAAATTCCAACTAATTCTGCCTGGTGTGGATCAAGAGAATTCGTTTCTGTATCCACAGCAACTTCTCCTAATTCTTCAGCCTCTTCAATCCACTTATCAAGTTTGTTAATCTCATTAATTAAATGATAATTTTTTGAATTTATTTTTTCGTGTCTAGGGGACTCTTCTAACCCTCTCTTTATACTCTCTAAATTCGGCTCTCCATAGGTAGAAATTGCCGAACTTAAAAGTCTATTAAATTCCATTTCTCTCAAAAATTTATAAAGCTTATCTTTATCAATTTCTTTTAATCTAAAATCTTCAAGATTTTGCTTAACGGGAGAATCGTTTTTCAAGGTTACTAATTTTTTACTTATTACAGCTTTGTCTTTATTTTCAATTAAAGTTTCTCTTCTTTTATTCTGTTTAATTTCATGTGCTGATTTTAATAATTTTTCTAAATTTCCATATTTATTGATTAATTCTGCAGCTGTTTTTACTCCAATACCAGGCACTCCAGGAACATTATCACTGCTATCCCCAGCTAAAGCTTGCACATCTATTACCTTGTTAGCATCAACGCCAAATTTTTTTTTTATATCTTCCTCAGAAATAAATTTATTTTTCATTGGATCAAAGATACGCACATCTTTTTTATATAATTGCATTAAATCCTTATCTGAAGATACAATTGTAACTTTTGAACCCTTTTCTAAAATCTGATCTACATAAGTTGCGATTAGATCATCAGCTTCATAATTAGCTAACTCTACGGAAGGTAAATTGAAAGCTAATACAGATTTTCTAATATACTCAAATTGAGGGGCTAAATCATCAGGGGGGTCTGATCGGTTTGCTTTGTACTCTTTATAAATTTCATTTCTGAAAGTTTTTCTTGCAGAGTCAAAAATAACTGCAAAGTGACTTGGTTTTTGTAAATTTTGTTTTGATTTTGAGTCTTCAAGAAGTTTAAAAAGCATAGTGCAAAATCCACTTACAGCACCAGTTGGTAATCCATCACTTTTTCTGGACAGCGGAGGTAAAGCATAATATGCCCTAAAGATATAACCCGAACCATCTATTAAATAAAAATGATCTGAATTTTTAATTTTTGTCATTAAATTTTATATGTAGATTCTCAATCAAAATAAGGGTATTATTTTTTATGGAACTAATAAAGCAAAATACTCAATCGAATGTTATTAAATCAATATTAATAATTCTTATAGGCTCAATAGTCCTCACAATTTCATCAAAAATAAAAATACCTTTTTACCCAGTTCCGATGACAATGCAAACTTTTGTGGTATTATTTTTAGGTATCAGTTTTGGATATAAAATTGGCTTAGCAACTGTTGGTTTATATTTATTAGAGGGTATCGTGGGATTGCCTGTTTTTTCAAACTCACCAGAGAGAGGAGTTGGAATTATATATTTTACAGGCCCAACAATGGGTTATTTAATAGGATTTTTTTCTGCTTGCTATATTGCATCACTCATAAAATCAAGTGATGGTTATTTGCAAATTTTTTACAAACTTATTTTATCAGTTTCAACAATTTATATTCTAGGTATCTTATGGTTAGGATACTTAATAGGATGGGATAAACCAATAATAGAATTAGGTGTAACACCTTTTCTACTTGCAGAATTTTTTAAAATTACTTTGTTGATAATTTTATCTAAAAAAATATTGAAATTAAGAAAGTTTATCTAGGAGATCTTTTAGATAATATTCTTTGCAAAGTTCTTCTATGCATTTTTAATCTTCTTGCAGTTTCAGATACGTTTCTATTACAAAGCTCAAATACTCTGTGGATATGTTCCCATTTTACTCTATCTGCCGACATGGGGTTTTCAGGTGGAGCAGCTTTTTTTGATGGATCTGCAAGCAAAGCTTTTTCAACATCATCTGCATCAGCTGGTTTAGCTAAATAGTCAATAGCACCCTCTTTAATTGCTGCAACAGCTGTTGGGATATTTCCATAGCCTGTTAACATAATTATCCTACTTGAAGGATTGCTCAACTGTATTTCTTTTACAACCTCTAATCCATTTCCATCACCTAATCTGAGGTCAACAACTGCAAATCCTGGATTTTTTCCTTTGACCGATTCGATACCTTTTTTCACACTTTCAGCTTGTAAAACGGTAAAACCTTTTTTTTCCATAGCTCTAGCTAATCTCTCTCTAAAAGGATTATCATCATCTACTATAAGTAGAGATTTATTATCAAAATCGCCTAAATTTTGCAGTGTTCCTTGGTTTTTCATAATCCTTATGTGGTAATTTTTTTCCACAATTCAATAGGAAATTATTTCCTTTACATTGAATAACTATTGAATTAATTGCTCGAAATATTAAAGTTTTTAAATAAAAAGCTTTTTTTTGTTAAATTTTTTTTAGGGGGCACTTTAGATGCAAAAATTTAAGTCAGTTGAGGATTTAATAAATCAACTGAAACCAGATAAACCGGTTTATTGTATAAGAAAGAATTCCATTCTTTCTTCGTCAAATTATTTTCAAAAGAAATTTCCTGGAAAAATCCTTTATGCTGTAAAGACAAATCCACATCCAGAAATCATAAAAACCCTCATTAAAAGTGGGATAGATCAATTTGATGTTGCTTCAATTGAAGAAATCAAATCTGTTAGAAAATTTAGTAAGTCTGCAAAATGTTCTTTTATGCATACTGTAAAAAGCCGAGAAAGTATTAGTGATGCTTATTTTAAATATGGCATTAAAACATTTGCATTAGATACAAAAGATGAATTAATTAAAATAATTGAAAATACGAGTGGTGCTAAGGATCTAGAACTTTTTGTAAGAGTTGCGGTTTCAAATGAACATGCGGAAATAGATTTATCAAAAAAATTTGGTGCATTAAATTCAGAAGCTGCAGGCCTATTGAGACTAGTTAAACAATATGCACATAAAATTGGGCTAAGTTTTCATGTTGGGTCACAGTGTATGCACCCAATCTCATATGCTAAAGGAATTAAAGAAATAGGAAATATAATAAAAAGAACAAAAATAATTCCAGATTTTATAAATGTTGGAGGTGGGTTTCCTACAATTTACCCTGACTTAATACCACAATCTTTAGATAATTACTTTAAAGAAATAATAAAAGGATTGGAGAATTTAAAATTAGGAAATTTACCAGAAATTATATGTGAACCAGGAAGAGCATTAGTTGCTGAAAGTGGTTCAACAATTGTGAGAGTTAATTTAAGAAAAAAACAAAAACTTTATATAAATGATGGAACTTATGGCACACTTTTCGATGGAGGGACACCAAATATAGTTTATCCATCAAAAATGATTAAAGATAGTTCTAATAAAATTATCTCAAAAAAATTGACTGCTTTTGATTTTTATGGTCCTACTTGTGATAGCATGGATTATATGAAGGGCCCTTTTTTATTACCGAACAATATTAAAGAAAATGACTATATCGAACTTGGTCAGTTAGGTGCATATGGATTAACATTTAGAACAGAATTTAACGGTTTCTTTTCTAATGCAATATATGAAGTTGAGGATAATCCAATTATGAGTCTTTATGATAAAGACATTAATAAAGCCACTCTAGTTGCTTAATGGCTGATAAAAAAAACCTTGGACACAACAGTAAAAAAGATTTTCTAAAAAATCCAGTCGAACATATCGATATTACATCTTTTGACTCAAGAAAGATCATATCCTCTATGGAAAAAATGTCATTTGTTTCTCGAGAAACTGCGAATGCAGCAAAAATTTATAATGAGATGCTTAAAGATAAAAATTGCACAATTTTTTTGACATTAGCAGGTTCAACTTCTGCAGCTGGATGTATGAATATTTATAAAGATTTAGTTAAATTTAATATGGTAGATGCAATTGTTGCAACTGGTGCTTCTATAATTGATATGGATTTTTTTGAAGCTCTCGGTTTCAAACATTATCAGGGTTCTCAATTTCAGAATGATACAGAACTTAGAAAAAACTATATAGATAGAATATATGATACTTATATTGATGAAGACGAATTGCAAATTTGTGATAAAAAAATTTGTGAAATAGCAGACTCTTTAGAGCCAAGAAGTTATACTTCGCGAGAATTTATTCATGAAATAGGTAAATTTTTAAAAAAAAATTCAGTAAAAAAAGACTCATTAATTGAAACTGCATTCGACAATAATGTTCCAATTTTTTGTCCAGCTTTTACTGATTCAAGTGCAGGGTTTGGTTTAGTTATTCACCAAGAAAATAACCCAAAAAAACATATGACCATAGACTCGATTAGAGAGTTTCGTGAGTTAACTGAAATTAAAATCCAATCTAAAGGCTCTGGCCTTTTTATGATTGGTGGCGGAGTGCCAAAAAATTTTATTCAGGATACTGTCATATGCGCTGAATTATTAGGAAAAGAAGTAGAAATGCATAAGTACGCTGTTCAAATTACAGTAGCAGATTCTAGAGATGGTGCTTGTAGTAGTTCAACCTTAAAAGAAGCTAGTTCATGGGGTAAAGTTAATGTAACAAAAGAACAAATGGTTTTTGCAGAAGCAACTAGTGTATTACCCCTTATTGCTAGCGATGCTTATCATAAAGGTGAATGGAAAAATAGAGAAAAAAAAAATTTTTCTAAAATTTTTGGATAAATAAATTGGAATATCTATCAAATAAAAATGGTTTTCTTGGAATCGATAATAAATTTAATTTTAAAGAAAAAGTTGTTATTATTCCTTTTGGTTTAGAAAAAACTGTAAGTTATGGTAGTGGAACAAAAAATGGTCCTAAAGAAATAATAAAAGCATCACACCAAGTTGAGTTATATGACGAAGAATTAAATTGTGAACCTTATAAGAAAATTGGTATCAAAACCTTAAAACCTTTTAAAATAGAAAAAAATATTAATAAAGCTCTAAAAAAAATGAGTGATATTAATAAAAAAATTTTGGATAAGAAACTTTTTCCAATGACTTTTGGAGGAGAGCACTCAATTACACCAGGGTGTATAAATCCTTTTGTAAAAAAATATAAAAAAATTTGTCTTTTACATTTCGATGCACATGCAGATTTAAGAGAGAGTTATAATGGTGAAAAATTTTCTCATGCTTCAGCAATAAGGAGATGTTTGGACCACAAAAATGTGTCTGTTATATCTTTTGGAATAAGAAATATATCACAAAGTGAAATTCCTTTTTTGAAAAAAAACTCCTCTAGAATCAAAATTTTCTGGGCTAAGGATAAAACTAAATGGGATCTTCAAAATTTTAGAAAACTTATAAAGGATAAAATTGTATATCTAACATTTGATGTTGATGGGTTTGACTCTAGTATCATGCCAGCAACTGGCACGCCGGAACCCGGTGGTTTATTATGGGATGAAACTTTAGATATAATCAAAATAGCTTCTAAAAATTCAAATATTGTAGGTGCAGATATTAATGAATTATCCCCAATTAAAGGATTCAATTCTTATAATTTTTTAGTTGCAAAATTAGCCTACAAAATTCTTTCTTACAAATTTCTTTACTAACTATATCGGTTTAAATGTTTTTAATAACATTCTAAAGGGTATCAACATAATTAAAGCAACAATAAATTTTACTGACAGATCACCCAATGATAATGTAACCCAAGGCACTCCTGTTCCATAAAAAGAAATCGAAAAAAATAAAAAAGTATCAATGGTAGATCCTATTAGTGATGAAGTTAAAGGTGCAATAAACCATTTTTTTTTTCTAAGATTATCAAAAATTTGAACATCTAATAATTGAGCAACTAAAAAAGCCGTTCCTGAACCTATAGCAATTCTAATTGATATATAATCAGCAAAATTAGTTGAAAATATAAATGTAAAACTTATTCCGATGATGAAACCAATATAAACTATTTTTCTTGCAATTTTTTTTCCATATGAACGATTTGCAAGATCTGTAATTAAAAAAGCTATAGGATAGCTAAATGCTCCATAAGTTAATATTTCATTTAAACCATAGTAATTTATAGGAAATTGAACAAGATAGTTTGATGATAAAACAACAACTCCCATCAAAAATGATAGAAGAATTAATGATTTATTCATTAAGCAGATTTAGATTGAATAGATTTTTTTTGATATGGAGACTTAATTAATAAACTTTTTTTTAGTTTTTTTAATCTGGGTGATAAGTTTTTGTTCTTAACAGTTTTTAAAAACTCATCAAAACTACCTCTTTTATCTACAGATCTTACTCCAGCATTACTGACCGTTAGCTTTAAACTTCTTTTCAATAATTCACTTGTGAATTTTACTTTCTTTAAATTTGGTAAAAATCTTCTTTTAGTCTTATTATTAGCATGACTTACGTTATGCCCTTTCATGGGAATTTTTCCAGTTAGTTCACATTTTTTTGACATAATAAGAGGACTATATAAGGTTAGATATTAACCACGTCAAGTTTAATACAATTAAGTGGTTGTTTTATTTCCCACAATTTCACTAAAATTTTTAACCCCATCTTTTATTAATAATTCTTTAAGCTCTTTTTTAATCATACTTACTATCTTTGGACCTCTGTAAACCATACCTGTATAAAGTTGAACATAATTAGCACCAGCCAAGAATTTTTCATAAGCACTTTCTCCTGAGTCTACACCACCTACACCTATAATCTTTATTCTCCCTTTCAATAAATCATAAAATTTACTAATCAAAATTGTAGATTTTATCTTTAGTGGTTTACCAGATAAACCACCTTTCTGATGCTTTTGAATATTGGTCAAATTATCTCTTGTTGTGTCTGAAGTATTTGAAATTATGACTCCCTCAATATCATTATCCAAAAGAACATCAGAGATATTATTAATTTCTATATCATTAATATCGGGTGATACTTTAACTACAATTGGAATTTTTGAACCTAAATTTTTTTTCTCTTTTTCAATATTTTTTAATAAATTGTTTAGTTTTGACTGATCATGAAAATTTCTTAAGTTTTCTGTATTCGGAGATGAAATATTAATAGTTATATAATCAGCAACATCACAAAAAGTTTTTAAACATTCAATATAATCAGCTTCTCTGTTACTTGTGTCTTTATTGGGTCCTACATTAATCCCAAGAATACCTATTTGTTGATTAGATTTAATTCTACTAACTATATTTTTTGCACCATTATTATTAAATCCAAGTCTATTTATTAAAGCCTCATCCTCTACTAACCTAAAAACTCTGGGTTTTGGATTACCATATTGTTTTAATGGTGTAATTGTTCCAACTTCAACAAAGCCAAAGCCTAATTTGAATAATGAATTGTATACCTCTGCATTCTTATCAAAACCTGCGGCCATACCTATTGGATTCTCAATTTCTTTTCCAAATAATTCATTTTTAAACAATGGATCATTTTCAATTTCATTAGATAAGTTCGGTACAAAATTAAATTTTAATGATTTAATTGCTAAATTATGTGCAGTTTCAGGATCTAATTTAAAAATTAATGATCTAATATTTGAAAACATTATTTTATTTTATTTTCTATAAGATCTTTAGTTTCTTTAACACCAAAAAAACTTATAAAAAATCCCATTCTTGGTCCATTTTCATCTCCAAATACAACCTGGTAAATCAATTTGAACCAGTTTCTTAAATTTTCAGAATAACCATTTTCCTTGCCTGTTGAATAAATCAAAGATTGAATATCTTCTGGAGACATTTCATCATTACATTTATCAAGTGTTTTAACCAAAGCCTCTAAAGCTATTTTTTCTTCTTTATTAGGAGTCTTGTATTTTTTTTGTGCTTTTATTACCTCGTTAAAATATTTAATTGCATAACCAACCAAATTATCAAAAATTGGATGGTTTTTTTCTGATATATTTTTTTTGTACTTTTTTACAAATTTCCACAATAGTTCTTTATTATTGGCATTGCTTGTCTCGACGAGATTTAGAAGCATTGAAAAAGACATTATCAAATTTTCTTTTGGAACATTACTGTCATGAACATGCCATACAGGATTCATTAATATTTGAAGTTCATTTTGATTTTTTGATTTTTCAATAAAATCTAAATATTCATCAACTGTTTTTGGAACAATTTCTTTATAAAGTTTTTTTGCTCTTTTAGGATTTTGATACATATACAATGATAAACTTTCGGGCGAAGCGTAATTGAGCCATTGATCTATCGTGATACCATTACCTTTTGATTTAGAAATTTTTTCACCTTTTTCGTCTAAAAATAATTCATAAGCAAATCCAGATGGTTGTATTTTTCCAATTAATTTAATTATTTTTGTCGAAAGAATAGCACTTTCAATTAAATCTTTTCCATACATCTCAAAGTCTACATCAAGAGCATACCATCGCATTGCCCAGTCAACCTTCCATTGTAATTTACAATTACCATCCAAAATACTTATTTCTAAATCCTTACCTTTATTGTCAAAAATTATTTTTGATTTTTCTACATTCAATTCTTTTACTGGAATCTCTAAAACATGGCCTGTCTCAGGACATATTGGTAAAAAAGGACTGTAGGTTTTTTGTCTTTCTTTACCTAATGTTGGTAATATAATATTCATTACATCAGCATAATTCTCTAAAATAATTTGAAGAGTTGAATTAAAAAAACCTGTTTTATATAGTTCTGTTGAGCTTTTAAAAATATATTTAAATTTAAAGTTATCTAAAAATTTTTTTAACATTTCATTGTTATGTTTTCCAAAACTATTAAATTTTTTAAAAGGGTCTGGAACTTGTGTAAGAGGTTTATGAAGATTCTTTTTTAATAATTCTTTTTCAGGCACATTTTCTGGTACTTTTCTTAATCCATCCATATCATCTGAAAAAGTAATAATTTCAGTTGGAAGATCAGTTAAATGTTTTAGAGCATTAACAATCATTGAAGTTCTTGCAACCTCTCCAAACGTGCCAATATGAGGCAATCCACTAGGTCCATAGCCTGTTTGAAGAGTAATTTTTCCTTTTTTTTCTATATAAGTTTTTCTCTCTCTGAGCATTTTTTTTGCTTCAACAAAAGGCCAGGCAGTAGTTTTATCTAAATTTTCTTTTTTAATCATGAATAATTCTATTAAAAACTTAAATTTCTGATTAAGTTAAATTCTTATAGTGTTGAAATTTATTTACCATAAAATAATGTTCTTTCAAAATGTCTAATTATAAAACAGTTTTTTTTACTCTTGGAATTCTACAAATAATCCTGGGTGTTTTTATGCTCGTTCCTGTAATTGTCCAATTTATTTATGGTCAAATAGACTCATCTTTTTTTGGAGCTTCAATTGTAACGATTGTTTTTGGCACTTTATTTTTTTTATCAAACTTAGATCATGAAAAAAAACTTAATTTACAACAGGCATTTTTATTAACTGCATTATCCTGGTTAAGTATAGCTGTTTTTGGTTCTCTTCCATTTATATTTTCTAATTTGGAGTTTTCAATTACAAATGCATTTTTTGAGAGTATGTCAGGTATTACAACTACTGGCTCAACCATAATTTCAAATTTAGAAGATATGCCCAAAGGTATATTGTTATGGAGAGCTATACTTCAGTGGCTAGGAGGAATTGGTATAATCGTAATGGCAATTACTTTGATGCCAATAATGAATGTTGGCGGAATGCAACTATTCAAAATTTCAAATAATGATTCCTCTGAGAAAATTCTTCCAAAATCAAAAGAAATTGCTCTCAGACTAATCTATATCTACTCTGGATTAACTGCGCTTTGTGCAATTACTTATAATATTTTTGGAATGAATACTTTTGATAGTATTACTCATTCCATGACTACTATAGCAACTGGTGGATTCTCTAACTATAATCAATCTATTGGTTTCTTTAATAGTTTAGCGATTGAAACCTCGGCTATGATATTTATAATTTTAGGAAGTTTACCTTTTATAGTCTATATTAAATTTTTAAATGGAAATAGATCTATCTTTACTTCTGATATTCAAATCAAAACTTTTTTAAAAATTATAATATTATCTGTATTAATTCTATCGATATATTTAATTTTAGATAATTCAAAATTATTTGATCTTAGATCAATTTTTTTCAATGTAATTTCAATTTTAACTGGAACAGGATATGTTAATGCTCAATTTGATAGTTGGGGAAGTTTTCCTTTAGTGCTATTTTTGATTTTAATGTTTATAGGTGGTTGTGCGGGTTCAACAACATGTGGTATAAAAATATTTCGTTTTCAAATTCTTTACTCTTTTGTAATAAATCAATTAAAAAAAATAATTTACCCAAAAGGAATTTTTGTTTTAAAATACGATAAAAATCCAATTGATAATAAGTTTATAGCATCAATAATTTCATTTATTTACATGTATTTTATAATATTTTTTTTAATATCTGCTTTATTATCTTTATCAGGTCTTGATTTTGTAACTGCAATTTCTGGTGCAGCAACTTCTATTTCAAATGTTGGTCCTGGTCTTGGTTCAACGATTGGACCTAATGGAAACTTTTCATCTCTACCTGATATTTCTAAGTGGATTTTATCTATGGGTATGATCTTAGGAAGGCTAGAATTGTTTGCAATACTAGTATTGTTTTTACCGTCGTTTTGGAGAAATTAATAATGATAGAAATCAAGAAACAATCTTTATCAGAAACTTTTTCAATTTATTTTGATAAAAGAATGTTAAAAATATTATTGTTAGGTGCAATTTCTGGTTTTCCGTGGGTTTTAATTGGTAGCAGCCTAAGTTTGTGGTTAAAAGAAGATGGATTAAGTAGATCTACTGTAGGTTGGGCAGGACTTATATTTGCAGTTTATGCCTTTAATTATTTATGGGCTCCTCTAATTGATCGAATTCAAATACCTTTTTTAACAAAAAAAATTGGCCATAGAAGAGGTTGGATTGTTCTAATGCAATTATTAATTTTAATCTCACTTTTTTTATGGAGTTTAATAGATCCATCAGAAAATTTAGCTTTAGTTATTTCTGTTGGTCTATTGATAGCAATATCTTCTGCTACCCAGGATATAACGGTTGATGCATTAAGAATTGAACAAATTGGAGAAAATGAGAGTAGATCTATGGCAGCTGGAGCTGCAATGGCAGTTGTAGGTTGGTGGAGTGGATATAAATTAGGTGGTGTATTATCTTTATTTTCAGCCGAGTTCCTGGAAAAAGCAGGTTTTCAAAATTATTGGCAACTGACATTTTTAGTTTTAGGCATTTTAATAATTGCTATGAACATTGGTCTCATGTTCATTAAAGAAACAAATAATTTTAATAGACAAAAAATACAAAAAGAAAATGATAAACTAATATCTAACAAATTTAAAAATTTAAATATTTTTACTAAAATTTTCACTTGGATAAGCGGTACAATAAGTGGCCCAATAATTAGTTTTTTTAAAAAAAATGGTTTTAAAATTGCTCTTGGAATATTAAGTTTTGTATTTTTATTTAAAGTTGGAGAAGCTTTCCTTGGCCGAATGTCGATAATTTTCTACAAAGAAATAGGTTTTAGTAAATCAGATATTGCCATTTATTCTAAAACATTAGGATGGGTAACAACTGTTATATTTACACTTTTGGGAGGACTTTTTGTAATTCGATCTGGTGTTTTAAAGGCAATGTTTTTAGCAGGAATTTTAATGGCAAGTACTAATCTTTTATTTAGTCTTTTAGCATGGAGTGATAAATCTGAAGCACTATTTGCTATTGCTGTAATTTTTGATGACATTGCTGCTGCTTTTGCAACAGTAGCTTTTGTAGCATTTATATCATTATTAGTCGATAGAACATATACAGCTACACAATATGCTTTACTTGCCTCCATAGGAACTGCTGGTCGAACCACATTGGCATCTTCTTCTGGTGCTCTTGTTGACTGGTTAAATGGAGATTGGGGAATTTTTTTTGTTTTAACAGCTTTGATGGTCATTCCCTCTTTGGTTATATTATGGATCTTAAGGAATAAAATAAAAATCTATGAAAAATAATTTTTTTAGCGCTTCTTTAGGAAATATCAATTCAAAACCATCACCAAATTCTGAGGTATTATCACAAATATTGTATGGAGAAAAATTTACAATTTTAAGCAAAACTAAGAATTGGGTAAAAATCAAAACTAGTTACGATAATTATATTGGTTATATTAAAAAAAAAAAATTTTATCAAAAATTTAAACCCGAACGAAAAATACACAAATTAAGATCTAAAATTTTTGTAAAAAAAAATAACAAATTTTTCTCATCAAATAAGTATTTATATTTTGGATCAGGAATACCTATTCTTAATAAAAATAAAGATTTTATTGAATTTGATAAAAATAAATGGGTAAGAAAAAAAGAGACAAAAGTTATATCTCATAAAGAAAAGAATTTTATAAAAGTTTTAAAAATATTCTTAAATTGTAAGTACCTATGGGGAGGAAAATCTTGTGATGGTATAGATTGTTCAGCCCTTATACAAATTTATTTTTATTATAATAGAATATTTTTCCCAAGAGATTCAAAAGATCAAATTAAATTTTGTAAAAAGAAAATTAAAAAAAAATTAGATAGAGGTGATATTATTTTTTGGAAAGGTCATGTGGGTATGTGTTTAAATAAGTCTAAATTCATTCATGCTTATGGACCTAAAAAAAAAGTGATAATAATGTCTACTAAATTTACGATTAATCTAATTTATAAAACTGCAAATTTGGTTATAAAAAAAATAAGTAATATTAAAAATTATTAATCTCTTCCAAAATCAGGCTTATTCACATCCTGTTTTAATTTGATAATTCTAGATCTGACCTTTTTAGTTTGGATCAATTTTTTAAGAATTGATTTATTATTTTTAGAATTAATATCTTTTTTAAAAGAATTTAAATTTTTGATGAATATATCTATAGCTCTTGACACATTCTTTTTGTTGTTAAAAAAAATGTCTCTCCACATGATCTCATTAGATGCTGCTATTCTTGAAAAATCTCTTAATCCACCAGCACTATATTTAATCAAATCATATTTTTGTTTTTTTTCAAAATCTTGAGCAGATTTTACTAAATTATATGCAATTAAATGTGGTAAATGACTTGTAATTGAAAAAATTTTATCATGTTTTTCTGAGTCCATAACTACAGTTTTAGAGCCAAGTTTTTTCCAGAAAGTATTTAAAAATTTTAAATACGTTAAATTAGTTTTTTTATCTTTAATTATAATACTCCACTTATTCTCAAACATATTTTCTTTACCATGCTCTGGACCACTCACTTCAGAGCCTGTTATTGGATGACTTGATATCCAATGAATTCTTTTCTTCAAAAATTTTCTAATTATTTTAGATGACTCAATTTTTGAAGAACCAATGTCCGTTATCAATGTATTATTTGAGAGGAATCTATTAATCTTTAAAATAAGTTTTTTGTATTCACTCATGGGTACACAGAAAATAATTAGATCTGAATTGATAACACCATCTTTTAATGATCTTACAATTTTTCCAGGTAACTTTAATTTCTTTATTTTAGAAATATTAGATTTTGATTTTTCATAAACAAATATTTGTTTTGCTATTTTTTTTTTAGAGATTTTTCTTAACAAAGAAGATCCTAATAAACCACACCCTATAATTAATATTTTTTTCATTTTTTAAAAATACTTTCAGTTATCTTAATAAATCTTAAATTTTCTTTTTTTGACCCAATAGTCAATCGTAACATATTTTTAATTTTATATCCCTCTTCAGTAGACCTTAAAATAATTCCTCTGGCCTTTAATTTTTCATAAAAATATTTAGCTTTAAATTTACATTTTGCAAAATTTAATAATAAGAAATTAGCAGAAACTTTATTTGAACTAATATCATATTTGTGTAAAAAATTTTTCAATTTTGTTGCATAAATAGTGTTATGTTTAATAGAGCGAGATATAAAATTACTATCCTTAAGAGACTCAATGGCTGCTTTTTGTGCAACTTCATTTACATTAAATGGAGGTTTAATAATATTAAGAGCATCAATAATTTTTTTTGATCCATATCCCCATCCTATCCTCAAAGAGGACAAACCATAAATTTTTGAAAATGTTCTCAATATAAAAACGTTTTGTTTGTTCTTAAATAAATCAAGACCAGATTTATAATCCAAATTCTTCATATATTCAGCATATGCATCATCTACTACCAATAATATATTTTTTCTTAATTTTTTTCTTAATTCCAATAATTCAAACTTAGTTAAATAAGTTCCTGTTGGATTATTTGGATTAGCTAAAAAAACAATTTTTGTTTTTTTAGTAATCCCATTTATAATTTCAGGAATTGAAATCTTAAAATTTTTTTCTTTTGCAAAAATTACTTTTGCACCAACTATTTTTGCATAAATTCTATACATCAGAAAACTATATTGTGGTACAACCACTTCATCTTTTGGTTTTAGGAATAATTGACATAACATCTGAATGACTTCATCAGATCCTGCACCACAAATAATTCTTTTTTTATCACATTTAAATTTACGTGATATTTGACTTCTTAACGCTTTAGATTTTCCATCTGGATATCTAAAAAAATTCAAATTATTTTTAGATACTACCTTTTTAACTCTTGTACTTACTCCTAAAGCAGACTCGTTAGCAGAAAGCTTTATAATATCTTTTAATCTTTTAATATTAGATTTACCCGGTTTGTAAGCCTCTATATTAAATTTTTTAAATCTTATAGTTGTCATTTTTTTTAAATTTTAAGCCCCCTTTATAATTAAAATAACATTTTTTTATATAGTATAAGTAGATATATTTTAAAAATTGACATACTAAATAACTTCTAGTACAAAATTTATGCGCTGATTTAACTGAATTGCGAGCGCTTTAAAAAAACCGCTAAAAAAGTTTTTTTTTCTCTCAATTCAATTTTCAGATTAAAATTATGAATATTAGAGAAAATATAAAAACTTTAATTATTAAAAAACCACTTAAATTGGATTGTGGTCAAAATATTAATAATTTTCCTATAGCATATGAAACTTATGGATCGCTAAACAAAAATAAAGACAACGCTATATTAGTTTTTCATGCTTTAACTGGAGATCAATTTGTTACAGGTATAAATCCAATAACAAAAAAAGATGGATGGTGGTCTTATGCCGTTGGACCGAATAAGTCTATTGATACAAATAAATATTTTGTACTTTGTGCTAATGTAATTGGAGGATGTATGGGATCTTTTGGCCCCAGTCACGAAAATCCAGAAACAAAAAAAATATATGGGACAGATTTTCCTGTAATTACAATTAATGACATGGTCAATGCTCAGATAAACTTATTAGATTTTTTTGGTATTAAAAAACTTTTCGCAGTTGTTGGTGGTTCGATGGGTGGAATGCAAGTACTACAATTTATTAGTAATTTTCCAGATAAAGCTAGAGCTGTAATACCTATTGCTTGCACGTCCAATCACTCTGCTCAAAATATTGCATTTAATGAACTTGGCAGACAAGCTATAGCTGCTGATCACAATTGGTTAGATGGTAAATATAATCTAAAAAACACTGTGCCTGATAAGGGGTTAGCTGTAGCTAGAATGGCTGCACATATAACTTATTTGTCAAAAAAAGGTCTTCAAGAAAAATTTGGAAGAAAACTACAAGAAAGAGATGATCTTAAATTTGGTTTTGATGCTGACTTTCAAATTGAAAGTTATTTAAGATATCAAGGTTCAGTGTTTGTGGATCGATTTGATGCTAATAGTTACTTATATATTACAAGAGCAATGGATTATTTTGATTTAGTAAAACAAAATAATGGTAATTTATCAAATGCATTTAAAAATACTAAAGCTAAATTTTTTGTTATTTCATTTACTTCTGATTGGCTTTATCCGACACAAGAAAATAAAGAAATAGTAATTGCCTTAAATGCTATTGGAGCAAATGTGGGATTTGTAGAAATAAAATCAGACAAAGGACATGATTCCTTTTTACTAGATGTACCAGATTTTTTGAAAGCACTTAAAAACTTTTTAGATAAATCATACTTAGATAAATGAATATGAAACCAGAATTTAAAATTATATCTGATTTAATTAATGAGAATTCTCATGTACTAGATGTTGGTTGTGGTGATGGTATCTTAATGGAATTTCTAGTTAAAGAAAAAAAAGTAAATATAAGAGGAATAGAGATTTCAAAAACTAAAGTTCAAAATTGTATTGCTAAAGGATTAACTATAATTGAAGGAGATGCTGAAGCAGATTTAGAACAATTTCCAGATAAATCTTTTGACTATGTTATTTTGAGTCAAACTCTTCAAGCCTTCCTTAATCCAGAAAAAGTTATTAATGAACTCTTGAGGATTGGTAAGCAAGCGATAGTAACAATTCCTAATTTTGGTTATTGGAAAATAAGGTTACATCTTTTATTAAAAGGTACAATGCCTATCACAAGAACATTGCCTGATGAATGGTACAACACTCCAAATATTCACCTTTGTACAATTAAAGATTTTGTTTTTTTTAGTAAAAATAAGAATTTTAAGTTATCAAAATCTATTGCTCTTAGAAATAATCTGCCCTCTGATATTAAAGATTCAAACCTAAATATAAAAAATTTAAGTTCAAATCTTGGTATTTTTTTAATAGAACGTTAAAATGGAAATAAAAATAATCCCTTGTTTAAATGATAACTATTCGTATTTAATATTTAATAAAAACAAAAAAATTGCGTGTGTTGTTGATCCAAGTGAAGCAAAACCTATTATTGATGTAATCGAAAAAAATAAAATAGACTTAAAATATATCTTAAATACACATCATCATTATGATCATGTGGGTGGAAACAAAGAATTAAAAGAAAAGTACAATTCAAAGATAGTTGGATTTAAATATGATAAAGATCGAATTCCTGAAATTGATATCACAGTAGAAGATAACCAAATTTGGAAAAATGAAAATTTTGAAATAAAAATTTACCATATACCGGGCCATACATCAGGTCATATAGCTTTTCATTTTTTTAAAGAAAAAAAAATTTTTACTGGTGATACTTTATTTTCTTTAGGATGTGGTAAAATTTTTGAGGGTACATATGAACAAATGTTCAATTCACTAAACAAAATTAAAAAACTTCCAAAAGATACTCAAATTTATTGTGGACATGAATATACCTTGCAAAATGGAAATTTTTGTTTAGCTAATGATGCTTCAAATTTGAAATTAAGAAAAAAAATTACAAAAGTTAAAAAAAAATTACAGAATAATTTGCCAAGTATCCCAACAATTCTAGCAGATGAGATAGAATGTAATATATTTCTTAAAGCCAAAAATTTAGAAAGCTTTTCAAAATTGAGAGATTTAAAGGATAATTTTTAGCTTATAGACCTTGACTATGGTGCCTCCCAGACTATATTGCGATAATTAAATTTACATAAATTATATGTCTTACGCAATAATACAAACGGGTGGAAAACAATACAAAGTTAAATCAGGTGAAATTTTAAAGGTTGAAAAATTACCTGTTTTAAAATCTGATACAAAAGTAGAATTTAAAGAAATATTGGCTTATGGTGATGATAAAATAATTGAAGTTGGAGCGCCAACTATTCAAGGTGCAAAAGTAGAAGCTAATTTAATAAAAAATAGCAAAAATAGAACTGTTTTAATTTTCAAAAAAAGACGAAGACAAAATTCAAGAAGAAAAAATGGACATAGACAACAATTTTCTATGATAAAAATTAACAAAATTTTTTCAAAAGATGGTAAAGTTTTATCTGAAGCTGAAAAAATTACAAAACCTTCGAAAAAAAAAGAAGAGCCTAAAAAAGTAGCAAATAAATAATTGGTAATAAACTATGGCAACAAAAAAAGCAGGTGGATCATCTAGAAACGGACGTGACAGTGCTGGAAGAAGACTCGGAGTAAAAAAGTATGGTGGTGAAACAGTAATACCTGGAAATATTATAGTTAGGCAAAGAGGTACTAAAATCTTTCCTGGTGAAAATGTAGGTATGGGTAAAGATCACTCAATTTTTTCAGTAATTAAAGGTAAAGTAGTTTTTAAGAAAACTAAATCAGATAGAACATTTGTTTCAGTAAAACCCAATTAATAGTACAACTAAAAAATAGCGTTGTATTATGAAATTCTTAGATCAAGTTAAAATTTATATCAAAGCCGGAAATGGAGGAGATGGATCTCCAAGTTTTAGAAGGGAAAAATTCATTGAATATGGAGGACCTGACGGCGGTGATGGTGGAAAAGGCGGCTCAGTAATATTAAAAGCTGAAAGAAATCTTAATACTTTAATAGATTATAGATACCAACAACACTATAAAGCAAAAAGAGGAGATAACGGCTCAGGCCAAAATCGTACAGGAAAAAATGGAGAAGACTTAATGCTTAAAGTACCTTTAGGTACTCAAGTTTTTGAGGAAGATAACAAGACATTAATTTATGATTTTATAAAAATTGGAGAAGAATTTCTAGCTGCTGCTGGGGGTAAAGGTGGTCTTGGAAATACTAGATTCAAAAGTTCTACAAATAGAGCTCCAAGAAAATTTACAAAAGGTACTCCAGGTGAAGAATTTACTATTTGGCTTCAATTAAAAACAATTGCTGATATTGGAATAATTGGTTTACCAAACGCAGGAAAATCAAGTTTATTGGCTGCAGTCACTAATGCAAATCCTAAAATAGCAAATTATCAATTTACAACTTTAAATCCCAATCTTGGTGTAGCTAGTTATGACAATAAAGAAGTTACCATTGCAGATATTCCAGGCTTAGTTGAAGGAGCTCACAAAGGAACTGGGCTTGGCATTCAATTTTTAAAACATATAGAGAGATGTAAATCTATTTTACATATGATTGATATAACTAATGATGATATCAAAAGCAGTTATAAAAAAATTAAAAATGAATTAAAAAATTACAGCTCTAAACTTTCAAAAAAAAGAGAATTAATTATCCTAAATAAAACTGATTTAATAGACAAAAAAGAGGTAAAAAAAATAGTCAATGATTTTTCAAACTATGTAAAATCTGAGGTAGTTTCTATGTCAACATTAGAGAAAAATTCTATATCAAAAATTAAAGCAAAATTAATTTCTTATGCTTCTTAAAAATTCTAAAATAATTGTAATAAAAATTGGCTCTTCTTTGATAGTCGATGATAAAAAGAAAATTAGAAAAAAATGGTTAGCAAGTTTTGCAAAAGATATAAAAAAATTAAAATCAAAAAACAAAAAAATTATTATAGTAAGTTCTGGTGCTATAGCCCTGGGTTGTAAAAAAATGAACCTTAAAAACATAAATTTAAAGCTAGATAAAAGTCAAGCAATCGCCTCCGTTGGCCAAATAGAGTTAATGAATTTATTCTCTCGAACTTTTTTTAAATTCAAACTAAATATATCTCAAATTTTATTAACTTTAGATGATACTGAGGAAAGAAGAAGATCAATTAATGCAAAAAGGACATTCGAAAATTTATTTCAACTTGATTATATCCCAATCGTAAATGAAAATGATACAATTGCTACATCAGAAATAAAATATGGAGATAATGATAGATTAGCTTCAAGGGTAGCTCAAATTACAAATGCAGATACATTAATTCTATTATCTGATGTTGATGGACTTTTCACAAAAAATCCTAAAATATATAACGATGCAAAATTAATAAAAAAGGTTGAAAATATAACCAAAGATATTCAAGGAATTAATGTTAAGGGGATGACAAAATTAGGTAAAGGTGGAATGAGCACTAAAATCGAAGCAGCTAAAATTTGTAACTTATCTGGTTGTAATATGATTATAGCAAATGGATTACATTTAAATCCAGTTGATAAAATTGAGAAAAAAAATAATTGTACTGTATTTGTGTCAAAAGTATCAAAATTACATGCAAGAAAAAAATGGATAATTAGCTCTATTTCTCCTAAAGGAGAGCTTATTATTGATGATGGTGCTAAGAGAGCGCTAATAAATGGAAAAAGTTTATTAGCTGCTGGTATAAAGAAAGTTTCAGGAAAATTTAATAAAGGTGATCATATAAAGATTTTTGATATGAAATATAAAGAGTTTGCAAGAGGCCTAAGTTCTTTTTCATCAGAAGAAATCTTCAAAATAATGGGATGTCAATCACATGAGATTGAAAAAATACTTGGTTACATTTCAAAATCAGAAGTAGTACATAAAGATGATTTGGTTGAAATCTAATGAAGAATTTATTATTAAAAATTGGTAAAAAATCAGTAAAAGCTTTTTCATCTCAAATACATTCAGACAAAAAAAATAAAATATTAAAAGACTACTGTTCACTTATCAAAAAAAATAAAAAGATGATTATTAAAGAAAATCAAAAAGATATTAAAAATGCTTACAAAAAAAAATTAAAAGATAATTTAATCAATAGACTTGTTTTGTCTGATAAAAAAATATTAGATATTATTAATTCAGTTAATAAGATTATCAAATTAAAAGATCCTACTTATGTCACCTTAGAAAAATGGAAAAGACCGAATGGTTTAAAAATTTCAAAAGTATCAGTCCCTATAGGTGTCATTGGAGTCATTTATGAAAGTAGACCTAATGTTACATCAGATGTGGCTTCATTGTGTTTTAAATCTGGAAATTCGGTAATTTTAAAAGGTGGCTCTGAAGCATTTTATTCAAATCTTCTTCTTTCAAAATTGTTTAGAAAATCTTTAAAAAAGAATGGTGTGGATGAAAATTTTGTCCAATTCATAAATATAAAAAAAAGAAATGTGGTTGATTTCATGTTGAATAAAATGAGTAAGTTTATTGATGTTATTATACCTAGAGGAGGAAAAGAATTAGTTAAAAAAGTTCAAAGTTTATCATCAGTGCCAACAATTGGTCATTTAGAGGGTATTTGCCATTCTTATGTTGACAAAGATGCTAATCCTTTAATTGCAAAAAAAATTGTATATAACGCAAAATTAAGAAATACTGCTATCTGTGGGGCAACAGAAACTATTCTTTTACACGAAAAAATAATAAGGAAAATAGGTATTCAAATTTTAAAAAACCTAGAAAAAAATGGATGTAAAATAATAGGAGATAAAAAAATTATTCAAAATTATAACGGAAAAATAATTAAAGCTACTAAAAAAGATTGGTCTAAGGAATATCTGTCAGCTATTGTTTCTGTAAAATCAGTAAAAGATATTAATGAGGCAATCAAACATATTAATAAATATGGCACTATGCATACAGACTCTATCATCACTCAAAACAAAAAATCTGCAAAAAAATTTTTAAAAGAAGTAAAAAGCTCAATTGCAATGCACAATACTTCTACCCAATTTGCAGATGGTGCTGAATTTGGTTTTGGTGGAGAAGTTGGAATTTCTACTAATACACTACCACCCAGAGGTCCTGTTGGATTAAACCAGTTAGTGTCATATAAATATCAAATAACAAGCGATGGAAAAATAAGGAAATAAATTGAATTTAAACAGGAAGATAGGAATACTTGGTGGTTCTTTTGATCCAGCTCATAAGGGTCATATAGCAATTTCTAAAGAGGCCAAAAAAATATTAAAATTAAAAAAAGTAATTTGGGCAATTACTAAAAAAAGTCCTTTAAAGAAAAAAAGTGGTACAAATATCAAAGAGAAAATTCGAGAATGTAAAAAATTTACAAAATCTCATTCTTTTATAGAAATAAAATTTTTTGAGAAAATAATTAGATCAAACAAGACTATTGATTTAATCAATTATCTTAAAAAGAATAGTAAATTAGAAATCTATTTTTTAATGGGTGCGGATAATTTAATTAACTTTCATAAATGGCATAAATGGAAAATTATTTCTCAAAAGTGCAAAATTATAGTTTTTGATAGGCATGGGTATAAAAAAAAGTCGTTTAATTCAATATCATTTAAAAGATTAAATGGTAAAAATTTGAATTTTATTAAGTTCAAAAAGGTTAATATTTCATCTTCTCAATTGAGAAAAATTTGATAAGGTTTATTTAATTAATGGATAAAATTTCAGATTTAAAACAAATCGTAATAAAAACCTTAGACATTAATAAAGCTCAAGACATCATAAGTATAGATTTAAAGGATAAAAGTTCTATGGCTGACTACATGATTATTGCTAGCGGAACATCTTCAAGACATATTCAAGCTTTATCTGAACAGGTTCTAGAAAAATTAAAAGATAATGGTATTCAAAATTCTAAAATAGAAGGAAAAGAAAGTAGTGAGTGGAAATTAGTTGATGGTATTGACCTTATTGTTCATATTTTTCACCCTGAAAAAAGAAAATTTTACGAATTAGAAAAAATGTGGTCAGAATTAATACCAAAAGAAAAATTAATAATATGAAAAAAAATTTATTCTCTCTATTTTTTTTATCCTATTTTTTTTTTATAAATAATACTTTTTCCTCTGAAAATGAAATCTATAAAAAGATAGACCTATTTGGTGAGGTTTTAGAAAAAATAAATAAGGAATATGTCGATGAAATAAATCAATCAGATAGTATGGACTCTGCAATCGATGGTCTTCTTCAATCATTGGATCCATACTCCAGTTATATGTCACCAGAAGTTTTTAATGAAATGCAAACTGAAACTAGCGGGGAATTTGGTGGTTTAGGAATCGAGGTAACGATGGAGTCTGGTGTTGTAAAAGTAATCTCTCCAATAGACGATACTCCAGCCTCTAAAGCTGGAATAAGGGCTGGTGATTACATAGTCAAAATTGATAATACACAAGTTCAAGGTAAATCTTTAATTGAGGCTGTTGATTTAATGAGAGGTCCAGTGGGATCAGGTATAGAATTAACTGTTAGAAGAAGGGGGGAGAAAAAAGCACTAAATTTTTATATTGTAAGAGAAATTATTGAAATTAAATCAGTTAAAGCTGATCTTTTAAAAAAAAATATTGGTTATATTAGATTAACATCATTTAATGAAAATAGTGGAAATCAAATTGAAAAAGAAATTAAAAAATTAGAAAAAAATAGAGATTTAAAAGCTTACATTTTAGATTTAAGGAATAACCCAGGCGGATTACTTTCACAAGCAATAAAAATTTCAGATTTTTTTTTAAATAGTGGAGAAATAGTATCTACAAAAAGTAGAAAGGCATCAGAAAATAGAAAATGGTTTGCTAAAAAAGGAGATCTTACTAATGGAAAAACTTTAATTGTTTTGATTAATTATGGTTCAGCTTCAGCTTCAGAAATTGTTGCTGGTGCTTTAAAAGATCATAAAAGAGCAATTTTGCTTGGTGAAAATAGTTTTGGAAAAGGATCAGTTCAATCAATTATTCCTTTAAAAAACAAAGGAGCAATTAGATTAACTGTTGCTAAATATTATCTACCCTCAGGAAAATCTATTTCTGAAGTTGGTGTATCGCCAGATATTGAAATCAATGAAGACTCAAATGAATTTAGAATTAAAACGAATACAGATAATCAATTAAATTACGCAATCAAACTTCTTAACGGTTAAGAATGTCAGAAAAATTTAAAAATTTACCACTTAGAAGTGGTGTAGGTATTATTCTTTTAAATAAAGACAACAAAGTTTTTGTGGCAAAAAGAATTGATAATCCTAAAGACTTTTGGCAGATGCCTCAAGGCGGAGTGGATAAGGGTGAAGATTTTTTATCAGCTGCCTATAGAGAGCTAGAAGAGGAAACAAATATTAAGAATGTTAGACTAATTAAAGAGTTAGATGGAATGACTAAATACGAGCTTCCTAAAAATTTACTTGGGATTATATGGAAAGGAAAATACAGAGGTCAAAAACAAAAATGGTTTTTAATGAAATTTTTAGGTAATGAAGATGAAATTAATTTAAAAACAAACAAACCTGAATTTTTAGATTGGAGATGGATTGATTTAGAAATGATTACAGAGGTTGTAGTTGATTTTAAACTTCATGTTTATAAAGAAATTAAAAGTAAAGTAAAAAAAATAATTAATTAAGTGATTTTAAAGTTTCAACTTTTTGATCAGCTAAATATTTTAACTCATCACTTATATCTGTTTTATTAGCTTCTTCTTCAGCAATTTTAACTAAATCTTGTAATTTATTTTTTTCAATATCTTTCAAATTTAAGATAGAACTTGTAAGCACAGAAAGATTATTATTTTTGAACTCTATAATACCATCCTCTACATAATATTTTTCTTCCCCGGATTTTGCTTGAATAGTAATTATTCCTGGCTTTAAAAAAGATATTATCGAAATATGATCTCTAAGTATTCCCATTTCACCCTCGAAAGCTGGGACAACTACTTCAGTTACGTCCTCTTTAGATAAAAAGGATTTATCTGGGTTTACAATTTCTATTTTAAATTCTTCACTCACTAGGCAGCATCTTTTTTCATTTTTTCTGCTTTTTCAATAGCCTCCTCAATTGTACCTACCATATAAAATGCAGCTTCAGGAAGATGATCATACTCACCTTTGCAAATAGCATCAAAGCCTTTTATAGTTGACTCCAAATCTACAAGCTTACCTGGTGATCCAGTAAATACCTCAGCAACAAAGAAAGGTTGTGATAAAAATCTTTGAATTTTTCTAGCTCTAGCTACAACTAATTTATCTTCCTCAGATAATTCATCCATTCCTAAAATAGCAATAATATCTTGTAAAGATTTATAAGTTTGTAAGATTTTTTGAACTTCTCTAGCAACTCTGTAATGCTCATCGCCAACTATTCTAGGGTCCAAAATTCTTGAAGTAGAGTCAAGTGGGTCAACCGCAGGATAAATACCTATCTCTGCAATTTGTCTTGAAAGAACAGTGGTTGCATCCAAGTGAGCAAATGAAGTTGCTGGTGCAGGGTCAGTTAAGTCATCAGCTGGTACATAAATTGCCTGTACTGATGTAATTGATCCTTTGTTGGTTGTAGTAATTCTTTCTTGAAGGTTACCCATGTCAGTTGCGAGTGTCGGCTGATATCCAACAGCTGATGGTATTCTTCCTAATAGAGCAGATACCTCGGAACCTGCTTGAGTAAATCTAAAAATATTATCTACGAAGAAAAGAACGTCTTGACCTTCTTGATCTCTAAAATACTCAGCTACAGTCAATCCTGTAAGAGCAACTCTAGCTCTAGCTCCTGGAGGTTCATTCATTTGTCCATAAACTAGGGCAGCTTTAGATCCAGCTCCATCCTTTTTTATTACACCTGAGTCTATCATCTCGTGATATAAATCATTTCCCTCTCTAGTTCTCTCTCCAACACCAGCAAAAACTGAAAAACCACCGTGTGCTTTTGCAACGTTGTTAATTAACTCCATAATTAAAACTGTTTTTCCAACTCCAGCTCCACCGAATAGTCCAATTTTTCCACCTTTTGCATATGGTGCTAACAAGTCGATTACTTTAATACCTGTAACCAATATTTCTGTCTCAGTAGATTGTTCATTAAACTCTGGTGCAGCTCTATGAATAGGCCAACTTTCTTTAGTTTTTACTTCACCTCTTTCATCAATGGGCTCTCCAATTACATTAATTATTCTTCCTAATGTTTCTGGTCCTACAGGAACTTGAATAGGTGCTTTAGTGTTAGTCACTTGATCGCCTCTTTTTAATCCTTCTGTGGCATCCATTGCAATAGTTCTAACAGTAAATTCTCCTAGGTGCTGAGCAACCTCTAAAACTAATCTATTATCTCCATTTTTACATTCTAAGGCTGTTAAAATTTCTGGAAGATCTCCATCAAATTTTACGTCTACTACTGCTCCAATAACTTGTGTAATTGTCCCTTTGCTCATAATTATAAACTCTCTGCTCCTGATATGATTTCTATTAGTTCTTTAGTAATTGCTGCCTGACGACTTCTATTATACTCGATAGTAAGTTTGTCAACCATTTCACCTGCGTTCCGGGTTGCATTATCCATTGCACTCATTCTTGAGCCCTGTTCACTAGCTGAATTCTCTAACATCGCCTTAAATATTTGTGTTGAAATATTTTTTGGCAACAAATTACTTAAAATTTCATCTTCATCTGGTTCAAATTCGTAATTATCCTCAGGTTTATCTTTCTCTGAATTTTCAACATTCAAAGGGATTATTTGTTGGGCTTGAGGAATTTGCGTAATTACATTTTTAAATTGGTTATAAAAAATAGTGCAAACATCAAACTCTTCAGCACTAAATTTTTCAATTACTATTCTGCCAACTTTTTCAGCATCAAAATAATTAGCATGTTTAGATTCTTTAAATGAGATATTTGCAATTATTTTATCGCCATAAGCTCTTTTAAGTTGGTCGTTACCTTTAGAGCCTACAGTTATAATCTTTAATTCTTTTCCATTTTCTGTAAGTTTTGCAAAGTAGCTCTTAGCTTTTTTAATTATATTTGAATTAAAACCACCACATAAACCTCTATCAGAAGTCATCACAACGCAAAGATGCACTTTGTCATCACCTGATCCAGATAATAATTTTGGAGCATTTTCTTTATCTGAAATCCCATTAGAAAGATTAAGAATTATATTATTCATTTTTTCTGAATAAGGTCTTCCCTTCTCAGCACTTTCCTGTGCTCTTCTAAGTTTTGCTGCTGCCACCATCTTCATAGCTTTTGTAATTTTCTGTGTAGACTTTACACTAGCTATTCTTTTTTTAAGGTCATCTAAACTTGCCATAATAAATTAAGATTTAAAATTTTCCTTTAACTGAGTAATTGCTTCAATTAGTAATTTTTCTTTATCATCTTCAAGTTTACCTGAGCTTTGAATTGAATCAATTATTTCAGGTTTATCAGACTTACATTTTTCAATAATTTTATTTTCGAAATCAGCAATGTCTTTTAATTCAATATCATCCAAATATCCCTTTACTCCACAGAAGACAGAAATAACTTGTTCAGCTACTGTCATTGGTGAATATTGTTTTTGTTTAAGAAGTTCAGTTAATTTTGATCCTCTATTTAAAAGTTGCTGTGTTGATGCATCTAAATCAGAACCAAATTGTGCGAAGGCAGCCATCTCTCTGTACTGTGCTAATTCTAATTTCATTGATCCAGAAACTTTTTTCATCGCTTTTGTCTGTGCTGAAGAACCAACCCTAGAAACAGACAAACCAACGTTAATAGCTGGTCTGATCCCTTGGTTAAAAAGTTCAGTTTCTAAAAAAATTTGACCATCTGTAATTGAAATTACGTTAGTTGGAATAAACGCTGATACGTCACCACCTTGTGTTTCAATAATTGGAAGCGCTGTTAAAGAACCTCCACCATGCTCATCACTTAATTTCGCTGCTCTTTCTAGTAATCTACTATGTAGATAGAATACATCACCAGGGTAAGCTTCACGACCTGGAGGTCTTCTTAACAAAAGAGACATTTGTCTATAAGCAACAGCCTGCTTAGATAAATCATCATAAATAATTAATCCATGCATTCCATTATCTCTGAAATATTCACCCATTGTACATCCTGTGTAAGGCGCTAAAAACTGAAGTGGTGCAGAGTCAGATGCTGTAGCAGCAACGATTGTTGTGTACTCCATTGCTCCAGCTTCTTCTAATGTTTTTTGAATTTGTCTTACTGTTGATCTTTTCTGGCCAATCGCAACATAAATGCAATAAAGTTTTTGTTTCTCATCACCAGACTCATTAATTTTTTTTTGGTTAATAATAGCATCGATTGCAACTGCAGTTTTACCTGTTTGTCTATCACCAATAATTAACTCACGCTGTCCTCTTCCAACTGGAACTAAACTATCAATAGATTTTAAACCTGTTTGCATAGGTTCGCTAACTGACTGTCTTGGAATAATTCCAGGAGCCTTTACTTCTACTCTGCTTTTTTTAACTCCTTTATCTAATTGTCCTTTTCCATCTATTGGATTTCCTAGTCCATCTACAACTCTACCTAATAATTCTTTTCCAACTGGTGTATCAACAATGCTTCCTGTTCTTTTAACAATATCACCCTCTTTTATATTCCTATCATCTCCAAAAATTACAACTCCTACATTTTCACTTTCTAAATTTAAGGCCATACCTTTTGAGCCATCTGAAAACTCAACCATCTCACCAGCCTGGACGTTATCTAAACCATAAATTCTAGCTATTCCATCCCCAACAGATAATACTTGTCCTACCTCAGAAACTTCAGCTTTTTCACCAAAGTTTTTTATTTGTTCTTTTAAAATTTTTGTAACTTCTGAGGGATTTATTTCCATATTATGCCTCTATCATTCTATTTTCGATTTGTTGTAATTTATTTTTAATAGAGGTATCAATCATTGTACTCCCAATTTGCACAACTAAACCTCCAATCAAACTTTGATCATAATTGTAGTTTAATTTTATCTTTGACTTAAAACTATTAGATAGTTCTTCTGTAATTTTATTAACTTCTTCCTGAGATAATTCTTTTGCAGATTTAATCTCTGCTTTCAACTCTCCTCTTTTTTCTGAGCAAATTTCGTTAAAACTTTTGAGTATTTTTTCTATATAAAAAAATCTTCTTTTTATGATTAAAAAATTTAAGAAATTTTTAAATAAAACTTCTAATTTAGAATTTTCAGATAGCTTATTGATTATATTGATTAAAATATCACGGCTTATAGTAGGATCTTTTATTAAATTATTTAAATCTTTATTATTTAAGATTAAATTCAAAAAAGCATTGGAGTTTTTTTCAATCAAAACAAGTACATTGGACTCACTAGCTAACTCAAATAAAGCTAAAGAGTATCTATTAGCTGAAGTATCAGAAAATTCCTTATTTTTACTCAACTTTCTACCTTTAAAATGTTTATGATTATTATAAAATCTCGCTTTAATTAACATATGACCTAATAGTCTTCAAGTAACACATTGACTAAAAACTGTTTTTTTTAGGCTTTAATTAAAGCTTATTGGATCGACATCAACTGAAAGTTTTATTCCTGATAAAAATTTATGTTTTGAAATTATTTTTGCTAAAGAATTCTGTAATTTTAGAGATTTTGAACCTCTAATTAACAATCTAATACGATATTTTTTTTTAAGTTTAAAAATAGGAGCACTTACTGGACCCAAAATTTTTCCATTAACTTTATTTTCTAAAAATAACTTGAATTTAATTGCTTCTTTTTCAAGACTGGTTTCATTTTCACCTGTTAAAATTAAAGAAATAAATCTTTGAAAAGGTGGAAGATTATTTTTTTTTCTTATTTCTATTTCTTTATTTAAAAAAATTTCAGGATTTTTATTTGTAATATCTAAAATCATTTTTGAATTAAAATTATAAGTTTGAAAATAAACTGTTGAAGGTTGACCAGTACGTCCAGCTCTACCAGATAATTGATGATATAATTGTAAGTTTTTTTCTGCACACCTCAAATCATGACCTTGAGAGGATAGGTCAGTATCAACTACAACAATGCAATTCAAATTTGGAAAGTGAAAACCCTTTGAAATCAACTGAGTTCCAACTAAAATTTGAATTTCATTTTTTACTATTTTTTCCAATTTATCTTTTGAACTTTTTTTATTCATTGTATCGCTAGAAAAAATTTCAATTTTTTTTAAAGGAAAAATCTTTTTTATTTCCTCTGAAATTCTCTCCACACCTGGACCACTAAATATTAAATTACATTTACCTTCTTTTTGACAATCTCTATCTAAGGAGGTTTTGAATCCACAGTAATGACACAGTAAATTATTCTTTTTTTTGTGATAGACTAAATTAATTGAACAATTTGGACATGAAAAACTTAAAAAACATTTCTTACACAAAGCATTAGGAGAAAATCCTCTTCTATTTAAAAAAAATAAAACCTGATCTTTTTTTTCTAAATGAAAATTAACTTTTTGAATTACTTCTTTTGAAAGCCAGGATTGTTTTTCTAATTTAGCATTATTTAGATTAATTATTTCATAGTTAGGCAATGAAGCATTTTGATATCTTTGTTCAAGTTTTGAAAAACTATATTTATTTTTTTTCATATTTTCATATGTTTCAACTGATGGAACAGCAGTTATTAAATTTATTGGTATATTTTCAAATGATGCTCTTGATATTGCCATATCTCTCGCATTGTATGTTACTCCCTCATCTTGTTTGTATGATTGATCATGTTCCTCATCAACTATGATAAGCCCCAAATCTTTAAAGGGTAAAAATAAAGATGATCGTGCCCCAATAACTACTTTTATTTCATCTGAAATTATTCCACTCCAAATAATCTCTTTATTCTTTTTTGTTATACCTGAATGCCAGATTGCGGGATTAAAACCAAAAAATTCATAAAATTTCTTTTCAAATTGATTTGTTAAACCAATTTCAGGCAACATAATTAAACCTTGCTTACCTTTTTTTAAAATATTCTTCAAAGCTTCAAAATATACAATTGTTTTTCCAGAACCAGTTGTACCTTGTAAAACATGAACATTAAATTTTTTATTAAATTTATTTATTTGACTTAAAGATATTTTTTGTTCTGAGGTTAACTTTATTTGATTATCTTTTATATCTGAAATGAAATTTTGATAATCTTTTTTTTCAAATTTTTTTACAGGCTTACCACTCAATAAAACTAGTTTTAGAGCCATCCCTTTTGGAACGATATTATATTCGGAGAACCAATTTAAAAAATTTATTGTGTTTTTTTTTAAACTAGGGATGTCTAATTTATTAATAATTTTTTTTACTTTAAATTTTTTTAAACTATTTTTTTCAAAATCATTCCATACAACACCTATTATCTTAGATTTACCAAAAGGAACCTCGACAAAATCTCCCATATTTAATTTTAAATCACTTTCATAGGTAAATGGGTGATTAAATATATTTGGTAAAAGAATCGGAAATCTCATATTTGAATAATATGAAAAATTTTTATGAGTGTATTGCTCTTTTATCCACAGATAATGCAGCTTCTTTTACAGCCTCAGAGAAAGTTGGATGAGCGTGGCATGTCCTTGCAATGTCCTCAGAGCTAGCACCAAACTCCATGGCAACACCTATTTCAGCAATTAACTCACCTGCATGAGGCCCTATTAAATGTGCTCCCAAAACTTTGTCTGTTTTTTCATCTGCTAAAATTTTTACGAATCCTTCTGCATCATCAATAGCTTTTGCTCTCGAGTTTGCCATAAATGAAAATTTACCAATTTTATACTTTATATTTTCCTCTTTTAATTGCTCTTCAGTTTTTCCTATAGATGCTACTTCTGGTGTGGTATAAACTACCCCTGGAATTGTATCATAGTTTACGTGACCTGATTGACCGGCAATATTTTCAGCTACAGCAATTCCTTCGTCTTCTGCTTTATGAGCTAACATGGGTCCTGCTATAACATCACCAATAGCATATACATTGCTTATATTAGTTTGAAAATTTTTGTTTGTTTTAATTCTTTTTCTCTCATCTAACTCAACACCAATTTTCTCAAGATTTAAACCCCTGGTGTTTGGTTTTCTACCCACTGAAATTAAGACAACGTCACAATCAAAGTTTTTTTTATTTCCACTTTTGTCTAATGTTGAAATTATTGCTCCTAATTTATCTTTTTTAATTTTTTCAACCTTATGCTGCATGTGAAATATAATTCCTTGTTTTTTAAGAATTTTCATAAACTCGTTTGAAATTTCCTTATCCATACCTGGGGTAATATGATCTAAAAATTCAACTACATGAACCTCTGAACCAAGTCTTGACCAAACTGATCCCATTTCAAGTCCTATATAACCACCTCCAACAACAACCATTTTTTTTGGTACTTGATTTAAATTTAGGGCACCCGTTGATGAAAGAATAATTTTTTCATCAAATTCAACACTTGGTAATGATACTGGTTCTGAACCTGAAGCAATTATAATCTTATCTGATTGTATTGAACTTTCTTTACCTTCTTTATCTTTGATTAAAATTTCATTTTTTGATTTAAAACTTCCAGTACCTTTAAAGTAAGATACTTTATTTTTCTTCAATAAAAATTCTACCCCTTTTGTCAAAATTGTTACTGCTTTATCTTTATTTTTCATCATCTTTGATAGATTTAATTTTATCTCTCCAATTTCAATTCCTTTATTAGATAAATTTTTAGCTTTATGAAATTCCTCAGATAAATTGAGCAAACTTTTTGATGGAATACAGCCTATGTTTAAACATGTTCCTCCAAGTGATCCCCTTGACTCTATGCATGCAGTTTTAAAACCTAACTGTGCAAGTCTAATTGCACATACATATCCACCTGGGCCTCCACCAATTACAGCTGCTTGAAATTTTTCTGACATTTAAATATCTAAAAATAACCTTCTTGGATCTTCTAAATTTTCTTTAACCATCTTTAAAAAAGAAACAGACTCTTTTCCATCAACTATTCTATGGTCATAAGATAATGCTAAGTACATAATGGGTCTGATTTTAATTTCTCCATCAATTACTATAGGCCTGTCTATGATATTATGCATACCTAAAACACCTGATTGAGGTAAATTTAAAATCGGAGTAGAGAGCATAGATCCATAAACCCCGCCATTACTAATTGTAAAAGTGCCTCCTTGAAGGTCTTCAATTGTAAGCTTTCCATCTCTTGCTTTTTCAGAAATATTTTTTATATTTTTTTCTATATCAGCAAAGGATAATTCATCAGCATTTTTTAATACAGGAACTACGAGACCTTTGTCAGTGCCAACTGCGAAACTTATATTATAATAGTTCTTATAAACAATTGTATCTCCATCAATTTCGGCATTTATTGCTGGAAAATTTTTTAAGGCTACTATGCACGATTTTACAAAAAATGACATTAAACCTAATTTTATTCCATATCGTTTCTGAAAATCTTCTTGATTTTCTTTTCTCATCTCAGTGATGTTTGTCATATCTACTTCATTAAAAGTTGTTAATAGTGCTGCATTTTCTTGAGCTTGTTTTAATCTTTTCGCTATAGTTTGTCTTAATCTGGTCATCTTAATTCTCTCTTCTTGACCATATTTAATTTTTCTCTCTGATGGTGGTGGATTTACACCCATCAAACCTAATAAATCACCTTTTAATACTCTTCCATCTTTTCCTGAACCTTTGATTTTCTCTAGATCAATTTTATTTTCTGAAATAATTTTTCTTACTGCTGGAGATAACGATTGATTTTTGAATTGCTCTTCAGCTTCCAATTCTTGAGTTTCTTCTACTTCATTAATTAAAACTAAAGGCTTTTCTATGTTTTCTTTATCATCATTTTTTTCTTCAAAAATTTTAGGTTCTTCTTTTTGGGTTTCTAAATTTACCACATTATCTTTTTGTGTTTCTTTAGGAGTTACTTGAAGTTTTTCGATAATTTCATTTTTTTTATCCTTTGAACTACTTTCAGAAACAGAGCCTAATACGGCTCCTACTTCTACAATCGAACCATCTTTTGAGTCAATTTTTTTTAATGTACCAGAAACAGGTGAGGGGACTTCTAGATTAACTTTATCAGTTTCTAACTCTACTATTGGTTCATCTATTTCAACAGTTTCCCCCTCTTTTTTTAACCATTTAGAAACTGTTGCTTCTGTAATGCTTTCACCTAATACTGGGACAATAATTTTTTCACTCATTTTAAATTATTCAAAAACTTTCTTTATAATTTCTTGTTGTTGAGAAATATGCCATTTCACATATCCAGTTGCTGGAGATGCGTCCGGGCTTCTTCCTATGTAAGAAACATAATTATTATTAGCCTTTATCTTATCTAATGTCCATTGTATATAATCTCTTACTGAGAACCATGCTCCCATATTTTTAGGTTCTTCTTGACACCAATAAAACTTCGCATTCTTAATATAAGGTCTCAATTCTTTGGCTAAAGCTTTTGCTGGAAAAGGATATAATTGTTCAATTCTAAAAAAAATAACATTATCCCTTTTTAATTTTTCTCGAGCATCTATTAAATCAAAGTAAATCTTTCCTGAACAAAGAATCACTTTTTCAATTTTTTTTGGTTTTTTTAATTTTATAAAACCTTTACTTTTTGGATCTATAGCATGATCCCATAAAACTCTATGAAATGAATTATTTTTACTAAAATCTTGTATATTTGATACACACTGTTTGTGTCTTAACAGTGATTTCGGGGTCATGATGATTAAAGGTTTTCTAAAATCTCTGTGCATTTGTCTTCTTAAAGCATGAAAATAATTAGCAGGAGTTGTACAATTCATCACTTGCATGTTGTCATTAGAGCATAACTGTAAAAATCTTTCTAATCTTGCTGAAGAATGTTCAGGGCCTTGTCCTTCATATCCATGAGGTAGCAACATAACTAAACCAGATGCTCTTGACCATTTTCTTTCTCCTGATGCAATAAATTGGTCAATTACAACTTGAGCCCCATTTGCAAAGTCTCCAAATTGGGCTTCCCACAGAGTTAATGTATTTGGTTCAACTAAGCTATAACCATATTCAAACCCAAGAACAGCTAATTCAGATAAAAAACTATCTACAACTTCAAACTGTTTTTGCTTTTTAGAGATATTATTTAGTGGGATATATCTAGAATTATCTAATTGATTTCGCAAAACTGAATGTCTTTGGCTAAATGTACCTCTTCCCGAATCTTGACCAACTAGTCTAACTGGATAACCTTCTTCTACCAGTGATCCAAATGCCAAAGCTTCTGCTGTGGACCAGTCAATGCCTGTACCATTTTTTACAGTTAATTTTCTATTTTCCAATATTTTTGAAATTGTTTTATGTAGATTAATTTCAACAGGAATTGTATTGATTTTATTTGATATTTCTTGCAGTTTTTTGATATCTGAACCAGTAATACCTCTTTTATCCTTTCCTTTCTCGGGCTTATATCGCGACCAAGTTCCTTCAAACCATTCTATTTTTGGTTTGTAATCTTTTGCATTTTTAAATTGTTCATTTAACAAATCTTTAAATTTTTTAATTGCTACATTTAAATAATCATTTGAAATAGATTTTTCGTTAACCAGTTTTTCTCCATATACTTTAACTGGTGAAGGATGTGATTTTATTTTTTTATACATAAGTGGTTGAGTAAATGATGGCTCATCCCCCTCATTATGTCCAAACCTCCTATAACAAATTAAATCAATCACTACATCTCTATTAAATTTTAATCTAAAATCAGTTGCTATTCTTGCTGCATATACTACTGCTTCAGGATCATCTCCATTAACATGTATAATTGGAGCTTCAACCATTTTTGCGATATCAGAAGGGTAAGGTGAGGATCTAGCAAACCTTGGGCTTGTAGTAAAACCTATTTGGTTATTAATTATAATATGTATTGTTCCACCAGTGTTATGACCTGGAAGACCTGACATAGCAAAGCATTCGGCAACTACTCCCTGGCCTGCAAAAGCTGCATCTCCATGTATTAATATTGGAATTACTTTTTTTCTTTGTTTGTCTTGATGAAAATATTGTTTAGCTCTTGTTTGCCCAAGTACAACTGGATTTACTGCTTCCAAATGAGATGGATTGTCAGTGAGACTTACATGTACTGAATTTCCATTAAATTCTCTATTTGATGAAGCACCCAAATGATATTTAACATCTCCTGCACTATCTTCTTTAGTAGAGTTTATTTCACCAGCGAATTCGTTAAATATTCTTTTATAAGATTTTTGAAGTACATTAGCTAAAACATTTAATCTTCCTCTGTGAGACATTCCAATTTTGACTTCTTTTACTTGAGACTGACCACCTATCTTAATTATCTGCTCAAGAGCTGGTATTAAACTTTCACCTCCATCTAAACCAAATCTTTTTGTACCCACGTATTTTGTGTGAAGAAACTTTTCAAATCCTTCAGCTTGTATAAGTTTATTTAAAATTGCCTCTTTACCATTTTGAGTAAATTTAAAATCATCTGTCTTTTCAACTCTATCTCTGAACCATTTTCTCTCTGTAGGATTAGAAATATGCATATATTCGTAGCCTAATGAACCACAATACTTTTCTCTCAAAAATTCAAGTATTTCCTTAATATTAGACTCTTGTTTATTGGTCACCCCATCAAGAAATATTTTTTTATTATAATCTTCTTTTTTAAATCCATATGACTCTGGATGCAGTTCATCTAAATAATCTGCTTTTAACAAATTTAGAGGATCTAATTTTGCAATTAAGTGACCTCTTTGTCTATAAGATCTAATCATTGCTACAGCTTTAATTGAATTAGCATTTGATCTCATAATTTCAATTTGACTTAAAGAACTATTATTTTTTAAATCTTTTTGGTTGTCTTTATTTAATGATTGCTTAGGTGTGCGGCTCCATGATGGGCCATTTATCTCTTTAATAACAACGTCAGCCTCTTCTCCAATTTCGTTGAAATATTCTTTCCAGCTATTTGGTAAATTAGGATCGTTGTTTATAAACTTCACATACATTTCTTCTATAAAAGAGCTATTAGATTTGCTTAAAAAAGCTGTTTTTTCATATTCAAGATTTTTAGAAGAAGACATTATCTATTTCAATATAAGCCTAGAAAAAAAATTTTCAATTAGACAATTTATTGAACAATGTTTTTCCAATTTTTGATGGAGAGTTAGCCATTGTTATTCCACAGTTTTCCATTTTTTTTTATTTTATCCTCAGCTCCCCCTTTTCCGCCAGATATTATGGCCCCTGCATGCCCCATTCTTCTCCCTGGTGGGGCAGTGATTCCAGCAATAAATCCTACTATTGGTTTTTTAATTTTGTGATTTTTTATAAATTCTGCAGCTTCTTCCTCTGCAGTACCACCAATTTCTCCAATCATTAAAATTGATTGTGTTTCTTCATCATTTAAAAATAAATCTAAACAATCAATAAAATTTGTACCATTTATGGGGTCTCCTCCAATGCCAATACAAGTTGATTGACCAAGGCCATTTTCTGTAGTTTGCGCAACAGCTTCATAAGTTAAAGTTCCAGATCTAGACACTATTCCAACTGAGCCACGCTTATGAATATTTCCTGGCATTATACCAATTTTACATTCATCAGGAGTTATTATTCCTGGACAGTTAGGTCCTATTAATCTACTTTTTGACCCTTTTAATTTTTCCTTAACTTTAAGCATATCCTGAATGGGTATACCTTCTGTGATACAAACAATTAATTCTACACACGCATCAATTGCTTCTATAATGGCAGCTGCTGCAAATTTAGCTGGCACATAAATCATTGTTGCATCTGCACCGACCTGATTTTTAGCTTCTTCAACAGTATTAAAAACTGGTCTATCTAAATGTTTTTGACCCCCTTTTTTTGGTGTAACCCCACCAACTAAATTTGTACCATATTTAATTGCTTGATCTGAATGAAAAGTGCCATGAGCTCCTGTAAAACCCTGGCAAATTATTTTTGTATTTCTATTTACTAATACAGACATTTTATTTAATTGCCTCTACAATTTTTTTAGCAGCATCATCTAAGTTTTCAGCAGAAATCAATTTTAATCCTGAGTTATCTAATATCTTTCTTCCTTCTTTAAAGTTTGTACCTGCAAGTCTGACAACCAAAGGAACACTGATATCTATTTCTTTTGCTGCATCTACTACTCCTTGAGCAAGGACATCACATCTCATAATGCCTCCAAAAATATTAATTAAGATTCCTTTAACATTCTTATCTAGTAAAATAATTTTTAAAGCTGCAGAAACCTTTTCTTTTGAGGCACCTCCTCCTACGTCTAAAAAGTTAGCTGGTTCTTTACCATATAACTTTATTATATCCATTGTTGCCATAGCTAAACCTGCACCATTAACCATACATCCAATGCTTCCATCTAATTTGATATAAGCTAAATCATGTTTACTAGCTTCTATTTCAGTCGGATCTTCTTCATTTAAATCTCTAAACTCAACAATTTCTGGATGTCTAAATAAAGCATTAGAGTCAAAATTTACTTTTGCATCTAAACAAATTATTTTTTCTTCTTTTGTTAAAATTAATGGATTAACCTCAATCATATTTGCATCTGTATTTATAAACATTTGGTAAATAGATTTTATTAATGATATAGCTTGTTTTTTTACACTATCATTTAAATTAAAAATCTTAATTATTTCTTCACAATCTTTTTTTGAGATTTCGCTATTTATATTAATTTTTGTTGTAATAATTTTTTCTGGATTATTTTTTGCCACTTCCTCAATATCCATTCCGCCTTGATCACTGGATATAAAAGCAATTTTTGAACTTGCTCTATCCACTAAACAAGAAAGATAAAATTCTTTTTCTATGTTTGAAGACTCTTCAACATATAATCTTTTTACCTCTCTTCCATCTGGACCTGTTTGATGAGTTATTAAGATTTTTCCCATTAATTCTTTCGCAGCTATAGCTAATTCCTCAATAGTATTTAAAATTTTTACACCACCTGCTTTACCTCTTCCTCCAGCATGAATTTGAGCTTTTAAAACATATTTTTTTGTATTTAATGATTTTGCTTTCTCCACTAACTCATCAACTGAGAGAGCAAACACACCTTTTGGAACAGTCGCACCATATTTTTTTAAAATTTGTTTAGCTTGATGTTCGTGAATGTTCATTTTTACTTTGAAAGATCAGGATCTATTTTAGATGCCGCTTCCCAGAGTGCTTTAACTGCATCGATTGAATGCATAAACTCTTTTTTTTCTTTTTCATCCAATTCAATTTGTTCTATTTTTTCAACGCCATTTTTTCCAATTATTACTGGAACACCAGCGTAGACATTATTAACCCCATACTCTCCATTTAACTGAATTGCGCATGGTAGTAATTTCTTTTCATCATTTAAATATGACTCTGCCATCTGAACTCCCGATGCCGCAGGTGCATAAAATGCTGATCCCTTTTCAAGAAACTTTACTATTTCTGCACCACCATCTCTAGTTCTTTGATTTATTTCTTCTAATCTTTCTTGAGAAACTTTTCCCTCTTTTACCAAATCAAGCAAAGGCTTTCCTGCAACTTTTGTAAATCTAGGCATTGGTACCATGGTATCTCCATGCCCACCCATTACCATTGCATCTATTTCTTTTACTGGAATCTTAAGTTCTAAAGATAAAAATAATTTAAATCTTGAACTATCTAAAATTCCAGCCATACCAACCACCTTATTTGCTGGTAAACCTGAAAATTTTTGAAAAGCCATAACCATTACATCTAAAGGATTTGTAATACAAATTACAAAAGCATTTGGTGCATTCTGTTTAATTCCATCAGCAACTTGTTTAATAATTTTCAAATTTATACCAAGTAGATCATCTCTACTCATTCCAGGTTTTCTTGGGACACCCGCAGTTATAATAATTACATCAGAATTTTTAATATCCTTATAGTCATCAGTGCCTGAAAATTTTACATTAAAACCATCTACTGATGAAGATTGAGCAATATCTAGAGCTTTTCCTTTGGCTATTCCGCTTACAACATCAAAGAGAACAACTTCATCTACAAGTTCTTTTGTTCCAATTAAATGTGCTAAGGTTCCTCCTATTTGACCAGCACCAATTAAAGATATTTTACTCATAAATGTTACTCCTTATTTCATTGTAGGCATTACGAATTCAGCATTTGATCTAATTCCAGAAGGCCATCTTGAGGTTATTGTTTTAAGTTTTGTATAAAATTTTATGCCTTCCATACCATGCATTGCACTGTCTCCAAATAAAGATCGTTTCCAGCCACCAAAGCTATGAAAAGCCATCGGAACTGGTATAGGAACATTTATTCCAACCATTCCAACTTGTATTTTACTTGCAAAAGTTCTCCCAGCGTCACCATCTCTAGTGTAAATACTTACACCATTTCCGTATTCGTGATCATTAATAAGTTTTGCAGCTTCTTCAAAGGTTCTTACTCTCACTACAGATAAAACTGGTCCAAATATTTCTTCTTTATATATTCTCATTTCTTTTTTCACATGATCAAATAAACAGCCTCCGATATAGAAACCATTCTCGTAACCTTGTAATTTTAAATTCCTACCATCAACAATTAGCTTTGCACCCTCTTTTATTCCCAAATCAACATATCCTTTTACTTTTTCAAGATGTTCTTTGGTAACCAAAGGTCCCATCTCAGAATTTTTATCCATTCCGGGACCAACTTTTAGAGCTTCTGCTTTTTTTGATAATCTTGATACTAATTCATCACCTATATCTCCAACAGCTACTGCAACTGATTGAGCCATACATCTCTCACCTGCAGAACCATAAGCAGCTCCCATCAAACCATTTACTGCACCATCTAAATCACAATCTGGCATAACTACTAAATGATTTTTTGCACCTCCAAGTGCCTGAACTCTTTTTTCATTTTTTGCAGAATTCTCATAAATATATTTTGCTATAGGTGTTGAGCCTACAAAACTTACTGCCTTGATATCTTTATTTGTTAAGATTGCATCTACAACTTCTTTGTCTCCATTTACAACATTAAAAACTCCATCTGGAAGACCAGCTTCTTTCAATAGTTCAGCTAACTTGATTGCACACGATGGATCTTTTTCAGAAGGCTTCAATATGAAAGCGTTTCCACATGCAATTGCTATAGGGAACATCCACATTGGTACCATTGCAGGAAAATTAAAAGGTGTAACTCCTGCTACGACTCCTAAGGGTTGACGCATAGACCAACTATCAACATTGGTACCAACATTTTCTGAAAATTCACCTTTAAGTAAGTGAGGTATACCACAAGCAAATTCAACAACTTCCAAGCCTCTTGTTAGAGACCCTTTGGCATCCTCATAAACTTTTCCATGCTCTGAAACAATTAATTTAGTAAGTTCATCTGAATTTTTTTCAATTAATTCTTTGAACTTAAACATAATTCTTGCCCTTTGAAGAGATGGTTTAAGTGACCAGTTTTCAAAAGCCTTTTTAGCAACAATAACAGCTTGATCTAAGTCAGATTTAGAGGCTAATCTTACTTCTTTTTCTTGTTCTCCAGTTGCAGGATTAAACACTTTACCTTTTTTATCAGAAGTTCCAGGAATTATATTTCCACCTACAAAATGTTCAATTAATTTCATGAATACGATCTTTTAGAGTAAAAATTCTTATTAGTCTATTGTTTAAATATTGGCAGTTGCTAACATTTTTTTTATTTCAGCTATAGCTTTTGCAGGATTTAAACCTTTTGGACATGCGCTTGTACAGTTAAGAATTGTATGACAACGATAAAGTTTAAGTTCATCAGCAACTTTTTTTAGTCTTGATTGTCTCTCTTCATCTCTACTGTCTACAATCCACCTATACGCTTGTAATAAAACTGCTGGACCTAAATACTTGTCTCCATTCCACCAATAACTAGGGCATGATGTTGAACAACAAGCACACATTATACACTCGTATGCACCATCTAATTTTGCTCTATCTTTCTTTGATTGAATGATTTCTTTTGTTTCTGAATTAGAATTAGATTTTAACCACGGTTCTATTGATTGATATTGTTTATACAAACCATCTAAATCACCAATTAAATCTTTTTTTACTTTTAAATGAGGTAATGGATAAATATCTATATCTCCATTAATTTCAGCATGTGGTGTTGTGCAAGCTAAACCATTTTTTCCATCCATATTCATTGCACACGAGCCACAAACTCCATGAGCGCAAGATCTTCTATAAGTTAACGTTGGATCTATTTCATTTTTAATTTTATTCAGAACATCTAATACTTTGGAAGGACAATTATCCATATCAACTTCATATGTATCAATTCTAGGATTTTCACCAGAGGATGGATCCCACCTATAAACGTTTACTTTCCTTAAATTTTTCGAGCCAGTCTTATCTTTAAAATATTTACCTTTTTTTACTTTAGAGTTTTCAGGTAAACTAATTTGTGCCATTAATAAACTCTTTCTTGAGGTGGAAAATATTGAACTTCATTTGTTAAAGTAGATTTGTGAACCTCTCTATAGCTTATTTTTGTGCTTTTACCATCACACCAAGCAAGTGTGTGCTGCATGAATTTTTCATCATTTCTTTTAGGAAAATCCTCCCTTGCATGTGCTCCTCGACTTTCTTTTCTATTATATGCAGAGTCAACTGTAACAACCGCTTGTCTAATTAAATTATCAAATTCTAAAGTTTCAACTAAATCAGTATTAAATATTAATGATTTATCTTTAACAGATAAGCTATCTAAACCATCAAAAGTTTTTTTAATTTCCTCAACACCTTCTTTCAAAGTTTTTTCTGTTCTGAAAACTGCACACTTAGATTGCATTGTCTTCTGCATTGAGAGTCTTAATTCTGCTGTTCCAATATCACCATTGGCATTTCTTATTTTATCAAAACGATCTAAGCATTTTTGAGTTTCTGTTTCGCTTATTTCTTCATGTGGTGCTCCTGGTTTAATAAGTTCTGCGGCTCTTTTTGCTG